>JADZCY010000174.1 GCA_020851325.1 Acidobacteriota bacterium | reverse complement strand
TGGCAAACAGATAGCCCTGCGCGTGCGTGCAGCCGAGGCGCTCCAGTTCGCGCGCCTGGCCGTCGGTCTCGACGCCTTCGGCGACGACGCTGGTGTTGAGCGTGGCCGCCAGCGCCAGGATGCTTTCGACAATCGCCGGGCGATCCGACGCGAAGAGGCTCTTCACGAACGAGCGATCGATCTTCAGCGCGTCCACCGGCAGCTTGTGCAGGTGGCTGAGCGACGAGTAGCCGGTGCCGAAGTCGTCCAGGTAGATCTTCACGCCGAAGTCGCGGAGATCGCGCAGCACGCGCGCCGCCAGTTGTGGGCTGTCCATCAACGCCGTCTCGGTGATCTCGAGACGCAGCTCCGACGGCTGCATGCCGGCGTGATCCACGGCCTGCTCGACGATGCGCAGGAAGTTCTGCTGCTGAAGCTGACGGCTCGAGACGTTCACGGCGATGTAATCCAGCCGTCCCGGCATCTGCCGCTGCCACTCGGCAAACGTGCGACAGGCTTTCTGGAGCACCCACGTGCCAAGCGGCTCGATCAACCCGAGTTCTTCGGCGAGCGGAATGAACACGTCCGGTCCGACCGGCTCACCGTGGCGCTTCCAGCGCACGAGCGATTCGAAGCCGGCGCACTTGCCGGTGGCGAGCGACACGATCGGCTGGAAGTGGACCTCGAAGTCCTTGGCGTCGACGGCGTGGCGCAGATCGTTCTCGAGGCCGAGACGATCGCGGACGCGCGCGTGCATGTCGGCGTCGAACAACTCGTGTCGCGCCTTGCCCCTGGCCTTGGCGTGATACATCGCCGTGTCGGCATCGCGCATGATCTCGCCCGGCGTCGTGTAGTCGGCATGCCCGAGCGCAATACCGATGCTGGCCGTCGTGAACACCTCGCGGCCGCCGATCGAGAACGGCGCGCTGAGCGCGTCCTGGATGCGGAACGCGATGACGTTGGCCTGCTGCGCGTCGGCCAGGCCGTTGAGCAGGATGGCGAACTCGTCGCCGCCGAGGCGGCCAATCAGATCCGGCGGCCGCAGGCACTCCTCGAGCCGCCGCGCCACCATCATCAGCAGTTCGTCGCCGACGAGGTGACCGAGGCTGTCGTTCACCACCTTGAAGCGATCGAGATCGAGATACAGCACCGCAAACTGATCGGCCACGCGCCGCTGCCGTGCCTCGGTCATGCGGCGTCCGACGCGTTCGACGAAGATGGCGCGATTGGCCAGCCCGGTGAGCGGATCCAGATACGCCGCGCCACGCCCATCGCCGCCGCCGCCGGCCTCGGTCCGCTCGGTGAGCGACCCGGCAATGCGCGTCGGCGTGCGCCCGGCGCCGCGAGCGGCCATCGCCCGGCACACCACCGTGCGGTAGTTGCCGTCCTCGTGCAGCACGCGATGCTCATGGCGCAAACGATCGCTGTGGCCGGCCAGGTGCGCGTCGATGGCGGCCTTGAGCGCCGGCAGATCCGACGGATGCACGCGCTGGAACCACTCCTCGATCCCCGCAGTCACGGCTTCCGCCGACAAGCCGACGATGCCGCGCCAGCGGCCGGAGAAGAAGCATTCGTCGCTGCGCAGGTCCCACGCCCACAAGCCATCCGAAGCCGCTTCCGCCGCGAGGGCCAGACGCTCCTCGCTCTTCTTCACCAGGCCTTCTTCGCGCGCGCGTTCGCTGATGTCCTGCCACAGCAGCGTCACGCCTTCCTCCACCGGCAGCAGGCGCACGCGGAAGATGCGGCTGCCCGCCGCATTGGACAACGTCACGCGGTTGATCGTGCGCGGCTCGCGCGTCGCCAGCACTGCTTCGACGGCGTGCGTCGTTTCGGTGTTGGCAAGCGACGGTATCGCCCCGCCAAGCGACGCGCCAATGGCGCGGGCGGCACCACAACCGAGCATGTGTTCGAGGACGTCGCTCCACTGCGTGATTCCGCCGCGACGATCGACAACGCACATGCCTTCGGAGATGACGTCCATCACCGAACGCCGCCGGTGCTGCTCCTGCACGTGCGTAACGTGGACGCCGTAGTCGCGGCCGGCCACCAGCCACGGCACGAGCGCGAGCGGCAGCACGGTCCACGCCTCTCGCGTGACGATCTCGGCGATGACGCCGGCCAGGCTGGCGCCGACGACGAAGCCGGGCGCCGCATCGAGCAGCCGCGCCGGCCAGTCGCGCATCAGGCCATGACGAAGGATCAGCGGTACGACGAGGCCGGCGAGCGTGCCGCGCACGATCAGGTGCACCACGATGGCGGCGGCCATGGGGGCGGCCAGCTCCGGCCATTTGGCGGGGTGCAGCGCCTCGGTCACCGCCGTTGCGGCGACGCCCGCCGCGGCCAGTGCCAGCAGCGATACGCTGAGCCGCGCCGCGCGCGCGATGGCATCGGGCCGCGCGTCGGCGCGCGCCAGGCCGGGCACCACTTCGGCAACGGCCGTCAGCAGCAGCGACACCGGCATGCCGAACAGCAGCAGCGTCGTCCACTCGGCGACAAACGACGGCCACATCGGCTCGAGGTGGTGGCGCACCGGCGGTCGTGACGTGCTGGCCGCCACCAGCGTGCCGGCCAGCAGCAGCAGCGTGAAGACGATGGGATCGGCTCCGTCCGGCCAGCCCGCGGCCAGGCATGCGCCAGCGACCGCGACAGCGGCGGCCGTGGCAACGGCGAGGGTTCGGACGGGCGGCATCGGCGTGATCTCGGCCCGGGCGCGAGGTCCGGGGATCATCCCTCCGTGCAATGCGCGGCCCACCGCGGTGAGACGCTGTAAGTGCATGAGCCGCCACGTTGTGCGCAGTTTGACGCGAGGCGTCGATTGTGCCGGGACGAGACAGTGCCGCGCCGTTCTGAGACAGCGCGACCCCTGCGCTATGATCGCGCCATGACCGAGGATCGCCGCCGGTTTACGCGTCAGCCAGGGCCATTCGATGGAACGTGGAGCGGCTCGTCGGGTAATCGTGACTGCCGCATCACCGACCTCAGTCCTGGTGGCTGCTTCATCGATTCAGTCACGGCGCCCGAACCCGGCGCCGCCATCGAGGTGACGGTGGTGCTCGGCGACACGCGCATCACCGTGCCCGGCTCGGTGGTCTATCGCGATCGCATCCAGGGCTTCGGCGTTCGCTTCCCCCCATCCGATCAGTCGCGCGCGCTGGCCTACGCCATGGGCGCCGAGCCGCCGAACGGATGAAAAGGCTGGAGGACTGGGGGGCTGGGGGGCTGGAGGGCTGGGGGGCTGGGGGGCTGGGGCAGAAGCAATGGTGATTGTCGGATCGGGTGGTTTCGAGACTGTTGCCGATTGGCAATCGAGAATCGCCGAATCGGATCGCCAATTGCCAATCGCGTATCGACAACAATCGCGAACTCGCGCGATCCGGCAATCACCCAATGCCCCGCCGCCCCTACCGCGAAGCGGTCCTGATGCCCCCACCGCGCCGCCGTAGCGCGCAGCGCGGGCGCGCGGTCCTGTCCTATAGCCGCGCTTCCAGCGCGCGGACTTTCTCGGGGCCGTCGACGGCCATCGCCAGTTCCTTCAACAGCCCGTCGTGGATGTCGTAGACGATGCCGTGCAGCAGCGGCCGTGGACCGCGCCGCCACGCGCCCTGCACGATCGGCGTGCGGGCCAGGTTGTAGATCTGCCGGAGCACGTTCAACTCGACGACGCGATTGAAGCGTGCCGTCTCGTCGTCACACGCATCGAGTTCGGCGCGGTGATCCCGCACCTGATCGCGCAGGCCGGCCAGCCAGTGATCGACGAGGCCGAACGACGTGTCGCCCATCGCCGCCTTCACGCCGCCGCACTGGTAGTGCCCGCAGACGATCACGTGCGCGACGTCGAGCACCTCCACCGCGTACTGCAGCACCGACAGCAGGTTGAAGTCCGCCGACACCACCTGGTTGGCGATGTTGCGATGCACGAACATCTCGCCCGGCGCCACACCCGTCAGCATCTCGATCGGCACGCGGCTGTCGGCGCAGCCGATGAACAGGAAGTGCGGCTCCTGTTTCGCGGCGCGGCGCCTGAAGAACTCGGGGTCTTCCTGCGTCACCTGCTCGACGAAGGTGCGGTTGTTGTCGAAAAGCCGGCGGAGGTGCTGGTCCATCAGTGGCTCGGGCTCACCGGCGGCAGGTCGATGCCGACGATGCGGAAGTCGATGCGCTTGAGTGTGGCGGTCTGGCGGAAGTCGCTGAGGAACTCGAGGACGTCGTGATCGATGTGGCGGCAGGCCGAGCCGTCGATCTCGACGCGGCTGCCGCGCGGCAG
>JADZCY010000173.1 GCA_020851325.1 Acidobacteriota bacterium | reverse complement strand
TGGTGCGCATCGAGGACGCGCAGGCGAGGCTGGAACCGCTCATCGGCCTCCTCGCGCGCGATTATCTCGACAATCGCGCCAACGCCGCGCGCACGATGGAGCGTCTCGCCGCCGAAGCGCTCGTCGCCGACGCCGAGGGTTTCATCCCGTTCATCGAGCAGCGCCGAGCCCGGGTGCTCGCCTACGCGGAAGGGCGGCGTGCGATGCGCGCACGCCTCGGCCCTCGCGGTCTCGCCGGCGTGCCCGCACTCTTCATTGGCAAATGACGGATCGGGGGATTTCGCGATTGTTGTCGATTGGGAGATGGCAGATCGGCTGATTCATCCATTTGCCATGTTGCGATTTGCCGGCCTGCGCCTTTGTCTGATCTACCCCGTATCTGCGGCTCTGTCTTCATCTGTGCTTTCTGTGTCATCTGTGGCCCATCTGCGCGTCTGCGGCAACTGAGGACTGGAGGACTGGAGGACTGGAAGGCTGGAGGGCTGGAGGGCTGGGGGTCAGGACAAAACGCTGATCCATCTGCGCATCTGCGGCCTGACCTTGTCTGTGCTGTCTGTGCCATCTGTGGCCCATCTGCGCATCTGCGGCAATGAGAACTGGAGGGCTGGAGGGCTGGAGGACTGGGGGCCTGGGGGCGGAGCAACCGCTGATCCATCTGCGCATCTGCGGCCCGTTTTGTCTGTGCTCTCTGCGCATCTGCGGCTTGTGTTTGTCTGTGGCATCCGTGTCATCTGTGGCCTGTCTTGTCTGCGCCATCTGCGG
Source organism: Acidobacteriota bacterium (assembly GCA_020851325.1). GTDB lineage: Bacteria > Acidobacteriota > Vicinamibacteria > Vicinamibacterales > UBA2999 > VFZN01. The sequence goes on along the minus strand of JADZCY010000173.1, from coordinate 9,075 downwards.
CATCTGTGGCCTGCCTTTGTCTGTGCCATCTGTGGCATCTGTGGCCTGTCTTTATCGGTGCCGTCTGTGGCATCTGTGGCCTGTCCTTATCCGTGCTGTCTGTGTTATCTGTGGCCTGTGTCATCTGTGGCCCCTCTACTCCTCGCGCTCGCCGTCTCCGCGCTCATCTTCTCTGCGGCACGGATGGAGCCCTCCTTTGCCGGTGACGTGACCATCGCGCGGGCGGTGCAATCGGCGGCGCCCGGCACGGCGTGGGCATCGCGCGTGTCGACGATCGTCACGGCGCCAGGCAAGTACGTGTTGATGACACTGGCCGTTGCCCTTGCCTTCGCGATCAGCGGCTGGCGCGCCGCGCTCGTCGTGATCGTGGTGATCGCCGCGGAGCAATGGCTTGGCGAAGCGAGCAAGCAACTGGCAGCGCGGCCGCGGCCGTCGCGCGATCTGATTGCGGTCACGGGTTCACCATCCGGATTCAGCTTTCCCTCCACGTCGATGACGCTGATGGCCGTCACCTGCGGCGCCGTGGCGTTGATCGGTTTGCGCTCGCGACTGACGTGGGCGCGGGCGGTCGGCGTCATCAGTCTCGTGCCGCTCGTGCTGATGGCGCTCGCGCGCGTGACCCTGGGCGCGCACTGGCCGAGCGATGTCGTCCTCACCACGGTGATCTGCCTGGCCTGGGTGTGGGCAGGGCTGCGCGTGGCGCGGGCGTGAACGGCATCACTCGATGCGCAAGCTGATCCTCCGCAACTTCCAATCCCCCGGCGACATCGTCATGCTGACGGCGGCGGTGCGCGATCTGCACCGCGCGCATCCCGGCGAGTTCGTCACCGACGTGCGGACGTCGTGTCCGGATCTGTGGCTGCACAACCCGCATCTGACGCCGTTGTCCGAGGACGATCCGGACGTCGAGGTGGTGGACTGCCACTACCCGCTCATTCATCGCAGCAATCAGGAGCCGCGGCACTTTCTCGACGGCTTCGTCGAGTATCTGAACGACACCCTGGGGCTGCGCATGCGCGTCACCGCGTTCAAGGGCGATATCCACATCGACGACAGCGAAAAGGCGTGGTTTCGCGACGTCCAAGCGAGCGCCGGCGAGGCGCCGCCCTTCTGGCTCTTCACCTCGGGCGGGAAGTTCGACTACACGATCAAGTGGTGGTCGCACGAGCGCTACCAGCAGGTGATCGACCACTTCCGCGGCCGTCTGCTCTTCGTGCAGGTGGGCGAGATGCACCACCATCACCCCGCGCTGGACGGGGTCGTCGATCTCCGCGGCCAGACGACGCATCGCGAGTTGATTCGGTTGATGTATCACGCGCAGGGCGTCGTGTCGGCGGTGAGCTTCCTGATGCACCTCGCCGCGGCCGTCGAGGTGAAGCCGGGCATGCCGCAGAATCGACCGTGCGTGGTGATAGCCGGCGGGCGCGAACCGCCGCACTTCACCGCGTATCCGCATCATCAGTTCATTCACACCGTGGGTGCGCTCAGGTGCTGCGACAACGGCGGCTGCTGGAAGTCGCGCACGCACGCGCTTGGCGATGGCGACAGCAAGGATGCGCCGGAGGAACTCTGCGTCGATCCGGTGGGGCCGCTGCCACGGTGCATGGACATGATCACGGCCGACGAGGTGATTCGGCGGATCGAGCTATACTTCACCGGCGGAGCACTGCCGCCGTTTGCGCCCGGCGAGCACGGACATCCCGTCGCAGTGCCCGAATCGCGCCTGCTCCCAGCGCGCGAGGGGTGACCCGTGACCGATCCCAAGTTCCCGGCAACGAACTCGGCTGAAGAGACCGAGTTGCAGCGCCGGCGCGAGTTCCTGCTGTTGCTTTCAGGCGCACCCGCGGCGGCTCTGGCCGCCGGCATGGCCGGCTGCTCGCAGTCGCCCACCGAGCCCGACCCGTTACCGAGTTCGAGCAGCGGCACATCCAGTTCGTCGAGCGTGCCTTCGTCCAGCAGTTCCTCGTCGACCAGCAGCGCGAGTTCTTCGTCGACGCCGTCCAGTTCCTCCAGCTCGTCGTCTTCGACGGCTTCCTCGAGCAGTTCGTCTTCGAGCAGTTCCTCGTCGAGCAGTTCCTCGAGCACCGCGTCATCAAGCAGCTCGTCGTCTTCGAGCAGCTCGTCGTCGAGCAGTTCGTCCAGCCAATCGTCCTCCAGCAGTTCATCGTCTGGCGGCGGTTCGAGCAGCAGTAGCAGCAGTTCTTCGCGATCGTCCTCGAGCAGTTCGTCGCTTGCTGGAAGGTCCTAGGTCTTAGGTCTTAGGTCCTGGGCCGGCGGCTGCCATTCGTCACCGCCGGCTGCGTTTCGTCACATTTCGCTCGCTCCCACGCCTGCGCGCGCGCAGAATCGGCGGCATGTCGAGGCTTCTTCGGGCCGCGGTCATCGTGGTTGGCTTGGCTGTCCTCACGGGCGGCTTCGCGCGCCGGGGACTGGCAGCACAATCGCCGGAGGATGCGCTGCCGCCGGCGCTGGTCGCGATGGCGGAGGCCGAGCGCGCGTTCTCGGCCCGCGCGAGCGAGCGCACGCCACGCGACGCGTTCATCGAGTTCTTCGCCGACGAAGCGGTGAGCTTTCAGCCCGAGCCCGGTCCGGCGCGGCCGCGGCTGCGTGCACAGACGGCACCGCCACCCGGGGCGCCCGCGTTCTCGTGGGAACCGCGGCTCGGGGACGTGGCGGCCAGCGGCGACCTCGGATACCTCACCGGTCCGGTGCGCTTTCCGCAGAAGGACGGCGGCGTGCGACACGGCTGCTACTTCTCGGTGTGGAAGAAGCAAAGCGACGGCACGTTCAAGGTGCTGCTCGACGCCGGCGTGCAACCGCCGGGAGAAGTGTCGTTCGCGCCCGGGCTCGTTCGCGCCAGCGCGCGCGGGACGCGTCCGCCGGTGAAAGACACGTCAGGAAGGGCCGAAGCCGAGTCGAGTCTGCTCGACGCCGATCGCGCGTTCAGCGCAGCGCTTGCGGCGAAGGGCGCGGCCGCGGCCTTCGGCGAGACGATGCACGCGAACGGCCGCCTGCATCGGAACGGCGCGCTGCCGATGACCACGCGCGACGATGCGATGACGTGGCTGCGCGAGCACGTGAAGGCGATGACGAGCGAGCCGATGAAGAGCGAGACAGGCGCGTCGGGCGAGCTTGGCTACACGTGGGGCCGCGCATCGATCACTGCCGCCGATGACAAGCCGCAGGCGGTGCACTACATCCGCGTCTGGACGCGCGACGTCAGCGGACGTTGGTGGATCGTTGCGGATGTGACGCCGGCTTAGCCGCCTCCCGCATGCCCTGAGCGAAGCCCCTCGACCGGGCTCGGGGCGACCCTGAGCAGAGCCGAAGGGTCGAAGGGCCTCCCGCCTCCCGACCTGACTCACGTCACGTCGCTCAGCTAGGTGCCTTTCAAGAACGGCTGCAACACCGCATTGATCGCTTCGTGCGTCGGCGTCGGCACGCCACTTTCGCGGCCGAAGCGGACGATGGCGCCGCTGAGCCAGGGGAGTTCGAGACGACGCCCGCGCTCGAGATCTTCGAGCATCGACGACTTCGAGCCCGGCGGGAAGTTGCGCACCATCTCCTGCGTCGCGGCGACGAGGTTGTCCGGAAACACGACGCCGCGGGCGCGGCCGACGGCCAGCGCTTCGTCGAGCGCGCGATCCATCATCGCCATCAACTCCGGCTGCTCGCGGATGACACCCATGTTCGAACGTGACGCCGCGGTGATGCCGCTCCACGTCCCCAACCGCACGAATTTCACCCACAGGTCGGTGATGATGCTCGCCGAGAGATCGGCGACAAAACCCGCCTTCTGCCCCGCCGCCTGAAACGCCTTCAGCCGCTCCGACATCCGCCCATCGTCCTCGCCGAAGACGAGACGGTCGGCGGTGGTGTGACGCACGTGGCCGGGTTCGTCGACAACGGCCACCACGTAGGCCACGCCGCCGGCGACGTGATCCGCGCCGACGTGACGGCCCACCATGTCCACGGCTTCGACGCCGTTCTGCAGCGTGATGACGACGGTGTCAGGACCGATGAGCGGCGCGAGCGACGGCGCCGAGGTCTCGACGTCGTACAGTTTCACCGTGTAGAGGACGACATCAACCGGCCCGCATTCCGCTGGTGATTCGACGGCGCGCACCGGCACGGCCAGATCCCCTTTGGTCGGACTGGTGATGCGCAGGCCGCGCTGCCGCAGCGCCTCGAGTGTGCGCCCGCGCGCGATGAACGTGACGTCTTCGCCGGCCGCCGCCAGACGAGCGCCGAAGTATCCACCGACCGCACCGGAACCGAAAATGGCTATACGCATGGGGATCAGATAGCAGGGAGCAGGAAGCGAGAATCAGGAGTCGGGAATAAGCACGGCGTCGAGCGAGACGACCGGGTCGTCGCCGAGCACGGCGGCGCTGTGGATGGTGCCGCGCGGGATTTCGATCCAGTCGCCCGGGCCGAGCACCTTCATGTGTCCCCGGACGACGAGGCGAAACCGGCCGCTGATCACGGCGTCGATCTTGTCGACGTCGTGACGATGATCGGGGAACACGGTTCCGGGCTCGTATTGATAACGTGCGACACGGTAGCCCAACGCTTCGAGCTTCGCGCGCATCGTCGCCTCGGTCAGCGGACCGTCGACGGCTTCATTCCAGCGATACGGGCGCATAGGCGATCACGTCGGGAGCAGAAGGGGCGAAGCCTCGCCGAAGCGCGAAGCGCGAAGGCGGGAGGCGGGAGCCGGAGACGCGAGGCGGACAAGCGCCTTGCACGGCACTGTCGAGGGGCAACGCGCTCACCGCTTCCTGCCACCGGCTACCTGCTAGTCCGCATCCTGCTTTGTCGTGTCCACCGGCATCCCCGGCATGTTGCCGGCCGCCAGTTCCTGGTCGATCATCAGCAGGCCGACGCCGGTGTTGCCGGCGAGACGGATGCGGCCGAGGACGGCGCGCGCCGCCGCTTCCTCTTCCATCTGCTCGGTGACGAACCACTGCAGCATGACGACGGCGGGACGGTCCTTGGCCTTTTCGGCCATCGCGTACAGCTCGTTGATCGACGCGGTGACTTCCTGTTCGTTCTGCAGCACGTGCGCGCAGAGCGCTTCGGCGTTCTTCCACTCCATCGGCGGCGCCGAGACGGACGGCAGCTTCACCTTCTGATCACGTTCGACGAGGTGATCGATGATGCGCTGCGCGTGCATCAGTTCGTCGGTGGACTGCTGGCGCATCCAGCGCGAGAATCCCGGCAGGTCGTGCTCGGCCAGCCAGATGGCCATCGCCAGGTATTCGTGCGAGGCGCGGAATTCGAGGGTGAGGTGCTCGTTGAGGCCTTTCAGGAGGTCGGCGGTCATCGGGATCCTCGTCGCTCGCCGATCCCGATCGCCAAGGTTGTCCGCGCCGCTGATACACGTCGACTGCCAACGCGATCAGGGTGGGGACAACGACGGGCGATGGACATGCGCGAGCGTGAATGAGCGGTGCGATCAGGCGGAGCGGCGGCGCGCCAGTTCGAAGGCGGTACCGCCAAGCAGGACGAACAGCGCCGTGCCGGTGAGGGCCAGCGGCAGCCGGCCGGTGCCGCCAAAATACACGCCGGCGATCATCGCCACAGCCGCGCCGATGGCGCAGGCGGCGACGAGTCCGGCGGAGGGTTTGGCGTCGGCCATCGGCGAATTGTACACCGCACGCGCTAGGGCTTCACGCGGTCGGCCAACTGGCTGACGGCGAGCGCGTAGGCGTGCGCGCAGTTGTAGCCGAGCAGCGCCTCGTAGTTGCCATAGACGAGGTAGCTACGGGCGCCGGCGCGATAGAGCGAGGCCTGGCGATCCACTTTCGGCAGCGCCGACCCATCCGCGGAGCGCACGCCCAGCGACTGCCACGCCGCCAACGGCCGCCTGGTCGTCATTTCGCGTTCGGCGCGGCAGCCTTCGGTGCGCAGTCCCACTTCCTCGATCAGCGCGGCGCCCTTGCCGGCCGGCAGCTTCACCTCGCGGCCCCAGGTTTCCTCGGCCTGCCAGCCATAGGCGGAGAGATAGCTGGCGATCGAGGCGAGCACATCCGGCGTCGAGCGCCAGATGTCGCGGCGGCCGTCGCCGTCGAAGTCCACCGCGTGCTTCACGAAACTCGACGGCATGAACTGCACCTGGCCCATCGCACCGGCCCACGAGCCAGTCATCGCGTTCAGCGTGATGTCGCCGTTGTCGATGATCTGGAGCGCGTGCATCAGTTCGGCGGTGAAGAACGTGGCGCGCCGGCCTTCCCAGGCCAGTGTCGCCAGCGCCTGAATGACCGGGCGGGTGCCGGTGAAGCGGCCGAAGTTGGACTCGAGGCCCCAGACGGCGACGAGAAAGCGCGGCTGCACGCCGTAGCGGGCGCCGATGCTGCGCAGGGTCGCGCGTTCGCCTTTCGCGCGTTCGTTGGCCGTGCGCACCACGCGCGGCGTGATGCGCTTGCGGACGTAGTCCTCGACCGTCTCGATGGATTCGGCCTGCGAGCGGTCGCGCTGGACGACGACCTCGAGCGGCGTCAGTCCATCGAATGCCTGCGCCACGGTGGCGGATGAAATGCCGCGGTCCAGTGCCTGCTGCCGCATGCCGGTGAGCCATTCGTCGAACGGCGGCCGCTCCGGCTCCTGCGCGCGCGGCATCGCGATCGCGACGAGCGAAAGAGCAAGCGTGACGAGACCGAGCTCGAGCGTGAAGGGCCAACGCATGCGCACGCCGATATTGTACGCGGGCGCGGCAGACACGCCCGCGCCTGCCGGGACAACCGCGACGATCGGGACGGTACTCGACTTCGGGCCTGCACGTGGTTCGGGAGCGTCCGAGAATCCCACGTCCGAGGATCCGAGGGAATCAGAGCGCAGTGCCGGCGGCGCCGTCGACGAACATGCCCTGGCCCGAGATGTAACTCGCCTTCTCGGACGCCAGGAAGACGACGAGGTTGGCGAACTCCTCGGGATCGCCGAGGCGGCCCATCGGGATCGAGGCGACCGACGCCTTCTTCACATCCTCCACCGCCTTGCCCGTGCGCTCGGCGTTGGCGCGATCGAGTTCGTCGATGCGCTCGGTGGCAATCCGCCCGGGCGCAATCACGTTGACGAGAATCCCATGCGCCGCCAGTTCCTGCGACATCGTCTTTGCCAGGCCCCAGACGCCGGCGCGGAACGCGTTCGACAGCACGAGGTTCGGAATCGGCTGCTTGATCGACGACGAGGCAATCGTCAGCACGCGGCCGTAGCCGGCCTTCTTCATCTCCGGCACCGCCGCGTGGACGATGCGGACGAAGCTCATGAGGTTCTGTTCGAAGGCCTGCGCCCACTGCGGTTCGGTGACGGTGGTGAAACCGCCGGCCGGTGGTCCACCGGCGTTGTGCACGAGAATCTCGAGCCCGCCGTACGCGGTTACCGCGGTCGCGACGAGACGCTCCGCTTCGGCGGCGTTGCTGACGTCGGCGACGACGGCTTCGACCTTCGCGCCGGTGTCCTTGCGGATCCGCTCCGCCGCGGCGTTGATGCGCGCTTCATCGCGGCTGCAGATCACCAGGTGCGCGCCTTCCTGCGCCAACCCGCGCGCGCAGGCGTAACCAAGGCCGCGGCTGGCGGCGAGGACGAGTGCCCGCTTGCCCTTCAGTCCGAGATTCATCAGTGCAGATCCAGTCTCCGGAGGATGTCGTCGAGATCGGCCAGCGTCTCCGCATCGACTGGCGCGAACGGCGCACGCGCACGCGCGGTGGTGATGGCGCCGCGGCGTTGATAGATGTGCTTGCGAATGGCGAGGTTGATGCGCGGTTGGTTCTCGAAGCGAATCAGCGGCAGGTAGCGATAGAACACGTCGGTGGCGCCATCGATGTCGCCGGCGGTGAAGCGGCGATGGATGTCGACGAGGATCTCGGGATACGCGAAGCCGGTCATCGTGCCGTCGGCGCCGTGACGCAGTTCCTCGAGGAACATCATGCCGCCGAGGCCGCCGAAAATGACGAGGTCCGGGCACGCCTTGCGGATCTGCCCCACCTTCATCGGCGACGGCTCGTCTTCGAGTTTCAGGAAACGGCAGCGCGGCGACGCCTCGGCAATGCGCGCGATCAGTTCGACGCTCATCAGGATGCCGCCGACCACCGGTGGAAAGTCCTGCACGACGACGGGGATGTCGATGGCGTCGGCCACGGCCTTGTAGTGCCGCTCGAGCGCCGCGTCGTTCGCCCGCGCCAGCTTCGGCGGCGCCACCATCACCGCCTTGGCGCCCAGCTCCTGCGCGCGTCGGCTGAACGCGATGCACCCATCCGTGCCGGCGTGCGTGGTCCCGACGCAGATCGGAAACTCAGAGCCCGCAGCTTCGAGCGTGGCCGTGATCACACGATCGCGTTCGGTCTCTGTGAGCTTGTCGGCTTCACCCAGCACGCCGAGGATGGTCATGCCATCAACACCCTTGCCGCGGGTGAACGCCGTGAGCCGCGCGATGCTCGGCAGGTCCAGCGAGCCATCCTCGAGGAACGGCGTGGGCGTGATGTTGAAGACTCCGCGAAGGAACGAGGGCGACGACATGGCTCTGTATTATGTGCCGCAGATGCGCAGATTGCCTCCAGCCCTCCAGTCCTCCGGCCCTCGCGCGGCCGCGGATGCAGCCGTTGCAGGGGGGCTATAGCGGGCCAGCGCCCCAGATCATGCCGGCAATCGGACGGCCGGCGTCCCATGCCAGATCGGGCTTCACGAACTGCCCGAAGCCAGGCGGCGACAGCAGTTCGCCGTCCTGATAGACCGTCTGCCCGCGCACGATCGTCGACACGACAGCGCCCTTGAGTGACATGCCGTCGAACATGCGCATCGTGTCGCGCGCTTTCGAGAACGCCTTCGACGCGTCGAAGCGCCAGCGCCGCCGGATGTCGACGATCGTGAAGTCCGCGTCGGCGCCGACGTAGATGCGGCCCTTGTCGCGCAGCTTGAACACGTAGGCCGGATTCTCGGCGCACACCGCGGCAATCTGCGGCAGCGTGATGCGCCGCTGACTGGCGGCGGTGAGCAGCAGCGGCACGAAGAGGTCGAGACTCGCCAGCCCGGGCGGCGCCTTGAAGATGTCGTCGCCGTGACGATCCTTCTCTTCCA
>JADZCY010000172.1 GCA_020851325.1 Acidobacteriota bacterium | reverse complement strand
CGCCCCGGCGGCGAACTTCACCAGCACGTGCCGTCCCTCGGACAGCACCGCGAACTTCGGACGTTCGCCAGCCGCGGATGATCCCGGTGGATGGCCGCTCAGCGTCGCCTCGGCGAGCGCGGCGTAGTCGGCGCGGCTGACGTTCGGCGGCACGGCGGCCTGCCAGCGCGCAAACGACTCCTCGCCAATCATCAGGTTGCCCGGCAGGTCTTCGCCTCGACGGGACAGCGCCAGGAGGACGTGATGATCCGACCAATCCTCGAGTCGGGCCGGCAACGCCAGGTCCGGATGCCGCGCCGCGAAATGACGGCCAAGAAAGCCCGCCGGCCGGATGTCGAACAACTCCACCGGCAGGCCATCGGTCACGCGCCCGTCCGGCAGCCAGACCGCCTGCCGCGCTGCCAGTGTCACCAGCGTGCCGGCCGACGCCGGCGCGCCCGTCTCGCCGATCTGGAAGAGCGGAAAGCGCGAGTCCGACAGGCCGGGCCACGATTGGCGCCACCCGTATCGCGTGGCCCGTCCGCGGCCGATTCGAATCAGGTCCGAATCCGCCGCTCTCACCATCCGCATCAACGTGCTGGGTGAAACGGCCAGGGCGTCTCGCAAGGACGAGGCCGACACGACGCCGCGGGCGAGGGCTGTCGTGAAATGATTCATGAAACGATTATGACATCATTTTATAGCGGGTAAGTAGCTCAGTTATATACAAAAAAGGCTTGTTGCTGCGTCATGAACGAAACGATTTTCACCATCGAAACGCATTGACGACGATCGTCGCCGGCTCGACTGGTCCGGACTCAGCAGGGACGTTGAGCAGGAACCGTCGCCCGTCCGGCGAGACGTCGAACGAACGCAGCGCCGCGTTCGTATCGAACAACATGGACGTCGCCGCCGCGGCGTTCGGTCCCCTTCCTGATGCCGGCGTGGCAACGTGGATCGCGAATCCACGACGGAAGAACAACTCGCGGCCCGTGCGGCTCCATCTCGGATCGCTGCCCCCTCCGCTCGTCACGCGCTCACGCGTGCCGGGCCCAGGGGCGCGATCGAGAAACCGCTCCACATAGATCTCCCACGTCCCGCTCTCATCAGACGCATACGCAATCCACCGGCCGTCCGGCGACACCGTCGCCTGCACGTCGTTGAACGGCGTCTGGATCGCCACGCGCCGCTCGCCCTTCCCATCCACCGGCACGACCCACACATCGTCCTTGGTCTCGCCCGTGGTGGCCGAGACGAGCACCGCGCGGCCATCGGGCGTCCAGTCGGACAATCGCGCCGCGGCGTCGAAGCGCGTGATGGTGTCCGCGGGCAGCACCGCGCCGGCACCGCGGACCGTGACCGCGCGACCGGCGGAGATCCACGCGATGCGGCGGCCGTCCGGCGACCACGCCGGCGTGTCGTCGGTGTCGATGGACAGCGACACGCGCGTCGGCATCAACGCGCGCCCGTCGTACTGCACGATGTCGAGCGTGCGCAGCAGCGGCTCGAGCACCGTCGCCGCCACGCGTCGGCCGTCCGGCGCGATGCGCGCGGACCAGATGTCGCCCGGCGAGCCGAGTTCGCTCGTGCGCGTTCCGTCTCTTGTCGCCCACACGAGTTGCCGCGCGGTCACTATTGGCGGTTGAAACAGCACCACGTCGGCGGCCGCGGTGGCGAGCAGTTCTCCGATCGGCGTCGTGCCGACACGCGCGCCCAGCACATCGGCGGCGCCACGCAACTCCGGCGCGTCGGGCGCCAGCGTTCGCGCCACGAGCGCGCCATCCACCGCATGAATCACGCGGTCGCCACTGACGATGGCGCTGGCGGCGCTGTTGGTGAGCCGCGTCGGTTGGAAGGCGCCGGATAGAGACGTGATCCACAGACCTTGCCGCGTCGCGGCCGTCGCGCGCACGAAGTAGATCACGCGATCGCCGTCCGGCAGGAACGCCGGGAAGACATGCGCGGATTCGGTGGCGTTCGCGTCGACGCTGGTCAACGCGCGGACCGTGCCGTCCGCCAGCCGCAGCGTCAGTCCCGCGCCCTCGTCGCCGCCGATGACGATGTCGCCACCGATGTTGGCGCTGCCGCCACGCGGCATGGACGCAGGCATCACCGCCTGCACGTCACCGGTGGTCACATCGATCTGCTGCAGCGATCCGCGCGCGACGAAGAACACCCGCGCGCCATCGGCGCTCCAGAACGGTGTCGCCGCCTGCCCTGTTCCCACCAGCTCTCGCGCGTCACCCGTGCGGAGATCCTGCAGCCACAACGCCGACACGCCATCGCGCGTCGCCGGAAACGCCACTCGCCGTCCGTCGGGCGAGATGGTGACGCCAAACGGAAACTCCACGCCCGTACCGAGTGTCACGTCAGCCGGCGCCCGCCACTCAGCGCGCAGCGCTGCCGGCGGCTCCGGCGGCACCGGCAGTTCTTCGAGCAGGTGACGCACCGCCGGGATTGCCACCATTGCAAGAGCGACGGTGAGGGCGACGACTACAACTGGATGTCGGAGGAAGTTCATGGATAGGGCCGCGGCAATGACGATCGCACAATCGGGTGAATTTGCGATTGTCGGGTGATTGCGCGATCGGGCGATCGGGCGAAACGGCTTGGACGGCTTGAAGGGCTTGGAGGGCTTGAACGGCTTGAAAGGCTGGACGGCTTGGAGGGCTTGGAAGCCTTTGTTCTTTATCTGTGCCATCTGTGTCATCTGTGGCCTGTGTCATCTGTGGCTGCTCTTATCTGTGCCATCTGTGGCCTGAGGCCTGTGCTCTCTGTGGCCCATCTGCGGCATACTCTGTGGCGGGGGTTTCCACGCATGCTCATCCGTTCTCTCGCCCTGGCCGTGACGCTCGTCGCGACGGCTCTGCCCGCTGCCTCGGTGGCAGTCGCACAGGACGCGCCGACGCGGCGTCCCGACGTCATCTACGTGCCGACGCCTGAAGCCGTCGTCGAAGCGATGCTCCAGGTGGCCAACGTCGGCAAGGACGACATCGTCTACGACCTCGGCTGCGGCGATGGCCGGATCCCGGTGACGGCGGCGCGCAAGTACGGCGCCCGCGGCGTCGGCATCGACATCGATCCCGAGCGCATCAAGGAAGCCAACGAGAACGTCGAACGCAACAAGGTCGGCGACCGCGTCAAGATCGTCCAGGGCGATCTGTT
>JADZCY010000171.1 GCA_020851325.1 Acidobacteriota bacterium | reverse complement strand
CGGCAATCGCGAATTGGCGAATCGGCCGTTCGCCAATCGCAATTCGCGCGACAATCACCCAATCTCCCGATCCGTCAATCGCCCGATGCTTCTGTCCCGCATGCTGCTCGGCGTGAGCTTCGGCCTTGCCGCCGCACTTCTGGCCGCGCTGCTGGGCCTCACTCCGTTCGCGCAGACGATGGAGATGAAAGCGTACGACTGGCGGGTGCGGCGCACCGCCACCGCCGCCACCGAAGACAGCATCGTCCTCGTCAACATCGACGACGACAGCGTGAAGCGGATGGATCCGCTGGTGGGACGCTGGCCGTGGCCGCGGTTCATCCATGCCGCGTTGATCGACTACCTCGCGGCCGGTGGGGCGAAGGCGATTGTCTACGACGTGCTGTTCACGGAGGGTGATCAGCGCCGCTTCACCGTGGGTGACACCGAGTGGACCGGTGCGGAGTCCGATCAGGCGCTTGTCGACGCCACCGCGTCGGCCGGCATGGTGATCATGGCCGCGGAAGCCGCCAGCAGCGAACTGCTGGACCCATCGCGTGCGGTTCCTGTTGCGCTTGATGGCATTCCCGCGCTGGAGCAGCGTTACGACGTCGATGGCTGCGTCGAACGTCGTCCGCAGATCACGCCGCCGTTTCCCGCACTGGCACATGCGGCCCGTGGCCTTGGCCACTCGTTTGTCGTCTACGACGCGGATGGTCCGATCCGCCGCGTCGTGCCGTTCGTGCGCGTCGCCGCGGCGAATCAGTCCGAACGCGCGGTGCCGTCGTTGCCGCTGGCCGCGGTGATGCTGGCCGATGGGCTGGAGCCGCAGGCAGTGGGCGTGGACGAAACGGCCTTGCGTGTCGGCGATCGGCGTGTGCCGCTCGTCACCGAGATGGTGCCGGACTATTACGGTCCGCCAGCGCCGGCGTGTCGCGCCTTGCTCTCGTGGCACGGGCCGACACGACGCAGCGACGGCACGCCGTCGTTCCGCGCCTTCTCGTTCTACGACTTGTTCTACGCCGAGCAGCAGCGCCTCGAGGGTGTAACGCCGGACGTCGATCCGTCACTCTTCAAGGACCGCATCGTCGTCGTCGGTGTCACCGCGCAGGGCATTCCCGACGTGTTCACCACGCCGTTTGCGGAAGGCCGCATGCCGGGCGCGGAGATCCACGCCAACGCGATCGATGCGTGGCGGCGCGGCCGGACGTTGACACCGGCGGGCGCCGGCGTCGCACTCGCGATCACCGCCGCGGTGGCGGTAGGCCTCGGTGCACTGGGGGCGTTCGTCTCGGCGTGGGCCACCGGCGGTCTCGCGCTCGTGGTCATAGCCGGCTATGTGTTGTTCAACGTGCGCGCGTTCAGCGGCGGCACCTGGTGGCCACTCGTCGTGCCCATCACCGCGGCTACCCTCGCGTTCGTCGCCGACCTGGCGTGGCATTACTTCGTCGAAGGCCGTGAGAAGCGACAGGTGAAGCAGTTGTTCTCGCGCTACGTTGCCAAGGACGTTTATGACCAGTTGCTGGCGGATCCAACGCGCGCCAAGCTCGGCGGCACGCGGCGCCACATGACGGTACTGTTCTCCGACATGCGCGGCTTCACCGCGCTCACCGAGAAGGGCGCCCCCGAAGACATCGTCGCGCAGTTGAACGATTACTTCACGCGCATGGTGAAGGTGCTGTTCGAGCACCACGGCACGCTCGACAAGTTCGTCGGCGACATGGTGATGGCGCTCTTCGGCGCGCCGCTGGACGACGAGGATCACGCCGAGCACGCGGTGCAGGCGGCGCTGGCGATGGTGCGCGCGCTCGACGTGCTGAACGCGGAATGGGAATCGTTCGGCCAGCCGCGGCTCGACATCGGCATCGGCATCAACACCGGCGACATGGTGGCCGGCAACATCGGCTCCGACACGATCATGAGCTACACGGTGATCGGTGACGCCGTGAACCTTGGCGCGCGGCTCGAGTCGCTGAACAAGGACTACGGCACGCGCATCATCATCAGCGAGGCCACACGGGCGCTGCTGAAGGCGCAGTATGATATCCGGCCGCTGGGGTCGGTAACGGTCAAGGGCAAGAGCCAGCCCGTGGCGATTTACGAGGTCAGACCATGACACGCATACCCGCGATTGCACTTACCGGCACGCTGCTCGTCGGCGTCGCCGCTCCGTCCACGGCCGAACAACTCGGCGGCCTCGGCAAGATCGGCGGCGCCGTCAAGAAGGCCAACGAGGTGCGCGACCTGACGATGACCGACGCCGAAGAGCAGACGCTCGGCGCCTCGGTGAGCGAGCGCATCCGCGCCCGCTACGGCGTGGTGCAGGACGCGGCGGTGCATCGCTACGTCTCGCTCGTCGGCACCGTGCTGGCGCAGTCGAGCTCGCGGCCGAACCTGCCGTGGACCTTCATCGTCCTCGACACCGACGGCGTCAATGCGTTTGCCGCGCCCGGCGGTTTCGTGCACATCACGCGCGGCGCCCTGGCGCTGATTGCCGACGAAGCCGAACTGGCCGGCGTGCTCGGCCACGAGATCATCCACGTCACCGAGAAGCACACCATCCGCTCGATTCAGAAGAGCAAGGCCGTGCAGATGGGCGCGTCGGAAACGCTCGCCGGCAACTCGGCGCTGCTCGAGAAGGCCGTCACCGCCACCTACGACAACATCGTCGAGCG
>JADZCY010000170.1 GCA_020851325.1 Acidobacteriota bacterium | reverse complement strand
GCGCATTATACGAGCGGCGCGCAGGCGTACAATCACGCGATGTCGTTGCCGGTCACGCCGGCCATGCGCGTGCTGCGCGAGCATGCGGTGGCCTTCACCGAACATCCCTACAAGTACGAACTGAAGGGCGGCACGCGCGTGTCGTCGCGCGAGTTGGGCGTCGACGAGCACGCGGTGATCAAGACGCTGGTGATGCAGGATGACGACAAGCAGCCGCTGATCGTGCTGATGCACGGTGACCGTGAAGTGTCGACGAAGAACCTGGCGCGGCAGATTGGCGCGCGCGGCGTCACGCCGTGCGATCCGGCGGTGGCCGAGCGTCACACCGGCTATCAGGTTGGCGGCACCTCACCGTTCGGCACCCGCAAGGCGATGCCGATTTACGTCGAGCGCACGATCCTCGACCTGCCGCGTCTCTATATCAACGGCGGTCGTCGCGGTTTCCTTGTCGCCCTCGCGCCAGCCGACCTCACGCGCGTCCTCGCGCCGACGCCCGTCAACGTCGCCATCACGCGCGAGTAGCTCTTCTCCCCCCGCGCGCGCGAATTCTTCAACGCCTCACGCGCCCGAACGTTGCCGTAACTGCCATCGACGCAGCGCTCGATCAAGGCTGATCCTGCTTTTCCCGCCGGAAACCGCGCGGCACGCCGTTCGCATCGTCTTTGACAGAGGACGACGGTATGATGCGCGCATGGCTGGCAAGGAGCGGCATATGGCACAGACGGCAACGACCGAGCGGCGGTTTACCTACGCCGACCTGCTGCTGCTTCCCGACGATGGGATGCGGCACGAGATCATCGACGGAGTGCACTACGTGACAGCCTCGCCGACGCTCGGGCACCAGGATCTGGTGGGCCGGCTTCATCTCGCGATTGGCAACCACATCGCGATCCGGCGACATCTGGGCCGCGTCTTTCTCGCGCCGCTCGATGTCGTCCTGTCCGAATACGACGTCGTCGAGCCCGATCTGCTGTTCGTGGCCGGCTATCAGCAGGACATCCTCACCGAGGCCAACGTGCGCGGCATGCCGGCGCTGGTGGTCGAAGTGCTGTCGCCCGGCACGCGACGGCGCGACGAGGGCATCAAGCGCAAGTTGTTCGATCGCTCGGGAGCGCAGGAGTACTGGATGGTGGACCCGAAAGCATTGCGCGTCATCGTGTGCCGGCGCGCGGCGGACGGGTCGCTGAAGGAAACGGCACGTCTGACCAACGGCGATGACGCGGTGCTGACCTCGCCGCTGCTGCCCGAGTTCTCGCTGGCCGTGGACGACCTGTTCTCGCCGTGGTGACCTAGCGCGGGTCGTAGGGGATATCCACGAACATCGGCAGGCCGGCGAGGCGGATGATCTCCACCAGGTCCGTGCGTTCGTGGAACTCGCGGCCGTCGCGATCGATCAGGACGGCCGTCGGGAGTTCGGTGGCCAGCCGGCGGAACTCCGCATCGATCAACTGAAAGCGTTCGATCATTCGAGCGATGCTTTCGTGCTCTCGCGCCCGCGCCCGAATGTGCCGCTCGATGGTGGCGGTGCCGGACGTGAGCACGATCACCCGGTCCGGATTCCACGCCTCGCCCAACGCCGCGACCTCGCGGAGCGCCGCATGGTGTTCGGCCGGATACTCGGCGATGTGCGCCTCGAGCGTGATGCGCGCGCCTTCGAAGAAGATCACCTTGTCCGGACCGTCGTGTCCGGCGGCGTCGCGATAGTTGGCGGCGTAGAGCCGCGCGAAATACTCGGTGACACCCACCGCATGGCGGCCGGCGGCAATGTCGGCGAGGACGCGCGGATCCCACACGCCCTTCTCGCCTTCGCCGTACGATCCGTTGTGATACAGGTCGCCGAGCTGACGGACCAGCGTGCTCTTGCCGACTCCGGGACCTCCGACGATGGCGACGCGCACGGCGGATCTCTGCGGTTCAGTGGACGCGGCGGGGCAGGTGCATCACGCGTCCGTGCGTGCCGCCACCTTGGCCCATGAATCCTTCAGCGACACCGTGCGGTTGAACACCGGCGCACCGGCCGACGAACCCGTATCGGCGCAGAAGAATCCCGTGCGCTCGAACTGCACACGCGTGCCTGGCGCAACATGGGCCAGCCCGGGTTCCAGCCGGCAGTCTTCAATCACCTCGAGCGACGCGGGATTCAGGAAGCTGACGAACTCCACACCCTGACGCGACGCCTGGCCGTCGGGATCTTCGACCGTGAAGAGACGATCGTACAGACGCACCGTACCGGTCACCGCATGCGCGGCCGACACCCAGTGCAGCGTCGCCTTCACCTTGCGTCCATCGGGCGCATCGCCGCCACGCGTGGCCGGATCGTAAGTGGCATGCACCTCGACGATGTGACCGTCCGCATCCTTGACGACATCGGTGCAGGTGACGAGGTAGGCGTTGCGCAAGCGGACCTCGCGGCCCGGCGCCAGGCGGAAGAACTTCTTCGGCGGGTCTTCCATGAAGTCGTCGCGCTCGATGTACAACTCGCGCCCGAACGGCACCTGCCGCGTGCCGGCGCCCTCATCGTCCGGATGGTTGGCGACGACCATGTGCTCCACCTGTCCCTCGGGATAGTTGGTGAGCACCAGCTTGAGCGGACGGAGCACGGCCATCGCCCGTGGCGCGCGGCGATTGAGATCCTCGCGCACGCAGTGCTCGAGGAGGCTCATGTCGATGACGTTCTCTTTCTTGGCGACGCCGACGCGCGTGCAGAAGTCGCGGATCGATTCCGGCGTGTAGCCGCGCCGCCGCAGGCCGGAGATGGTCGGCATCCGTGGGTCGTCCCAACCGGTGACGTGTTTCTGCGCCACGAGCTGCAGCAGCTTGCGCTTGCTCATCACCGTGTAGTTCAGGTTGAGCCGCGCGAATTCGTACTGCTTCGGCGTGTGTTCCGTGCCGGCTTCGGCGACGCACCAGTCGTAGAGCGGGCGATGATCGACGTACTCGAGCGTGCACAGCGAGTGCGTGACGCCTTCGATGGCGTCCGAGAGCGGATGCGCGTAGTCGTACATCGGGTAGATGCACCACGCATCGCCGGTGCGGTGATGATGCGCGTGGCGGATGCGATAGAGCACCGGGTCGCGCATGTTGATGTTCGGCGACGCCATGTCGATCTTCGCGCGCAGCACGTGGGTGCCGTCGGCGAACTCGCCGGCGCGCATGCGGCGGAACAGGTCGAGGTTCTCGTCGACGCCGCGTGAGCGGTGCGGAGAATCCGTGCCGGGTTCGGTG
>JADZCY010000169.1 GCA_020851325.1 Acidobacteriota bacterium | reverse complement strand
GCTGTGTTGCCTTTCCACAGTGTCTGTGCCAGTATCCTGTTGCCTTTCAACAGGTCGGCAATCCGTCATTGTCTCGGAGGCGGCACATGAGCGCGATTCGGCAGTGGTGGCGGCGACTGCGGCAGACGCTGACGGGTGGTTCCGGCGATGACGCGCTCAGCGAGGAGATCGAATCCCACCTGGCCGCGTTGACGGACGACTTCATCGCGAACGGAATGTCTCCGCACGACGCGCGGCTGGCGGCTCGGCGTGCGTTTGGCGGTGTCGACCAGGTGCGCGAGGCGTACCGCGATCAGGAACGGCTGCCGCCCGTCGACGCCGTGCTGCAGGACATTCGCTTCGGCGTGCGGCTTCTCGGCCGCGATCGCGGCTTCACGCTCGTCGTTATCACAGTGCTCGGCCTCGGCCTCGGCATCAACAACCTCTATTTCACTCTCACTTACGCCGCGACGATGAGAGGGCTGCCGCTGGCGGAGGCGGCGCGCATCGTCCATGTGTCCACGAGCGACGAGCGCACGCCCGATCGTCCGATCGCGTGGCCCGACTTCGTCGACCTCTCCACCACGCAGCGCAGCTTCAGTGGTCTGGCGGCGTTCGTCAATCAGCCGGCGACGCTCGGCGACGAAGGCCGCGCGCCCGATCGCTTCGATGGCGCGTATGTGACGGCCAACGCATTCGATCTGCTCCGTATCGATCCTCTTCTAGGCCGCGGCTTCATCACCGATGACGATCGCGTCGGTGCGCCAGCGGTTGTGCTCCTCGGCGAACGCGCGTGGCGGCTGCGCTACACAAGCGATCCACAAGTCGTGGGCCGCGAGGTGATCGTCAACGGCTCTCCCGCGACGGTGGTCGGCATCGTCTCCGAGCGGTCGGGTTTCCCGTCCACCGCAGCAGTCTGGCTGCCGCTGGGACAGATGCCCGGCCTGACCGCCTCGCCGCGCGACGCATATCGCCTGAGCGTCCTCGGTCGCCTGAAGGACGACGTCGCGGTGGAACACGCGCGCGCCAAGGTGCAGTCCATCGTCGACGACCTGACGGCGACGAGTGGGCGAGAGCAGATGCGAGCGAAGGTGGTGCCGATCGACGAGCGTCTCTTCCAGCGCGTCGAGGGCCCGTGGCTCGCGTTTCTGCTGGCGGCAGGACTCGTTGTCGTCATCTCCTCAGCGAACGTGGCGAATCTGATGATCGGTCGCTCGATGCGTCGCGCGCACGAACTGGCGATTCGCGCTTCACTCGGCGCGGGCCGCGGCCGTCTCGTGGCGCAACTGCTCGTCGAGAGTGCCATGCTCGCGGTGATTGCCGTGGTTGTGGGTGCGGCCATCTCGTTCGCGGGCGCCGCGCTCTTCCGAAGCGTCATACCTGACGGCACGATGCCGTACTGGATTGACTTCTCGATGGACACGCGTGTGTTCGCGGTGCTGTGCCTCGTCGCCGTCGGCACGCTGGCGGTGTTCGGCGTCGTGCCGGCGCTGCTGATGTCGCGCGCGGATGCGAACGACGTGTTGAAGAACGGCCGCCGTACCGGCAGTGCCGTCACCGGTGCCGGCCGCTGGACGTCCGCGTTTCTCGCCGTCGAGTTGGCGATGGCGGTGATCTTCCTGTCGCAGGCCGCGCTCGTGGTGCTCAGCAGCACTCCTGACTTGCCGTCCGATCGATCGCTCGACACCGCGGAGGTCGTCGCCGCGACGGTGACGCTGCCGGCCGCGCGCTACCAGACGCCGGACGAGCGCCGCGCGTTCTACGTGGCGCTCACCGAGCGCGTGCGCCAGTCGCCTGGCGTGTCGTCGGTGACGATCGCCAGCCACCTGCCACTGTCGGGTTCGATGCAGCGCAACGTGCTGGTGGACGGAATGACGAGCGATACGCCTCCACCGAGCCAGCCCGCCGTTGGTGTCGTCGAGATCGGGCCGCAGTACTTCGAGGCGCTCGAGTTGCCGCTGCGCCGCGGCGACTCGTTCTCTGCGTCGACCGCAGACGCTCGTGCATCCGTCATCGTCAACGAACGCTTCGTCGAGGTGTTCCTCACGGAGGGCGATCCGATTGGACGACGGATCGCGCTCACTGCGCCCGCGGCGCCAACGGCGGCACCGGAATGGCTGACGATCGTCGGCATCGCGCCCGACGTCAAGCAGCGCCCGAGCGTGCGTGCGACACCTGTCGTCTACACGCCGCTGCTGGTGACGGCGCCGGCCACGGCCGTCGTGCTGGCGCGGTCCAGCGGTAACGCGGCGTTGCTGGCGCCCGCACTGCGCGCCAGCGCGCTCGACGTCGATCCGAACGTGGCGCTTTATCGCATGACGAGCCTGTCGCAGTCGCGCCGCGACGCCGAGTGGAACGGTCGCACGTCGGAGGGGTTGGCGCTCACCTTGACCATCGTGTCCGTACTGCTGGCCACGGTCGGCCTCTATGCGGTGACGGCGCACGCGGTGACGCTGCGCACGCAGGAGATCGGTATTCGCATGGCGCTTGGCGCCCGATCGTCGCAGGTGATGCTGACGGTGCTGCGGAGCGTGCGAGTCCCGCTTGTGGCCGGGTTCGTGCTGGGCATCGCGGGCAGCATGGCCTGGCATCGTGCATTTG
>JADZCY010000168.1 GCA_020851325.1 Acidobacteriota bacterium | reverse complement strand
TCGAGGTGTGGAAACTGTGGCTCGCGAACGTGCGCACGCCGCGTCACAACTACGGTGACATGCGCGCGATGATTTCCGGGGTCGAGCTCGGCGCGCAGCGCCTGGCCGCGGTGGTGAAAAAATACGGGCGCGAGGTGTTCGCCGGGACGTGCACCGATCTGATGGACTACGCCGAAAAGCGCATGCGCGCCGAAATCGCGACCTTCCCCGACGGGGTCTTCCATTTCGTCGACTACATGGACAACGACGGCGTGTCGGATGCCGAGATCCGCATCGAGGCGCACTGCCACGTGCAGGGTGAGCGTCTGATCGTCGATTACACGGGATCGAGCCCGCAGGTGCGCGGCCCGATCAACGCGACGCTCGGCGTCGCCTGGTCCGCCGCCTACAACGCGGTGCTGCACCTCACCGATCCGGGCATTCCGCGCAACTCAGGCTGCTTCCGGCCGATCAAGATCATCGCGCCCCGCGGCACGATCGTGAACGTCGATTACCCGGCACCGGAAGTCGGTGGCAACACCGAGGCGCATCCGCGCATTGCCGGCGCCGTGATTGGCGCGCTCGCCCAGGCCGCGCCGCGGCGCGCGATGGCGGGAGAAGGCGGCACCCATCTGAATTTCGTCTTCGGCGGCCATGACGCGAAACACGACGAGTACTTCGCGTGCTACGACATCGAGGTCGTCGGCTGGGGCGGCCGTGCCCATGCCGACGGCAACGACGCGACCGACTCGATCAACGGCAACTGCCGCGTGATGCCGGTCGAAGTGTTCGAGACGCGCTATCCCTGGCTCACCGAGGAATACAGTCTGCGGGCGGATTCCGGCGGCGCCGGCCGGCACCGCGGCGGGCTCGGCACGAAGAAGATTTACCGCTGCCTCGATGCCGAAATCACCGCCTCGCAACTGACCGATCGCCATCGGCATCGGGCCTATGGCCTCGACGGCGGGCAGCCGGGCGCCGCCGGCATGACGCTGTTCCAGGCGAGCGGCAGTGACACCTGGCAGACGATGGTCGAAGCCTTCGACAAGCGCTCGACGAGCAAGTGGTCGAACGTCACGTTCAGGCCCGGCGATCGCGTGCAGATCCTCACGCCGGGTGGCGGTGGCTACGGCGCGCCGGCCGCGCGCGATCCGGCGTCTCTCGCGGCCGATGTCAGCGACGGCTTCGTCAGCGCGGAAGCGGCGCGGCGGGACTACGGCGAGACGGCGTGACACGACAGGGAGACCGACATGCGATTCAGTGCCAATGGTTACTACATCGAGCGCTATGTCAAATGCGACTGCTGTGGCGTGCTGATTTACGACGAAGGCGTCGCCGTCTCACATCCGGGCGCCGGTGCGCTGTTGTTCTGCTCCGCGTGGTGTCGCGAGTGGCAGACACAGAAGCTGGCCGGTGTCGAGTCGCCGCGCCTCTCCACACCCTTCGCATGAACGCCGGAGCATGCCGATGACGGTCCACCGCCTGCAGATCAACGGTCTCGACTACGCGGTGACGGAGGAAGGCAGTGGCGAACCGTTGCTGCTGTTCCATGGTTTCCCGGACTCCGCGCGCCTCTGGCGTCACCAGATCCCGGCGCTCGTCGCCGCCGGTTTCCGGGTGCTTGCGCCGGATCTGCGTGGCTTCGGCGCCACCGCCAGACCGGCCGACGAAAGCGCCTATACGCTCGGCACCGTGCTCGGCGACATCACGGCGCTGCTCGATCATTTCGGTGTCGCACGCACGCGGCTCGTCAGTCACGACTGGGGTGCGGCGCTCGGCTGGGCGCTCGCGGCCTATCTGCCCGAGCGCGTGCACAGCCACATCGCATGCTCGGTCGGACATCTCTCGGCGTTGTGGCATGCCGGCATCGCGCAACGCCGGCTCGCGTGGTACATGCTGCTGTTCATGCAGCGCGGCGCCGCCGAAGACCTGCTGATGCGTGATGACTGGCAATGGTTTCGCGATCTGTTCGGCCATCATCCGGAGATGGACACGTGGCTGGCCGATCTCGGTCGGCCCGGTGCACTCACCGCGGCGCTGAACTGGTATCGCGCGAACGTCGGCATCGAGACCTGGACACGGGAAGGCTGGGTCCTGCCGCGCGTGCGGGTGCCGACGCTCGGAGTGTGGAGCAGCGGCGACGCCTACCTGACCGAGACGCAGATGGTGAGCTCCGCGCAATACATGGACGCGAGCTGGGATTACCACCGTCTCGAGGGCGGCAGCCACTGGTTCATGCTCGATCGACCGCGCGACGTCGCGACGCTGTTCGTCGACTGGTTCGCGCGCCACTGACGCTCAATCCGAGGACATCCGATGGCCGATCGTCTGCGCGGCAAGACCGCCTTCATCACCGGCGCTTCGCGTGGCATCGGCCGCGCGATTGCCGAAGCCTATGCCGCGGAGGGCGCCGGTCTCGTGCTGAATGCGCGCGACGACGCGCGGCTCGCCGCCGTCGCCGAGGAAATCGCGCGCGATTATGGTGTCGCGGTACGGACCGCGGCCGGCGACATCACCGATCGCGAGGCCGTGTGCCTGCTCGTCGAGCGTGCCCTCGACGGCGGACCCGTCGACGTGCTGGTCAACAACGCCGGCGTGCACAAGGCACGGCGTTTTCTCGACTACAGCTTCGAGGAGTTCCGCGAGGTCATCGAGACGAACCTCTACGGCGTGCTGCACATCACGCAATATCTGCTGCCGGCGATGATCGCGCGTGGCCGTGGACGCGTGATCAATCTCGCATCGACCGCCGGCAAGTGGGGCTCGCGCAATCAGAGCGCCTACAACGCGTCGAAACACGCCGTCGTCGGCCTCACGCGCTGCCTCGCGCTCGAAATGGCACCTCACAACGTGCTCGTCAACGCGATCTGCCCGTGGATCGTCGACACCGACATGGCGACCGGCTTCATCGCCGAGCACGCGGCGGCGAACGGTATCGAGCCCGCGCAGATGCTGGACGCCTTCAAGGCCGCCGTGCCGCTCAAGCGGATGATCAAACCGGCCGAGATTGCCGCCCTCGCGGTCTTTCTCGCCTCCGACGACGCCGGCTACGTCAACGGCCAGAGCTGGGCCATCGATGGCGGCTACACGATGATCTGAACGTCGCTCGTGCGTGCGATCGAGGTCCGGCGGCGGCACCGACGCCCTGCCGGTCATCACCACCCCTTCGGGAATCCGGCCTCCTACGCCGACTGATGCGTCGAGCGGACTGTCGCCGCAATGGCCGTTGCGTAGCGTGCGGCAAGACATCCTCGACGAGGTCACCGCGTGATCCGCGCTCCGCTCTCCGCCGTATTCGCGATCGTCGCCGGCTGCGCGCTCGCCATCGTCACGCCGCTCACCGATCCCGGTGCCGCGCTGCTGCCGCCCGTCGCCGCGGTCGCCGTCGCGACGGCCGTCGCCGGCGTGGCCTGGGGCCTGCTGGCGTTCGCGGTCGGCATCGCCTGCGCAGCGTGGCTGCTGGCACCGGTGACGGTGACGGCGGCACAGGTGCCGCTCGTGCTCTACGCGCTCGTCGCGCTGACGCTGTTCGCGACGAGCGCGATGCTGCGTGCCCGGATCATCAGCCTCGATCGACGCAACCGTCTGCTCGATGCGCGTGTCGACGCGCTCGACGAAGCGGTGCTGGCGGTCGATGCCGACGAGCGCGTCGTCCAGATGAACCGGGCCGCCGAACGGCTCACCGGCTGGCGTGCGAGCGACGCCCACGGCAAGCCGCTCGCGCAGGTGCTGCGGTACACGACCCTGCCCGAGTTGCCGACCGCGGAAGCCGGGGTGCCGGATATCAGCGACGGCTCGTTGCACGCGGCCGGGATGCTCGTCGCCCGCGACGGCGACGAACGCCTGATCGCACCGCTCGCGGCGAGCGTGCCGCCGCCCGCCGGCGATAACGGGCGCGTGATTCTGCTGCGCGACGTCACCGACTGGCAGCGTGCCGAACGCCGCCTGCGCGCGCTCATCGGCGAACTGTGGACGGCGAGCCGGCGCAAGGATGATGCAATCGTGGCCCTGAGCCTGCGCGGGAACGCCGATCCTTGCCCCGCCGCCGCTGCGCCGACGACCTCGACGGCGGTTTCGGCGGCGCCCGCTGCCGGGCCCGCCGCATCGTCGTCGGTGGCCGGGGAACCGGATACGCAGCCGTTTCAAGCCGCCATCGAAGCGACGCCGGACGATCGTGTGCTGATGCTGTGTGACGACAGTGACAGCGCGTTCGCGCTGTCGATGCTGCTCGGCATGGCGGGCTACGACGTGAAGACGGCCGCCTCTGCACCGGAAGCCGTACGGCACGCGGCGCGCTTCGCGCCGCAGGTAGTCCTGATCGACACGACGATGC
>JADZCY010000167.1 GCA_020851325.1 Acidobacteriota bacterium | reverse complement strand
TGTTCCTGGCTGGCCTTCTTGCCGGATGCTCCGGCGATTCCGAAGGCCCCACCGATCCGTCTCCCAATCCTTCCCCGACGAACGCCGTTTCCTACACGGTGCTGGGCGCCAGCGACGGCATCGGCGTCGGCGGCAGCATTGTCTGTGCGCCGTTTGATTTGGGCTGCGAGAACGGCACCGGGTATGCGCAGACGCTGCGGCGCCGGCTGCAGGCCGATGGCCGCACCGTGACCTACAACAACCTGTCGGTCCCCGGCTACGTGCTGTCGAACGCGATCGTCGAACTGGCCCAGCGTTCGGGGCGTTCCGACACACCGGGGACCTTCATCGACCGCTACACGCCCTTCATTCCGCCGACGACGACGGTGATTACGCTGTTTGTCGGTGGCAACGACGCCAACATCATCGGGTCGGCGGTGAACGCCGGTCTCGGCGGCACCGGCAGCGGCGTGCGCGACTTCGTCGATGCGCAAGTCCGTCAGTGGGGCAACGATCTTGGCGACCTGATCGCCCGCATCCGCACCCGCGCCCCCAACGCGCGGATTGTGGCCTATAACCTGCCCAACCTGGCGCTGGCGCCGTATATCGCCTCGCGCCCCGTGTCGGAAAAGGGCGTCATGCAGCGCATCGCCACCGGCCTGGCCGACCAGGTGAATGCGCTCACCAGCCGCGGCGTGCTGGTGGTGGACATGATGTGCGACGCCCGGGTGGTCCAGGCGTCCAGCTTTGCCTCCGACGGCTTCCACCCGAGCGACGCCGGCTACGCCCTGATGGCCGATATCGCCTACTCCGCCGTCGCCAACGGCTCCGCCGCCACGCCGCAGTCCTCCTGCCCCGTTCGCACGGCAGTGCCCGTGTTCTAGCACGGGAGGCGGGAGGCGGTACCCCGGCCTTTCAAGCCCTCCAAGCCTTTCAAGCCCTTCCATGCCCGCCGTGCTTGTCATCGCTGGCATTTTTTGCATGCCGACGCCCTGAATCAGCAGTCTTATGCAGTTCATATTGCAAACTGATATCTGATTCGTGCATAATCTGCACTTCTCAACCAACATCCTGCTCATCCGGGGGCACCTGCCCGGGGGGCGGCGGTCCGGTTCATTCGCCAGGTGCCGTGAGGAGACGTGCAGATGGGATCCGCAGCGCTCGGTGAGGCGGTCAAGGGAATCAACGCGTGGGCCATGGACGGCATGCGTCAGCTCGGCAAGCCGGTCAACGTCGGCGAGGTGTTCGGCACGCTGGCGTTCAACGACCGCACGCAGCAGGCCCGGCTGCCGCGGGCCATCTACAAGTCGCTCCGCAACACGGTCACCAAGGGTGAGCCGCTCGACATCTCCACCGCCGACGCCGTCGCCTCGGCGCTCAAGGACTGGGCGCTCGAGCATGGCGCGTCGCACTTCACGCACTGGTTCCAGCCGATGACGGGCATCACGGCGGAGAAGCACGACTCGTTCTACAACCCGACGACCGACGGCAAGACGCTGGCCGAGTTCAGCGGCAAGGAACTGGTGCGCGGCGAGCCCGATGCGTCGAGCTTCCCGTCCGGCGGCATGCGCTCGACCTTCGAGGCGCGCGGCTACACCGCCTGGGACCCGACCAGCCCGCCGTGGTTGCTGATGAACGGCAACAGCGCCACGTTGGTCATCCCGACCGCGTTCGTCAGCTGGACCGGCGAGGCGCTCGACAAGAAGACGCCACTCCTCCGCTCGATGGAAGTGCTGTCGGCGCAGGCCGTGCGCGCGCTCAAGCTGTTCGGCTCGACGGCGACGCGCGTCACGCCCACCTGCGGTCCCGAGCAGGAGTATTTCCTGATCGACCGCAACTTCTACTTCGCGCGGCCCGATCTCATCAACGCCGGCCGCACGCTGTTTGGCGCCAAGCCGCCGAAGGGGCAGGAGCTGGAGGATCAGTACTTCGGCTCGATCCCGGAACGCGTGCTCGCCTGCATGGCCGAAGTGGAAGCGGAGCTGTACCGCGTCGGCGTGCCCATCCGCACGCGGCACAACGAAGTGGCGCCGTCGCAGTACGAACTCGCGCCGATCTTCGAGAGCGCGAACGTCGCCACCGATCATCAGATGATGACGATGGAGACGCTGAAGCGCGTGGCGCCGCGCTATGGCCTCGCGTGCCTCGTGCACGAGAAGCCGTTTGCCGGCGTCAACGGCTCGGGCAAGCACCTCAACTGGAGCATGGGCGACGACCTCGGGAACAACCTGCTGAACCCGGGCGACACGCCGCACGACAACGTGCAGTTCCTGTTCTTCTGCACGGCGGTGATCCGCGCCGTCGACAAGTTCCAGGGCCTGCTGCGCATGACGATTGCGCACGCCGGCAACGATCATCGGCTGGGCGCCAACGAAGCGCCGCCGGCGATCCTCTCGGTGTTCCTCGGCGACATGCTCACCGACATCTTCGAGCAGATCGAAAAGGGCGGCGCCAAGAGCACCAAGGCCGGCGGCCTGCTCGACATGGGCGTGTCGGTGCTGCCGAAGCTGCCGCGCGACGCCGGCGATCGCAACCGCACGTCGCCGTTTGCGTTCACGGGTAACAAGTTCGAGTTCCGCGCCGTCGGCTCGAGCCAGAACGTCGCCTTCTCGGCCACGTGCCTCAACGTGGCCGTCGCCGAATCGCTCGACGCGATGACGACGGAACTGGAAAAGGCGGTGGCCGATGGCAAGACGGACGTCGATGCCGCGGTGGGCGCGCTGCTGAAGAAGACCGTCAAGGCGCACAAGCGCATCATCTTCAACGGCAACGGCTACTCGAACGACTGGCAGAAGGAAGCGGCGAAGCGCGGCTTGCTGAACCTGAAGAACACCGTCGACGCGCTGCCCGAGGTGGTGAAGCCGGAGGTGATCAAAACGTTCGAGCGGTTCAAGGTCCTCAACGGCCGCGAACTGCACGCGCGCTACGAGATCAACCTCGAAAGCTACTGCAAGACGATCAACGTCGAGGGGCAGCTCATGGTGTTGATGGCCAATCGCTACATCCTGCCGGCGGCGCTCGAGTATCAGAAGCGCGTCGGCGAGAGCGTGGCGGCGGTGAAGGCGGGCGGCGCGCCGAGCCGCGAGAGCGCGAAGCACCTGAAGAAGATCGTCGCGATGGTCGATCGCTTCCGCGTGCTCACCGAGAAGCTGGCGTCCGATCTCGATCACGCCAGCGCCTCGGCCGAGAAGCACGCGAAGTACATGCGCGACACCGT
>JADZCY010000166.1 GCA_020851325.1 Acidobacteriota bacterium | reverse complement strand
GGCCAATGCCGGCCGTCGTCTTCGCACGGCGCTCGACATCGGCACCGGCGCCATCACCTACATGGAGGTCCCGGAAGGCCACAGCACCGAAACCTTCCGCGGCCATCTGGACGATGCGCTCGCCGCGCTGCTGCCGCTGACACCAACGAGCTGATCAGCGTTCGATTTTTCGCAGCGCTTTCCTGCCAATGTCGCGGCGGAACTGCATGTTGTCGAAGCGCACGCGACCAACCGCGCGATAGACGGCATCGATCGCCCCCGTCATCGTGTCGTTGACGGCGACGAGCGTCAGCACGCGCCCACCGGAAGTCAGCAGCCTCTCGCCATCCCCCTTCACACCGGCAAAGAACGTCAGGATGTCCGGATGCTCGCGGGCCACCGTGTCGAGACCATGGATCTCGCGACCGGTTTCCGGATCACCGGGATAGCCGCCCGCGGCCAGCACCACGCCGACGGCCGCACGCGTCGGCGTCAGCGGCATCGCTGGCTCGGCGTGCAGACGCCCTTCCGCGGCGGCCAGCAGCAGCGGCGCCAGCGGCGCCTCGAGCAGCGGCAGCACCACCTGCGCTTCGGGATCACCGAACCGCACGTTGAACTCGATCACTTTCGGTCCATCCGGCGTCAGCATCAACCCGCAGTAGAGAAAGCCGCGAAACGGCGTGCCTTCGGCGGCCATGCCCGTCAACACCGGCGTCACGATCTCGCGCTCGATCCGTGACTGGAGCACGGCGTCCACGAGCGGGCTCGGGCTGAACGCGCCCATCCCGCCGGTATTCGGGCCGGCGTCATCGTCGTAGATGCGCTTGTGATCCTGGGCGGTGAAGAGCGGGCGATAGTGCTCGCCGTCGGCGACGACGAAGAAGGAGACCTCAGGGCCGGTCAGACACTCCTCGAGCACCACGCGGGCGCCGGCCTCGCCGAACGCGCGGTCCACCATGGCGGCGTGCACCGCGGCAACGGCGGTGTCGTGGTCCGGCGCGACGACCACGCCCTTGCCGGCGGCCAGGCCGTCGGCCTTGACCACCACCGCGTCGCCCAGCTCTCCCGACCGGATGGCCGTCACCGCTTCGTCGGCGTCGTGGCACACGCGGTAGCGGGCCGAGGGCACGCCGTGCCGCGCCATGAAGTCCTTCGCGAACGCCTTGCTGGTTTCAAGGCGGGCGGCCGCCCGCGTTGGGCCGAAAATCGGGCGTCCGGCGGCCTGGAAGTGGTCGACCAGACCGGCCGCGAGCGGCGCCTCGGGACCGACAATCGTCAGGTCGGCGCCGACACGGTCGGCCAGCGCCAGGACCGCCGCGGGATCAGAAGGATTGATGGCAGCCAGCTCGACCGTTCGACCGATGCCGGCGTTGCCCGGCGCGCAGACGATGTGGGTGACCAGGGGGTCGCGGCCGAGCCGCCACGACAGGGCGTGCTCGCGCGCACCGGAACCAAGAACAAGAATGCGCATGCTGGCAGGGAAAAAGACGGGCGCCGGTGGCCCGGACGGGCCGTTCGGCCGGATTGTTTGTGGTAGCCTAACATGCTTGGTCGGACCCTCCCGCACGGTGGTGAGGACGTCCGACCGCATTGACGGCGCCCAGGTTCGTCCACGGCGCCGATCCCAGATAGAAAGGGGGTGTTTTACATATGGCCGAAGTCAAGATTCAGGAAGGCGAGTCGATCGAAAGCGCGCTGCGCCGCTTCAAGCGGAAGGTCCAGCAGGAAGACATCATCAAGGACATCAAGAAGCACTCCTTCTATCTGAAGCCGGGCGACAAGCGCCGCGCCAAGCAGGCGCTGGCGCGGAAGCGGAACCGGAAGAAGATGCGTCGCGAGACGGATTGAGCCACAGCCACGCTGTGGTAAGATTCGGCACCTTTTTGCGGGCGCACAGCCCGTTTTACAGGGATTCGACCACATAACGTCAGGGGATACGGGGCATGGACATCGCCGAGCGCACGGTGAACGACGTCACCATTCTCGACCTGAAGGGCAAGATGACCCTCGGCGAGGGTGACGAGCTGCTGAAAGACAAGATCAACAGCCTGCTGGCCGCCGGCCGGAAGCATCTGCTCCTCAACCTCGAGGGCGTGCCGTACATCGACAGCGCCGGTCTCGGCGAGATCGTTCGTACCTACACCACGGTGAGCCGCCAGGGTGGCAGCCTCAAGCTGCTCAACCTGACCAAGCGCATCGAGGATCTTCTGTCGATCACCAAGCTGCTGACGGTTTTCGAGACGCACGACTCGGAGGCGGAAGCCGTCGCCAGCTTCAAGTAATCATCGGAACGGCGATCCCGGACATGAGCGTACTGCCCTCGCGCAGGCACGACACCGGGGTCGCCGGTTTCCGCACGTTGTGTCCCCCGTCACCGGGCGGCGCAGCGTGACCCGGCCGCCGTCACGCCTCGCGTGGGCGGCCGTTTTCATTGGCGCGATCGACGACTCCCGCCTCCCGTCGCCTGACACTCCCGCGGCACGCCCGCGTCGATCGCCTGCCCGGTAAGGATTTTCATGGCCGATTTCAACATCCGATCCGAATCGGTGGACGTCGAGCAGATCATGACGCAGATCCGCGGACGCATCGCCGAGAAGCGCGGGGTCGATTACACCGAGGAACAGGTTCGGGAACTCGCCAGTGTCCGGCTCGAGAAATTCCTGGATCCGAAGAACCTGCGTTCCGACCTGCTCGAGCAGTTCCGGC
This sequence comes from Acidobacteriota bacterium, assembly GCA_020851325.1. GTDB lineage: Bacteria > Acidobacteriota > Vicinamibacteria > Vicinamibacterales > UBA2999 > VFZN01. The sequence goes on along the minus strand of JADZCY010000166.1, from coordinate 23,202 downwards.
GCAGCCGGCCCGCGATTGCGGCGGAGCCGCCCAGCATCGAACCGCCGTACGTCTTCGACGACCAGACGCTCTTCGCCTCGCATCGCGGTCCCCTGCGGTTCATCCGCCGGCTGCTGCAGCCGATCCTCAAGCTGTTCTTCAACCCGAACACGCTCAACCAGATCCTCCACACGCAGGCGCAGTTCAACGTCGATCTGCTGAAGCGCGAAGCGCGCCGCAAGATCGAGTTCGACCGCTCGCGCACCGAGTGGAACACGCTCTACTACGAAGTGCTGCACAACCTCGTCCTCGAAACGACGCGGACCGGCATCGAGGTGAAGAACCTCCGCATGCGTGTCGAGTCGTTGTCGAGCCGCCTGGATTTCAGCGAACGCCGCGTCCGCGCGCTCGAAGGCGTCGTGCAGTACCGGCCGGAAGCGATGCGGCCGCGCGAACGCCGCGAACCGCTGCCCGAAGCCGCGGCTGGCGCCGCCACCGAAGGCGCCATTGCCGATCCGGCGCCCATGGGCGAAGGCACGGTGCCGGCACGTGACGGTGATGGCGCCGCGCGTCGCCGCCGTCGTCGTCGTCGCGGCCGCCGCGGCAACCGCGAAGGCATGCCCGGCGCCGATAACGGGCCGGACCAGTCGATGGAAAGCTCCGGCGACGCCGGCGCGCTCGAAGACGACGGGCCAGATACGGACGACCCGTCCACACCCGACGAGCAGTGAAGGTCGCGCTCGTCGTCCAACGCTACGGCGCCGACATCAACGGCGGCGCCGAGTTGCACGCGCGGTATGTCGCGGAACACCTGGCCAGGCACGTCGCCGTCGAGGTGCTCACCACGTGCGCGTCCGACTACATCACCTGGCGCAACGAACGCCCGGCCGGGACGGAAACCGTGCACGGCGTGCCCGTGCGCCGCTTCCCCGTGTCGCGCGAGCGCGTGCCGCACGAGTTCGGCACGTGGTCCACGCGCGTCTTCACCGAAACGCACTCCACGCGTGACGAGTTGTCGTGGCTCGAAGCCGAAGGGCCGACCAGCCCGGCGCTCATCGACTACATCCGCGCGCACGCCGGCGACTACGACTTCTTCATCTTCTTCAGCGCGCGCTATTTCCACGCGTTCCACGGCGCCCGCGCCGTGCCGGGCAAGGCGATTCTGGTGCCGACGGCCGAACGGGATCCGGCGCTCGGCCTGGCCATCTTCGGGCCGCTCTTCCGCGGCGTCCGCGGCATCATGTACAACTCGCTCGAAGAGCGCGCGTTGATTCATGGCGTCGCCGCCAACCAGCACGTCCCCGGCGTCGTCGTCGGGATTGGCTCGGAGATCCCCGAGCAGACCAACCCGGCGCGGTTCCGGCAGAAGTACGGCCTGCGCGATCGCTTCGCGATCTACGTCGGGCGGATCGACGAGAACAAGGGCTGCGCCGAGCTGTTCGCGTTCTTCGAGCACTACTCGTCGGCCCTGCTCGACGGCCTGCACCTCGTGCTGATCGGCACGCCGGTCATTCCCATCCCCGATCATCCGCGCATCCATCACCTGGGCTTCGTCCCGGACGAGGACAAGTTCGACGCGATTGCCGCCTCGGAACTGCTGATCATGCCGTCGTACTTCGAGAGCCTGTCGATGGTGGCGCTCGAGGCCTGGGCACTCGGCAAGCCGGTGCTCGCCAACGCCGCCTGCGACGTGCTGCACGGCCAGTGCCTGCGCAGCAACGGCGGCTTGTTCTATCAGGGCTTCCACGAATTCTTCGAGACGCTGCGCGCCATCGACGGATCGCCATCCCTGGCTGGCGCGCTGGGCCGTAACGGCCAGCAGTACTTCCGCGCGAACTACAGTTGGCCGGTGATCGAGAAGAAGTACACCGACATGCTCGATCGCCTCACCCGCGAACCGTCGCAGACGACGATGGAGCGGTTGCCCGGGTGGTGGTCGGCACGACGACACACGCTGCCGCCGGCGGCGGGCATCGTCGACGCATTGCCGAAGGGCGCGGCGCGCGACACCGGCGAGGAAGCAGTGCCTGCTGCCTCGCGCGAGCGCGAACGTGAACGTGAACGGCGGCCAGCGGAGTCACCACGTCCGACAGTGGCCTCCGGCTCGGATCGGCGGCACACCGAATCGCGTCCCGCACCATCCGCGCGCAGCGATTCGTCCGGCAGCGGCGATGCGGCGTCATCGTCATCATCGTCGCGTTCGCGCGGACCTCGTGAGCGTGGACGCCGTGACGGAGCGCGCAGCGATCGTCCGGCACGACCGGTGAACGCGACGCCGCCAGCAACCAACGGCCAGGCCGGCCCCGCGGAAACCGGTGCCGACAATCGTCGTCCGGCACGCCGGCGGCCCATGCGCGGGCGGCGACGACCTTCCGGAGGACGCTAATCGTCATGCCCGCCGTCCACCAGGTGCTCGCCACGCTCGGCTACGGCGACGCCATCGGCAACGAAGTCCTTGGCATTCAGCGCGTGCTGCGCGCCGCCGGTTACGAGTCGGAGATCTTCGTCGAGACCGCCGATCTGCGGCTCGAGGACCTGACCGTCGACTATCGCGAGCTGCCGGACGCGAGCCATCCCGACAACCTGCTGCTGCACCATTTCTCGCTCGGGTCGCGCGCCTCGCGTCTGGCGTATGCGCTGCCCGATCGCATGGCGCTGATTTATCACAACATCACGCCGCCCGAATACTTCGTCGACATTCACCCGACGCTCGTGCAGCTCTGCTATCTCGGCCGGCGCGAACTCGGCTTGTACGCGAAGCGATGCGAGATCGGCCTTGGCGACTCGGAATACAACCGCCAGGAACTGGAGGCCCTCGGCTTTCCACGCACCGGCGTCCTGCCGGTCGTGCCGGATTTCTCGCATCTGTCCGGGCCGGCCAACTACATGCAGGCGGGCCTCTTCGACAATTCGCGGGTGAACGTGATGTTCGTCGGTCGCGTCATCCCGAACAAGAAGATCGACGACATCATCCGGATCTTCCACGCCTACAAGCGCTACTTCAACCCGCGCTCGCAGCTGCTGCTCGTCGGCTCGCACAGCGGCTTCGAGCGCTACGTCGCCATGCTGCAGGACCTGATCGACCGACTCGGCGTGACCGACGTGCACTTCCTGGGTCACGTCAGCAACGCGGAGTTGACGGCGTACTACGAGCTGGCCGACGTCTTCCTCTGCGCCAGCGAGCACGAAGGCTTCTGTGTGCCGCTGGTCGAGTCGTTCTACATGGGCGTGCCGGTCCTCGCCTACGCCGCCACGGCGATCCCGGCGACGATGGATGGCGCGGGCATTCTGTACACCGACAAGAATCCGGTGCACGTCGCGGCGCTGATCGATCAGGTGGCCACCAACCGCGACCTCTCCGATCGCATCGTCGCGTCGCAGGACGCCGCGCTCGAGCGACTGCTGGCGAAGGATTTCGACGGCACGCTGCTGCGGTTCGTCGACGACATCTTCCGCTCGCCGCGCCTCGAGCATCCGCCGGTGGCCTTCGACTTCTGGGAACAGGTGCGCGAGTCGGCGTCGCTCGCCGAACTGCGACCGTTCCGGCCGGCGGCCTTCATGGCGCTGCCCAAAGACCAGCCGGCGCGATGACCGCACGCCCATGACCGTGAACCAGTGGGTGCCGGCGGCGCACCGCGGGGACGCGGTGGGCGATTCGGCGCGGCGCGTGCGTCATCTGCTGCGCGAGATGGGCCATCAGGCCGACCTGTTCGCGCTCACCATCGACGACGACCTGCGCGACGACGTGCGGCCGTTCGACGATCCGGCATCGCGACAGGGCGACGTAACCATCTTCCACTTCGCCCTCGTGTCGCCGATGACGGCGGCGTTCGCGGCGCTGCCGCGCGGCCGCGTGCTCCAGTATCACAACGTCACGCCGGCGCATTTCTTCGCGTCGTACGACACCAACGTCTTTCGCCTCTGCACGCTCAGCCGCGACGACCTGCGCACGCTGGTGGGCCACACAGACCTGGCGCTCGGCGACTCCGATTACAACCGCCAGGAGCTCGCGTCGATGGGCTTCGCGCGCACCGGCGTGTTCCCGATCGCCATCGACACTGCGCGCATCACCCACGCCGCGCCACGACCCGCGCTCGACAGCGTCCTTGACGACGGCCTGCACAACTTCCTGTTTGTCGGCCGCATCGTGCCGAACAAGAAGATCGAGGACTTCATCCGCCTCGCCGAGTTCTACAAGCGCTACGTCGACGAGCACTACCGGTTCATCTTCGTCGGCCGCACCGACGGCATGCCGCGCTACTACGACATGGTCCGGGCGCTCATCGCCGACTTCCAGATGCCGGCGGATCGGTTCGTCTTCACCGGTCCCGTGCCCAACGATGACCTCGCCGCCTATTACCGGAACGCCAGCGTCTATCTGTCGCTGTCGGAGCACGAGGGCTTCTGCGTGCCGCTGCTCGAGGCGATGGCCGCGGACGTCCCGGTGATGGCGTATGCCTCGACGGCCGTGCCGGACACGCTCGGCGGCGCCGGCGTGCTGTTCGAACCGAAGGACATGGAGTTCGCCGCCGAACTGCTCGGCGAACTCGCCTACAACGACGCGTTCCGCGCGCAGGTCATAGCCGGTCAGCGGCAACGGCTGCGCGATTTCGGGGATGATCGCATCACGCGCGAGCTGCAGCGCCTGCTGGCGGAAGCCGGCGGCGCGCCCGCGCCGGAGAACCCATCGTGAAGATTGCCTTCATTGTCCAGCGCTACGGCGCCGAGATCCTCGGCGGCTCGGAGTATCACTGCCGGCTCATCGCCGAGCGCATGGCGGCGAAGCACGACGTCGAGGTGTTGACGACGTGCGCGCGCGACTACATCACCTGGGCCAACGAGTACCCGGAGGGCACGGATCGCATCCGCGGCGTCACGGTCCGGCGCTTCGCCAACAGCCGCACGCGCGACATCCAGCACTTCAACCAGTACTCCGACTGGATCTTCCATCACGACCACACGCGCGACGACGAAATGAAGTGGCTCGAGGAACAGGGGCCGTGGTCGCCGGGCCTGATGGAATATCTCCGTCGTCATCACGCCGGCTACGACGCGATGATCTTCTTCACCTACCTGTACGCGCCGACGCTGCTCGGCCTCGGCATCGATCCGAACCGCAGCATCCTGGTGCCGACAGCGCACGACGAACCGGCGATTCGCCTCGGCATCTATCGCGAGCTGTTCGGCCAGGCGGCCGTGGTGGCGTTCAACACCGAGAGCGAACGGCACTTCCTGAAGTCGACGTTCGACATGCGCCTGCTGGCGGAAGAAACCGTCGGCTGCGGCGTCGACCTGCTGCAGGACGAGCCGCTGCAGCCGCACGAAGAGCCGGAAGACGAGGAAGAGGTGCACAAGGCGCTGCCGGTGCACCTGCGGTCACGCGGCACCACGTTCCGGCGGCGGCACCGACTGAACGGACAGTTCCTGCTCTACGGCGGTCGCATCGATGCCGGCAAGGGGTGCGAGGAACTGATCGAGTACTTCACCAGCTACAAGGAGCAGGGTGGCGATGCGACGCTGGCGCTGATGGGCGTCAAGCTGATGCAACTGCCCGAAGTGCCGTGGGTGAAGTTCGCCGGCCTGCTCTCCGAACGTGAACGCCTGCAGGCGCTCGAAGCCGCCACCGTCGTCGTCGTGCCGTCGCCGTTTGAAAGCCTGTCGCTGCTGGCGCTGGAGGCGATGGCCGTGGGCACGCCGGTACTGTGCAACGCCCGCGCCGAGGTGCTGGTCGACCACTGCCAGAAGAGCAACGCCGGGCTCTACTATCAGGATCGCGACGAGTTCGTCGAGTGCACGAAGCTGCTGCTCGCCGACGACCGTCTGCGCGACCGCATGGGCCGCAACGGCCGCGAGTACGTCCGCCGCAACTATCGCTGGGACGTGATCATGCAGAAGTACGACAGGTTGATCGCTGCGCTGAGGCGGTAGGACTGGAGGACTGGAAGGCTGGGGGACTGGAGGGCTGGGGGACTGGGGGGCTGGAAGGCTGGAAGGTCTGAAACGCTGGCCTGCCTCCGACCCTCCAGACCCCCAGTCCTCCAGACCTTCCTATCTCTCCATCTGCGGCGCGTCGGTGGTGCGCGACGGCGCCATCGACGGCAGGAGCGCGTTGAACACCATCTTGAACGTGCCGTGCGTCTGGTCGCGGTTCTGGGCGCGGAAGCCGAGCATCACGACCTTGCCGGCGCCGCTCTTCACGGCCACGGCCGCGGCCTTCTTCGCAATCACCTGCTCGCCGAGCAGCCACCCGCTCTGCAGGATGTCGCGATCGATGTAGGTGGACAGCACCTCCACATCCTGGCTGCGTTCGGTGCTGGTCACCTCGTACACCTGACTGCCGGACATGAAGAGCGCCAGGCCCTCGGCCGGCATGCCGTAGACGAGCGGGTGCTCATTGTTGAAGCGCACGCGGAGCGTCGATCCCGGCGACCAGAACTCCTTGCCCGGCAGGTTCGCGACGACGTTGCGGACCGGTACGCCGAGGTGCTGAATGGCAAAGTCACCCGCCTGGGCGAAGGTGACAATCGTGCCGCCCTTCTGCACGAAGTCCTGAAGCGCCTTTACGCCCTCGGTGCCGAAGCCGCTGCGGAACTCCGGCGGCGCGCTCTCGTCGCGCGGCGGACCACCTTCGCCGCGGCCGCCTCCGCCTGGCGCACGTTCGCCGGTCATCGCCGGCACCGAATCGGCCGGCAGCACGATGACATCGTAGCGGGCGTCGAGACTGCCCTTCTTCAGTTCGGCATCGAGCAGTGGCGTGGCCGGCACGTCGAACTGCTCGAACATCAGCCGCGTCCAGCCTTCGTCCATGTTGCCGCCGTTGTAACGCTGGAACATTGCGATGCGCGGCTTCTTCAACTCGTACGCCGCCGCCACCGGCGCCTTGAGCGCGACGAAGTCGACGCCGGCGCGCGTCGCAACGGCCGCGTGATCGCCGGCCGGCACGAGGAAGTCGCCGGCACGCACGCTGCCGTCGGCTGAAGGCTTGCTGGCACGGCGCACGCTGACGCCTTTGTCGAGCAGCAGCAGCGCGGCGCGGAAGCTGTCGTTGAGACGGCCGTCGAGCACGAACCCGTTCGGCGCGGCCGTGGCAACCGTGCCCTTCAACACAATCGGCGCCGTGATCTTCGTCATGTCGGCGGCAACGGCCACCCCGAGCGGCTCGCTGCGCACGCCCATGAACTCACCGAGCGTGTCGGTGGACATGTCGTACGGCCGGATCGGATTGTTGTCGCGATCGCGCGTGTAGGTGTTGTCGGGATAGAACGTGCGTCCGAGCATCCAGCGCACCAGGCCCATCTTCGGCTGCGCCATCGAGATGACGTATGACCCCGGACCGAAGAACTTGCCCTCGGCGACGAACTGCCCCTTCGACTGCTGCACCTCGACACCCGAGTCGAGGAACATGTTCACCAGCTTCTTCGCGGTGTTGGCATCGTGCTGCTCGGCGGGAATGACGTATGCCTTGACCGCCGCTTCGGCGCCGCGCGCGGTCTGGCGCGTCGCCTTCAGATACATGTTCCGCAGAATCGTCTCGCGGTTGCGGGCCGGCAACTCGACCATCGACCACGCAACGATCTTCTGGTTCTCGACGATGTCGCGGACGCGCCACCATCCGCCCGGCCACACGCTCGGCATCGTCGTCTGCGATTCGTACTCGGGCAGGCCGCGCGTACCGCCCTTCAGCTGATCAGGGTGCACGAACACCGGCGTCGCCAGGCGCGCGCTGGCCGATTCGTTGAGCATGCCGGCGATGTTGTGGAACGGCGTGATCCAGTGGAAGCCCATGTGGCCCCAGCCGGAATAGATGGCGGCGCCGATGACGCCGGTACGGTTGGCCATCTCGAGCCGGTTGCCCATGTGCGCGCCCCACCAGTCCATCTCGCGCCACACCAGCGGATCGCCGTCGGGGCGAATCGGCTCGGCATAGGGCGGAATGTAGAGGCGCGCGTTGCCGCCGCCCATCTGGTGGTGATCCATGTAGCCCTGCGGCACCCAGTCGCGATACATCAACTTGCCGAGCAGCTTCGATTCCGGCAGGTTGAGCGCGAAGCCGTCGCGGTTGTTGTCGTGTCCGGAGTACTTCTGATAGAGCCAGGGCGGATTCGAGCCTTCGTACGGCGTGCCGACGTACTTCATGTACCAGTCGGACACCATCTGCGTGCCGTCCGGATTGATCGACGGCAGCACGATGCTGATGACGTTATCGAGCACGCGCGTCGCGTCCTCGTCGGTGCGGCTGAGCGACTCGTAGACGAACTCCGCCGCCGTCTGCGACGCCGCCACTTCCGTGGAGTGCAGCGCGAAGCTCTGGATGACAACGGCCTTGCCCCCGGCGACGATGCGATCGATCTCGGCCTGTGGCACGCCGCGCGGGTCGGCGAGCTTCGCGTTCATCTCGCGATACTGCTCGAGCTTCGCCAGGTTGGCCGGCGACGAGATGAACAGCGCCACGTATGGCCGTCCTTCGCTGCTCTTGCCGAGCTCGACGAGCTTGACCTTGTTCGAGCTCTTCGCCAGTTGCTGGTAGTACTCGTGCAGCCGATCCCAGTTGGCGAGCTTGCGATCGGCGCCCATCTGGAAGCCGAAGAACTGCTCGGGTGTCGGCAACGCGGCGGTCTGCGCCTGCGCGAACGGCACCTTCGTACACAGCATCAGAGCGGCCGCCAGCAGGCAGGCGGAGCCAATCGATCGGAACGTGCTCATGGCGAACTCCCGCGAACGAACAGAAATGACGATGGGGACGGGCCAGGGAGGATCTTACACCGCTGGCGCGGCGCGGGGACGCGGGGCCTGGAGGGCTTGAAGGGCTTGGAGGGCTTGCTCGTTCACTCGACGTCAGACCCGACGGGTTCGAGCTCGTCGCCGGCTTCATCGGCCGCCGGACTGCTGGGGCCGGCGTCACCGCCGCCGGACGACGCCTTCTTCCGCCGCGGGCGGATGTCGTAGCGCTTGATCATCTCGTTCAGCGTCGTCGGCTTGATGCGCAGCAGCTCGGCGGCGCGCTTCTGCACGCCACCGGCCGCTTCGAGCGCGGATTCGATCCACTGCCGTTCGTACGCCGAGGTGACTTCCTTGAGCGACACGCCGTCGGGCGGCATGACGACGTGCGGCAGCTGATACCGCGGCGCCTTGCGGACGTTTTCGGGGATGCGATCCGCGGCAATGCGCGGGCCGTTGCTGAGCACGACCGCGCGTTCGATCACGTTCTCCAGTTCGCGGACGTTGCCCGGCCAGCCGTACTCCATCAGCAGTTCGAGGGCGTCGGGCGCCAGCTCGAGTGACGGGCGGCCGTTCTCTTCCGCGTACTTTTCGAGGAAGTGCTGGACGAGCAGCGGGATGTCGTCGCGGCGATCACGCAGCGCCGGCAGCTCGATGCTGATGACGTGCAGGCGATAGAACAGATCCTCGCGGAAGCGGCCGTCTTCCATCTCGCGGCGCAGATCGACGTTGGTGGCGGCAATGATGCGCACGTCGACCTTGATGGTCTCCATGCCGCCGAGCCGCATGAACTCGCGCTCCTGCATCACGCGGAGCAGCTTGGCCTGCGTCTCCATCGGGATGTTGCCGATCTCGTCGAAGAAGATGCTGCCCTTGTCGGCGAGATCGAACAGGCCCTTCTTCGGGTAGACGGCGCCGGTGAACGCGCCCTTGACGTGACCGAAGAGCGTGGATTCCAGCAGGTCGGGCGGCAGGTTGCCGGAGTTGACGGTGACGAACGACCGATCGGCGCGGGCCGAGTTGACGTGGATGGCGCGCGCGACCAGTTCCTTGCCGGTACCGCTCTCGCCGGTGATCAGGATCGTCGAGCGGCTCGGTGCCGCCTGCGCGATCAGTTCGAACACCTGGATCATCCGGGCGCTGCGGCCGATGATGCCCGAGAACTTGTGCAGCCGCCGCGCCGCGTCGCTCTTGAGCTGCGTGTTCTCGTCGCGCAGCCGCCGATGCTCGATGGCGTTCTGCAGGACGACCAGCACTTCGTCGTTCTTGAACGGCTTGGTGATGTAGTCGAAGGCGCCGAGCTTCATCGCCTTGATCGCCGTGTCCATCGAGGCGTAGGCGGTGATCATCAGCACCGGCAGGTTGTCGTCGTGCTTGCGCAGCTCCTCGAGCACCTGCAGGCCGTCGATGCCCGGCATCATCACGTCGACGATGACGGCGTCGAACGGCAGGGCACGGGCCAGATCCAGCCCTTCCTGACCCGACGCCGCGAGACGAACGGTGTAGCCGTCCCTCTCGAGGAGCGTCTGCAGGATCTCCCGCATGATCTCTTCGTCGTCGATGACGAGAACCGAACCGTGGCGACGCATGATCGTCCTGCTCGAGACCCGGCGCTACATCGCGGCGAGCCGCGTTCCCGGCTGCGCCTGCCTGAAGCGCAGCGTGAAGCGCGTGCCCTGCCCCGGCGCGCTCTGACACTGAATCGAGGCGTCGTGCTCGCGCACGATGCCGTAGGTGATGGAGAGGCCCAGTCCGGTGCCGTGGCCAATCGGCTTGGTGGTGAAGAACGGATCGTAGATGCGATCCAGGTGCTCGGGCGAGATGCCGGCGCCGGTATCCGATACCTCGGCCACCACTTCGTCGCCTTCGAGACGCGTGGCGATCGTCAACCAGCCGCCGCTCGCCATCGCGTCGCGGGCGTTGAGGAACAGGTTGAGAAACACCTGCTGGAGCTTGAACTCGAAGCCGATCACCATGGCGGGGCCGTCGATCAGTTCCTTGCGAATCCGCACGCGGCCTTTCTCGAACTGATGTTCCAGCAGCGCGACGACGTCGCCGATGACGGCGTTGACGTCGACGAGCGTGCGCTCCGAGACGTCGGCGGCGTTCGATCGCGACAGGTGCAGCAGGCCGTTGACGATGCGCGCGGCGCGGAAGGTCTGCTTTTCGATCTTCTCGAGGACGGCCGTGCGTGGATCCTCCGGATCGGCCTGCTCGAGCAGCATCTGCGTGTAGCTGGAGATGCCGGTCAGCGGCGTGTTCACCTCGTGCGCCACGCCGGCGGCGAGCACGCCGAGCGAGGCCATCTTCTCGGAGATACGCAGCTGCTCTTCGAGCTGCGTCCGCTCGGTCATGTCTTCGAAGATGACGATGCTGCCGGAGGCGGCCGTGCCCATGCCAAGCGCCTGGAGCGGCACGGTGGTGATGTTGACCAGCAGGCGCTGGCCATGACGCCCGCCTCGGCCGGTCATCGGCACGCGGAACTGCGCCGTGCCCTGCGAGTGATCGCGCCGCTGCGCCTGGAGAATCTGCACGACCGACGGCTCGAACACGCGGTCCAGCGGCTGGCCCAGCACCTCGGCGCGCGTTGGACCGTAGACGCGCTCGAGCGCCTGGTTCCACCGCATGATGCGGCCGTCGAGGCCCACCACCATCAAGCCGTCGTCCAGCGACTCGAGGATGTTCTCGTTGAAGGCGTGCATCCGATCGAGCTCGGAGGCCTTGAGGTGGAGCTGGCGATACAGCCGCCCGTTTTCAATCGCCACCGCGGCCTGACCGGCGACGGCGGTGACCAGCGTGAGGTCGTCGCTCGTGAGCGGTTCGCCGCTCTCGCGGCGCCCGAGCAGCAGCACGGCGGCGGCCGTGCCCTTCGAAACACACGGCACGAAGTAATAGACGCCGAGATCGCGCCAGAGGTCGATCTCCTCGACGCTGAAGCGCGTGGCGGCTAGCGGATCGTCGAGCCGCACCGTCTGTCCGGTGGCGACGCGGGAGCCGATGCCGGAGTCGCCGTCGAGCCGTGGCACGCCGCCTTCGATGCCGTACACGTGCAGCGCGTCGAAGTCGCCGCGTTCGCTTGCCAGCATGAAGGCGATGGCGTCCACCTCGATCGTCTCGGCGACACGCGTCACCAGGCGCTCCGCCAGGCGATCGATGACGAGGTCGGCGTTGAGGTCGCGCGCAAAGGCGACCAGGGCCTGCCGATAGTCGTAGCGGTCGCGATAGAAAGCGCGGTCGATGGTGCGCTGCAGGCCGTCCTTCACCGGCTTGGCCAGCAGGATCACGACGATGGTGGCGAGGAAGGCGATGACCCAGCGCTGATCGCTTTCCCCCTGGATGAACGACCCGCCCGAAGCGCGCAGGATCGTGACGAAGATCACCACGCTGGCCGCCACCGCCGAGGTGTAGACCAGCAGGCGCTTGAGGATGATCTCGACGTCCATCAGCCGGTAGCGGACGATGGCCGAGGCGAACGCCACCGGAATGAACCCCAGCGGCACGGCCGACAGTTCCATCGTCAGCGAGGGGTCGACGCCGAGCGCGAACGGAACGGCGTAGCCGAGCGCGAACGGCATGGCGCCGAGCGCGGTGCCCCACACGATCCAGCGAAGCTGGCGGCGAGCGGTGACCGAGCGCGAGCGCCGCAGCGCACGGACGAGGACGACGAGACCGGCGGTGAGGAAGCTGGCGAGATAGAGCAGCTCGAGGCGATCGAGCAGCGAGACGAGGCGGACGAAGTACTCGGGGTCGATGGCGGCGCGGGCAATGGCCAGCACGCGCGTCGAGGCGAGCACGGCGGCGGGCAGGTAGATGGCCGGCAGCCAGCGCGCCAGCAGCGCCGCATAGCCTTCGTGATGCGGCCGCTCGGGGAATACCAGGGCGAAATGCAGGAAGAGCGGCGGCAGCAGCAACAACGAGACGACGTCGGCCCAGTAGAAGAACCAGTCGACGCGGTCGAGCCGCCCGCTGAACGAGAACGTCAGCGCGCCGAAAAACGCGACGCAGAGCCAGAAGAAGTGGAGCGTGGCCTGGTCGCCGGGACGGCGGGCGCGCACAGCGGCGCCGACGAGCAGGGTGAAGATGCCGACCGCGGCCAGCAGGTAGTAGAGCGCGCCGGCGCCATCCGGCAGCGGCGCCAACTCCACCTGCGCCACCTCGCGGCTGCCCAGACGCAGCAGGGTGTAGACGTGACGTTCACCGGGGGTGGCGCGATGCTGGAGGGCGAAGACATCGGCGCGGCCGTCCACCGGCTGGCCGTCGATGGCGAGCAGCACGTCGCCCGGTTTCACCCCGGCGCGGTCGGCCGCGGACGGCGCCGCCACTTCGGCCGCCACCACGCCCACGGCGCGCTCGGCCCACAGCACGCCGTCCTCGACTTCCGTGGACGTCGCGCGCGAGACGACATTGCCCAGCCCCATGGCCAGCAGGCACACCGTGACAACGACTGGAAGCGCGGTGCGGCGCCAATCGGGTGTGCGCGCCGGCTGGTGGGTCAGCGACGGCTCGAACGGGAAGCGCGTCTGGGAAATCAAGGCAAGTATTCCGGGGCCGAGGGCAGCAAATGATATACCACCGGGCCGATCCGGACACGCGCCCTAAGTGATTGACTATCTTGCAGTTCCCGACTCCTGGCCGAACCAGACCGGACGGGATGTCCAAAAAACCGTCCAGGCCGATCCAACGCCACGAACGAAGTCGCGGTCGTTAGAAGCGTACGGTGACGCCACCGACGACGCGCTTCGGCGGGCGCACGACGAGGATTTCGTCGTAGGCGGAACCACCGGCGAGGTTGTCGGTGAACGCGTTCCGCACCGCCACCAGCATTTCCCAGTGCGACCGCATGAAGTTCATGAACGGCAGCGACTGGTTGACCTGAAGCTCGAAGCGGCCGTCGAGACCGCGAATCTCGTCGTATTCGTGGGCGCGCAGGAAGCCGTTGTTGATGCGGTAGAACACCACCACGCGGGTGGCCGTCTGCGGCACGTCGGCCTCGAGGGACGTCACGACGTCGTGAATGCGTTCGCGCTCGGCGCCGTGCAGGGCGCCCGGCATGATGCGGCGCAGCAGCGCCACGTCGGCGGGCGGCGGACCGTCGGTCCACTGCGCGCTCGACACCGAATACTCCACCTTGCCGCGAAGGTTCTCGACCAGCGAATGCGACACCGAGACGCCAACGCCGCGGATGGCGGCGTCGCCGACCGACCCGACGTAGTAGTGGCCGAGCGCCTCGGCCGGCCCATCCGGCTGACGGACGCCGAACAGCGTGACCATCTGGTCGTCCACCTGCTGGCGGAAGGCGCGCACGCCGACGCGGGCGCCGTTCATCAGCTTCTCGACGCCGATCTCGTAGTGGTTCACGCCCTGGTGACGGAAGCCCTCGCGCGAGAGCGACGAGAACGTCCGCTGCGGCGGCAGCCACGACGCCCGCGTCGAGGGCAGGAACTCCTGTGCGCCCGGCGCGGACAACTGCCGCGACATCGTGCCGCGCACGCGCCAGGTGGCGGCGGGGGCGTAAGTGGCCGAAAGGCGCGGGCTGAGCAGCGACGGATCCGGCAGGTAGTCGTAATGCGCGAACGTGCCGCCGAAATTCAACGAGATCTGCGGGCTGATCGTCCACTCGTCGTAGGCGAACACCGAGCCGACGTTGCGGGCCGTGTCGGCCAGGGCCGCCAGCGCGGCGGTGTTGCCGCCCTGATAGCGCTGCATGCCGTAGGACATGCCGGCCTCGTACCGATGGGTCAGGCCGGCGCGCGCGGCGTAGCTGCCGGACACCATCCACGAGTCGAGGTCGCCCTGATTCATCGCGGCACGCATCGCCCACGAGCCGTGGTGGCCGACGTTTGAGCCGACGGAGAAGAAGGCGACGCTGCGCGTGCGATCGAGCTGCAGCAGTTCACCCGGGCTATCGAACGCGCCCGTGGTGAGCAGATCCACCTGGCCGTCGAGCGACAGGTCCGCGAAGAGCGCGCCGGCGGCTCGCGCCGACGATTCCACGGCGCGGCCGATGAATTCGAACGGATCGGACAGCGAGAAATCGTCGTCGTTGACCGGCACGAGGGCACCGGTTTCGGCGTCGCGCAGCACGCTGCGCTTGAGGCGGCGCAGGTGCCACGCCAGGCCCGACTCGCTGCGGTCGCCGACGACCGTGGCCGTCGACGGAATGGGCAGCGCCGCCGCCTCGCTGACGCCCGCCTCCACCACCCGTGGCTCGGTCGCACTGCCCTCGCGACGCATCGTCAACGAGGACGCCGTGCGGACCGCCGGCCGAACTTCCACGATGGTGCCGCGGACGGTGAGGTAGCCCTGGCGGTGGGCACGAATCAGGTAGGGGCCGGGCGGCAACTGGCCCATCGAGAACTGTCCGAGCTTGTCGGACACCGCAAACGCGCTGGTCGACCCCAGGGCGGAGATCACCACTCCTTCGAGCGGCGAACCGCCATCATCGGCCACCTGGCCGGCGATCTGGCCCGTCTGGGCCGTGGCGACCTCGACGACGCGTTCGATTTGACGGTAGGGAGCCTGGGCGAGGGCAGATCCCGAATCGGCTGCCAGGAAGCAGACGGTCAACGCCGGGAGGGTCAGGAGACCTTTGTAGCCCATGAGCGATACGCGGACCGTCCCCGGGCGCTTCGGGGACGGTCCTGGAACCGGGAACAGTTTACGACGCCTTGACCACGAAATTCACGTCGCGAGTGAGAGTCTTGTTCGCCACCTTGTCGCTGATCTTGATGGCCAGGCGGTACTGGCCCTCACCGAAGCTGGCCAGCGGCACCGTGATGCCACCGGGGACCGGGAACTTGGACGGGTCGAACTGCGGCGGCAGGTTGGCGGCGCTGACGGTCTGCGGATTGGTCTTGTTGAAGAACTTCTCCGCGTCGCCTTCCTTCTTGTGGAACTCGTACTCCATCACGATGTTCGGCTTGCCGGCCTGGTCGAGCCCGGCGTTGTACACCTGATAGAAGATCGACAGTTCCTCGGCCTTGCCGAATTCCATGTCGGCGGCCGGCAGCAGTTCCTGGGCGCCGAACACGAACGGACGCTCACGCGCCTCTTCGCCGCTGAGCGGCGCCGTCAGCTGGTTGACCTTGTCGGTGACGAGCACCGAGCTGGTCGCCAGTTCGGCGTTCATGAAGTCGGGCACGACAATCTGCTGCTTGATCACGCCCACCTTCGCCACCTGGCCCTTGGGGGCCTTCTCCGGCAGGCGCTCCTTGAGCGCGAGGTAGACGTCGTAGGTGCCGGGGGCGGCCATGAACACGCGGTTCACCTTGCCGTCGGTGACGTCGGTCCCCGGGACGAAGTGGATGTCGTCCCACGGGTATTCGATCTTCTTGGCCTTCGGATCGGGCTGCGCGGCCGGGTCGACCACGCGGATATACATGGCCAGGTCGGCGGCCGGGGCGCCCTTGACGTCGAGGACGAACGGCACGAACGTGCGCGCTTCCTGCGACTTCAGGAAATAGGGGGTGATGGACATCTGGATGTCGGTCGGAGCGGGCTGGCCGGCCATGACGCCGTCCACCACCTTGACCACTTCCTCGATCTCCCGCTGCTCCTGCTTGCTGCGCTTCTTGGTATCGGGCTTGGCCGACTGCGCCAGCGCAAAGGTGCCGGACAGGGCGACCGCAACGGCGAGTGCCACGAAACGACGAATGGCCATCATCAACTTCTCCTGAGCGTTCGGGTCTTTCAACGACGCGTGAATGGTCGATCATAGAAGTGCCGACGGGCGAAGTCAAACTCGTCGGAGCGGCAAAACGGTCGAGGTTTCGGCGCGCCGGCAGCGCCGCCGTATAATCGGGAACCGATGAGGCCCGAGGACGTTCTGGTCATCGTGCTGGCGGGCGGCGTCGGCGAACGGCTGGCGCCGCTGACGCAGGACCGCGCCAAGCCGGCGGTGTACTTCGGCGGCCCCTACCGCATCATCGACTTCGTCCTCTCCAACTGCATCAACTCGGGCCTGCGCCGCGTCTTCATCGCCACGCAGTACAAGTCGCTGTCGCTCAACCGCCACGTCCGCCAGGGCTGGACGATCGTCTCGGAGGAACTCGGCGAGTTCATCGAGATCCTGCCGCCGCAGAAGCGCGTCGGCGAGCAGTGGTACCAGGGCACCGCCGACGCCGTCTACCAGAACCTCTACTCCATCGTCCGCGAAGAGCCGCGCTATGTCGTCGTCCTCGCCGGTGATCACGTCTACAAGATGGACTACCTGCGCATGCTGCGGTTCCATCAGGAAAAGGACGCGACGGTGACAATGGCGGCGATCGAGGTGCCGATCGACGATGGCCGTCGATTCGGGATCGTCGCCGTGGACGACAGCGATCGCGTCACCGGGTTCCTCGAGAAACCGGCGAACCCGCCGTCGATGCCCGGACAGCCGCATCTGGCGCTGGCGTCGATGGGCATCTACGTGTTCAACAGCGACGTGCTCGTGCGCGCGCTCGAGGCCGATGCGGCGAACCCGGCCAGCCAGCACGACTTCGGCAAGAACATCATCCCGTCGCTCATCCCCGACGGCCGGATGTTCGCGTATCCCTTCTACGACGAGAACAAGAAGGCGGCGAAGTACTGGCGCGACATCGGCACGCTCGACGCCTACTTCGAGGCCAACATGGATCTCTGCCAGGTCAATCCGGAGTTCAACCTCTACGATCCGGAGTGGCCGCTGCGCACCTACATGCCGCAGGCGCCGCCGGCGAAATTCGTCTTCGCCGAAGCGCGCCGTCGCGGTGAAGCGCAGGACTCGCTGATCTCGCAGGGCTGCATCGTCTCCGGCAGCCTGATCCACGGCAGCATCCTGTGCCCCAACGTGCGCGTGCACAGCTTCTGCCAGATCGAGTCGTCCATCCTCATGCCGGGTGTGCGCGTCGGCCGTCACGCCCGCATCAAACGGGCGATCATCGATCGCGATGTCCACATCCCACGGGGCGCCTCCATCGGTTACGACCTCGAGGAGGATCGGCGCCGCCACACGGTGAGTGAAGGCGGCGTGGTGGTGGTGGCGCCGGGCGAGGAACCGCTCATCGGCCCCATCGACGATGACGCGCTGCGGCTCGAGGCCGAAGCCGATCGCCGCGGCTGACCGACACGAGGCACGACGATCATTCATCTTCAGCCACGCATACGCTGACAGCGGCGTCGTGCCGCGTGGTCCAGGACCGCCTGTCGCCGTGGCGCTCTCATACCTTCAGAGGCAGATGTGACAATCACCGACGTTCGTGGACGGGAAGTGCTCGACTCGCGCGGCAACCCGACGGTGGAAGTGGACGTGACGCTCGAGGGCGGCGCGCGCGGCCGTGCCGGGGTGCCATCAGGCGCGTCGACCGGCGAGCGTGAAGCGCTCGAACTGCGCGACGGCGACAAGGCACGGTATCTCGGCAAGGGCGTGACGAAGGCGGTCGGCCACGTCAACGGCGAAATCCGCAAGGCCGTCGTCGGCCGCGCGTTCGAATCGCTCCGCGCGCTGGACGAGGCGATGATCGCGCTCGACGGCTCGCCGACGAAGAGCCGCCTGGGGGCCAACGCCATCCTCGGCGTGTCGATGGCGGCGCTCAAGGCCGAAGCCGCCGCGCAGGGCAAGCCGCTCCACGCGCACATCGCGACGCTGGCCGGCAGCAACACCTATTCGCTGCCCGTGCCGATGATGAACATCCTCAACGGCGGCGCGCACGCGGACTCGAACGTGGACTTCCAGGAGTTCATGGTGATGCCGGTCGGCTTCGGATCGTTCCGCGAAGGATTGCGGGCCGGCGCCGAGATCTTCCACGCGCTCCGCAGCATTCTCAAGAGCCGCGGTCTGTCGACGGGCGTCGGCGACGAAGGCGGCTTCGCGCCGAACCTGAAGTCGAACCGCGAAGCCGTGGAGGTCGTGCTCGAAGCCATCGGCAAGACCGGCGCGAAGGCCGGCGAGAACGTGTTCATCGCGCTCGACGTCGCCTCCAGCGAGTTCTGGCAGGGCGACGGGCAGTATGCGTTCCACAAGTCGGGCGAACCGGGCCGCGATTCGGAAGGCATGGTGGCGCTCTACGCCGACTGGGTCCGGCAGTATCCGATCATCTCGATCGAGGACGGCTGCGCCGAACAGGATTGGCGCGGCTGGGCAATGCTCACCAAAGCCATCGGCGACAAGGTGCAACTGGTTGGAGACGATGTGTTCGTCACCAATCCGTCGATCCTGCGCAAGGGGATCGACGAGGGCATCGGCAACGCGCTGCTGGTGAAGCTGAATCAGATCGGCACCGTCACCGAAACACTCGACGCCATCGCCATGGCGAGCGCCGCCGGCTATCGCAGCGTGATCTCGCATCGCTCGGGCGAAACGGAAGACTCGACGATCGCCGATCTGGCCGTCGGCACCGCCGCGGGCCAAATCAAGACGGGCTCCGCGTCCCGCAGCGATCGCGTGGCCAAGTACAACCAGTTGCTGCGCATCGAGGAAGAACTCGGTACCGCGGCCAAGTACGCCGGCCGCGCGGCGATTGCACAATTGAAGTAGGAAGGGAAACCACGAAGGCACGAAGGCAGCTTCATTGATCGCGAAGGGCGCGACGGGCACAAAGGGACAGGGCACGGCCTAAGGGCTTGGCCTCGAAGAACACTTCGGGCTTGAAGGGGTTGGCTGCACCTGAGACTCAAAGACCTTCGCGTTCTTCGCGCCCTTCGTGATCAACGTTCGCCCTTCGTGCCTTCGTGGTTTCATTAGGCTGAGGAAACCATGTACAAAGTCGTATTGCTCCGCCACGGCGAGTCGACCTGGAACAAGGAGAACCGCTTCACCGGCTGGACCGACGTCGACCTGAGCGAGAAGGGCCGCGAAGAAGCGCGGGCGGCGGGACAACTGCTGAAGCAGGACGGGTACGCGTTCGACCTCGCGTTCACGAGCGTACTGACGCGCGCGATTCGTACCTGCTGGATGACGCTCGACGAACTCGGCGAGCTGTGGATTCCCGTCGAGCGCAGCTGGCGATTGAACGAGCGCCACTACGGCGCGCTGCAGGGACTCAACAAGGCCGAGACCGCGGCGAAGCACGGCGACGCACAGGTGAAGATCTGGCGCCGCGCGTATGACATTCCGCCACCGCCGCTCACGCCGGACGATGAGCGGCATCCGTCACACGATCGGCGCTACGCGGATCTCGATCCGAGCGAGCTGCCGCTCACCGAATCGCTGAAGGACACAGTGGCGCGCTTCCTGCCCTACTGGCACGAACGCATCGCGCCGGCAATCAGGGACGGCAAGCGCGTGCTGATTGCCGCACACGGCAACTCACTCCGCGCCCTGGTCAAGTATCTCGACAACATCCCGGAAGCCGACATCGTCGAGCTGAACATCCCGACGGGGATTCCGCTGGTGTACGAGCTGGATGAAGACCTGAAGCCGCTGCGGAGCTACTACCTGGGCGACGCCGAAGCGGCGAAGAAAGCCGCAGCCGCCGTGGCAAACCAGGCGGCCGGGAAACAGTAGTAGCAGTAGTAGAGAGGATGAGCGGTCGGAGGACTGGTCAGTTCGGTTCTTCGACCCGCGCCTCTTCCGGCGCGATGCGCAGCGAACGAAGGAACCGGCGGTCGTTGACCGTCATCTCGTACGGCTTGCGCGGGGCAACGGCCCGGGCGACCGCGCCGACGCGCGCGGCCACCGTCGTCCCTTCCACGGGCTGCGACCGGTTGACGAACCCGACCACCGCCTCGAGGTTCACCTTCATTTCGTACCCCGCCGCCCGGGCGCGGTCCCGACAGGCTTCCACTTCTGCGCTTTTTGACACCGCCGCGGCGATGGCATCCGCCACCTCGCGCGCGAACCGGTTGACCACGTCATCCATGGAGACCCCCTCCGAAGACCTCTCGGAGAATTTGTCTGCCATTCTAGGAACGGGACTAGTAGGTGTCAAGGATGAACGCACAATAAGTTGTGTCTGTCCAATCGTTTGCCGTCTCTTTATGACACAGACGTCGAGTTTGGACGGTTGGTCAAACAACCAAGGCGGCCATCGACCGCGCCAAGGCTACAATGCCCGCCATGCCTGACCCGCTCCTTGTCGTCGAGGATTTGACGACGAGGTTTCCCACCGCCGCCGGACCGGCGACAGCCGTGAACGGGGTGTCGTTCGAGATTCGCCGCGGCGAAACCCTGGGCCTGGTCGGCGAATCCGGCAGCGGCAAGTCGGTCACGGCGTTCTCGCTGATCCGTCTCGTCCAGCCGCCGGGCGAGATCGTCGGCGGCCGAATCTGGTTCCAGGGCCGCGACCTGCTGACCCTGTCCGAAGACGAGATGCGGTCGGTCCGCGGCGCCGGCATCGGCTTCGTCTTCCAGGAACCCATGGCCGCGCTCAACCCGGTGATGCGCGTCGGCGACCACATCATCGAAGCGCTCACGGTGCACGGCCTGGCCAGCCATCGTGAAGCACGCACGCGCGCCGTGGAGCTGCTGCGCGCCGTCCGCATCGTCGATCCGGAGCGACGCGTCGACGACTATCCGCATCAGCTGTCCGGCGGCATGCGGCAGCGCGTCATGCTGGCCATTGCGCTCGCCTGCAAACCGCCGCTCGTCATCGCTGACGAACCAACGACGGCGCTCGACGTGACGGTGCAGGCGCAGGTGCTGGAGCTGCTGCGCGACATGAAGCGCGAGTTCGGCATCAGCCTGCTGCTGATCACGCACGACCTCGGCGTCATCGCCGAAACGGCCGATCGCGTCGCCGTGATGTACGCCGGACGCATCGTCGAACACGGGCCGGTGCGCGAAGTGTTCCGCGCGCCGGCGCATCCCTACACACGCGGGTTGCTGGCGTCGATTCCCGGTGGCACCGCCGGCACGCGCCTGCAGGCGATCGAGGGCACGGTCCCGTCGCTCGTCGCCCTGCCGCCGGGGTGCGCGTTCGAACCGCGCTGCCCATACCGTGAGGACGAATGCCGCCGCGCCGTGCCACGCATGACGCCGGTCGGCGACGCGCACGGCGTACGCTGCATCCTGCACGAACCCGAGCACGCACGCACGGGAGCGTTCGCATGAGCACACCGCTCGTCGACGTGCGCCATCTCCAGAAGGAGTTCACCAGCGGCGGCGGACTGTTCCGCACACGCACCATCGTGCACGCGGTGCAGGACGTCAGCTTCACGATCGACGAAGGCGAAACGTTCGCGCTCGTCGGCGAATCCGGCAGCGGCAAGAGCACGACCGGGCGCTGCATGCTGCGGTTGATCGAGCCGACGTCCGGCGAAGTGTGTTTCCGCGGCGACGACGTGCTGCAGTTCTCTCCCGCACGCCTGCGGGCGGCGCGGCGCGAGATGCAGATGGTCTTTCAGGATCCGTACTCGTCGCTCAACCCGCGCATGCGCGTCCGCGACATCGTCGAGGAGCCGCTCATCATCCACCGCGTCGGTTCGCGCGCCTCGCGCCGTGAACGCGTCGCCGAACTCTTCGCGCTCGTCGGCCTGGACCCCGGTCATCTCGAACGCTATCCGCACGAGTTCAGCGGCGGCCAGCGCCAACGCATCGGCCTCGCCCGCGCGCTGGCGCTCGAGCCATCGTTCGTCATCGCCGACGAGCCGGTGTCGGCGCTGGACGTGTCGATCCAGGCGCAGGTGATCAACCTGCTGATGGATCTGCAGACGCGCCTGAAGCTCACTTATCTCTTCATCGCGCACGACCTGCGCCTCGTCCGCCACATCGCCTCACGCGTCGCCGTCATGTACCGCGGCCGCATCGTCGAGATGGGCGCAACGGAACACATCTTCGCGTCGCCGCAGCACCCGTACACGCAGGCGCTGCTCTCGGCCGTGCCCGTGCTCGACCCCGACGCCCCGCGCACGCGCGTCGAACTGAACCCGTCCAGCTTCGCGCCCGACGCCCCGCTCAAGGAAGTTGCGGCGGGACATCTGGCGGCAGTTTAGGGCGGGAGACGGGAGGCGGGAGGCTGAAGGGCATGATGCGAGCTTCTGTCGTCGTCGCGATCGTCGCGGCGCTGGTGGCGCCGATGGACGCGCAGCGGCCGCTGCCAACGGCCGACGAACTGGCCGCACGCGTGCGCGCGTATCTCGTCGACTACGAGACGCAACTCTCGATGCTCGTCGCCGACGAAGCGATGGAGCAGTTTGTCGAGATGAACCTGTCGCATCGGGCCCGGCGGCGCCTGCGATCGGAAGTGGTGTTCATGCGGCTGCCGGGCGACAGCAGTTGGCTGGCGCACCGCGCGGTCGTCACGGTCGATGGACAGGCGGCCGGAGCCGGACGGGCGCGATTGATGGAGTTGCTGAGCGCCAGCGGCGTTCCCGACCTCGACAAGGCACGCCTGATGGTGGCGGAAGCGCAGTCCTACAAGCTCGGTCTGAGCCGCACCATCAACGTGCCCACGATCGCGCTCGACCTGCTGCACCCTCGGCTGTCAGCGGTCATCTGAAACCGCGTAAATCTGGACTTTCGTCGGCAGCCCTCGTTCTGCATCTCCTCTGAAGTCAGCGGTCATCGAAGAGCCGTGCAGGCGTTCGGCGGCCGTCGAGACGACACCG
>JADZCY010000165.1 GCA_020851325.1 Acidobacteriota bacterium | reverse complement strand
GGACGTGGCGCCGCCGGCGCGGCGTCCTGTGCCCACGACGGCGCGGCGCTGATCAACACCGCCACCATCACCCGACCCACCTGGTTCGTCACCATTCGACGTGCTCCATCCTTGGAAATCCCAACCGTCCTGGCGTTCCCGCGCTTCGACATGGCTCGCTGCCCGGCCGTTTACTGGGGCGGCGGCTGCGCCGACACCCGCATGATGTAGTCCAGCATCTGCCGTTGCCGTGCGATTTCGGCACCGGCCCGCCCTTCGAACTGCCCGAAGCCCTGGTTGATGCGCACCAGGTCCGACCGCCGCTGCACTTCCAGGTCGCGCCCGAACTGCGCCAGCCGCAACGCCAGTTCCTGACGCTGACGCTTCTCGCTGGCGGCAATCAGATCCGTGACGTTCGCCGCGGAGACGCCGCTTGCGCTGCGCGTGGACGCGGCCGGTGCGTTGACGGGTGTGGTCACGTCGTTGCGCGCCGCCTGGATTTCGCTGCGCAGCGACGCCTCGAGCGCCGACAGCGCCGGCTGCCAATCCGCCGCGGTGTCGGCCGCCGTGGATGCCGTGGCCGTGCCCGCACCAACAGGCGCGGCAACGACGGCGGCTGGCGCCGACGGCGCCGCCGGCTGCATCCACCCGGTGGTCACGGTGAGACCATCGGCGCCGTAGCGCACCTGGATGTTGGCGATCGACAACCCGATCGCGCCAACCAGCACCGCCGCCGCAAACTGCGCCCAAACCGGCAAAGAAGGTCTGGAGGACTGGAGGGCTGGGGGGCTGGAGGCTTGGAGGTCTGGAGGGCTGGAGGGCTGGAGGGCTGGGGCGCCGGAGGACTGGGAGGGCTGGAAGACCGCGAGCGTCGACGGCTGCGCGTACGGCAACGCGGCAGCGACATCCACCGCGACGGCCAGATTCACATCCGGGGCCTGCCACGTCGCCAGTTCGGTGCGGACCGCCGACAGTTCCCGCACGTCCGACGCGCACGCCGTGCACCGGCGCAAGTGCTCCTCGAACCGCCGGCGAGCCGTCGTCTCGAGGCCGCCGTAGAGGTAGTCGATCAGTTGCGACTTGTCGTCGCAGAACGCTGTCTCGCTCATGATGCCTTCTCGCTCGCGCCGCTGCCGGTAATCCCCTGCGCCTGGAGTTGGCGCCGGAGCACGCTCAGGCCCTGATACAACCGCGTCTTGACGGTGCTCAACGGGCACTGCTGGAGGTCGGCAATCTCCTGGAACGTCAGCCCGTGATATTCCTTCAGGATGATTGCCGTGCGCTGTTCTTCCGGTAGATGCTGCATGGCCTCCGCCACCGTTGCACTCAGTTGCTTGCGTGCAACCAGTTCCTCGATCGACTCCACCGGCCCCTGTTCGGCCGCCATCTCGATGATGTCGAGCCCCTCGGGCGCCGACACCACCGGGGTCCGCTTCTGACGACGGATCCAGTCGCGGCAGAGGTTGAGGGTGATCCGGTAGAGCCAGGAAGAGAACTTCGCCTGACCCTTGAACCCGGGCAGGGCCCGGAACGCCCGCATGAACGCTTCCTGCGCGACGTCGCGCGCGTCTTCGTCACGGCCGATGACCCGGTACGCCAGGGCATAGATCGGCCGTTCCCAGCGAATGATCAGCTGGTTGAAACTGTCCTGATCGCCCGCCACCGCTCGGGTGACGAGCTCTTCGTCGGTCCAGGTCATTCGTTCGGGAGCACCGCGGTTGCTCTCGCGCTCATTGTGTAAGACGGCGGGGTGGCAGGGAAAGTCGGTCCTTGCGCCTCACTCCGGCACGCCCGCCGGACGAAAATGCGGGTAAAATAGCGGACACAGAGTTACTTAGTGGCCACAAACTTTCCGACCGACGAGATCTTTCTCACGACGGAGGAGGTCCTGGAGTATCTCCAGGTCAATCTCCGGACCGTCTATCGACTGATCAAGGCCGGAAAGATTCCGGCCGTGCGCGTTGGCCGCCAATGGCGGTTCCGCAAGCGCGACATCGACGCCTGGCTCGACTCGCAGCGCCCGCGCAGCGACCGCCCCGTCGCCCTGCCCGTCGAACGCCCGCAGGGCCGCACCGAACCCGCCCGCGTCCTCGTCGTCGACGATGAGGCCAGTATCCGCGAACTGCTGTCGAAGACGCTGGCGCTGGTCGAATACGAAGTGGACACGGCGCCCGACGGCCGCTCCGGCATGGAGCGCCTCCGACTCGGCCATTACGATCTCCTGATCGCCGACCTCAAGATGCCGGGCATGGACGGCCTGTCGCTCATCCGCGAGGCCAAGCGCCTGAAGGCCGACCTGCCGGTCATCATCATCACCGGCTTCTCCACCGAGTCGAGCGCCATCGAAGCCGTCAACCTCGGCGTCGCCGGCTATCTGACCAAGCCGTTCCGCGTGCCGCAGGTGCTGGCGGCTGCCGCCAAGGCCCTCGGAGAGTGATTCAGCTCCAGTCCCTCACGAAGACTTTCGGCGAACGCGTTCTGCTCGACTCGGTGACGTGGCAGATCGGCGACCGCGACCGCGTCGGGTTGTGCGGGCCGAACGGCGCCGGCAAGACGACACTGCTCAAGATGCTCGCCGGGTTCGAAGAGCCCGACGCCGGCGTGATCCAACGCCCCAACGGACTCACCCTCGGCTACCTGCCGCAGGACGGCCTCACGCATCGCGGCCGCACCATCGTCGACGAGGCCAGCCAGGCGCTGAAGCCGCTGCTCGACATGAAGGCCGAACTCCACACGCTGGAAGATCGGCTGGCCGACGCCGCCGTGCCCGAGAGTGAGCACGAGGCCATCCTGCATCGCTATTCGGATCTGCAGGACCGCTTCCGCATGGCCGACGGCTATCAGATGGATCTGAAAGTCGGCAGCGTGCTGAACGGGCTCGGCTTCGAATCGACGTCGTTCCACGACATGGCGGAGCATCTCTCAGGCGGCTGGCAGATGCGCCTGGCGCTGGCGAAGCTGCTGCTGAGCGCGCCGGATCTGCTGCTGCTCGACGAACCGACCAATCACCTCGATCTCGAAGCGCGCAACTGGCTCGAGGATTACCTCATCGGCTACCCGCACGCGGTGATCGTCGTTTCGCACGATCGGTATTTCCTCGACGCGGTGGTGACGCGCATTGCCGATCTGTCGCTGAAAACCATCACCGACTATCACACCAACTACTCGAAGTATCTCGTCGAGCGCGACGCGCGGCTCGAGCGGCTGCGCGAAGCGAAGCGCCGGCAGGACGAAGAGATTGAACGCGTGCAGGCGTTCATCGATCGCTTCCGCTATCAGGCGACGAAGGCGGCGCAGGTGCAGAGCCGCATCAAGATGCTCGAGAAGGTCGAGCGGCTGGATGTGCCGCCGGAGCGCAAGCGCATCCGCTTCCAGTTCCCCGCCGCGGTGAAGAGCGGCCGCACCGTGATCGAGCTGAAGCACGCGCGGCAGGCCTACGGCGACAAGGTGGTGCTGAAGGACGTCAACCTGCTGATCGAACGCGGCGACCGCATCGCGCTGGTCGGCCACAACGGCGCCGGCAAGTCGACGTTGATGCGGCTGCTGTCCGGCGCGGAGGCGCCCGCTTCGGGCGAGCGCATCCTCGGCCACCAGGTGGTGATGCAGTATTTCGCGCAGGACGAAGCGACGAGTCTCGAGCCGAATCTCACGGTGTACGAAACGCTGGCATCGGGATCGCCGAACACGATGATCCCGGCGATCCGCAACATCCTCGGCGGCTTCCTGTTCTCGGGCGACGACATCTACAAGAAGGCGGCGGTGCTCTCCGGCGGCGAACGCACGCGCCTGGCCGTGGCGCGCATGCTGCTCCATCCGTCGAACACGCTGCTGCTCGACGAACCGACGAACCACCTCGACATCGACTCGAAGGAAGTGCTGCTCGACGCGCTGGCCGACTACGGCGGCACGCTCATTTTCGTGTCGCACGATCGGTATTTCGTCGATCGGCTGGCGACGAAAGTGATCGACGTCGGTCACGGCGAGGCGATGCTCTATCCCGGCGGTTACGAAGCCTTTCTCTGGCGGCAGAAGGAACTGGCCGTCGCGGCGGCGGCTCCGGTGGCCGCAGTCAAACCGGCCGCACCGTCCCCGGCACCGGCCTCACGCGAGGCGAAAACTCCTCGCGCGTCAGCGCCGGCCGCTCCGCCCCCGCCGGCCCGCGACTACGCCGCGAAGAAGCGCGATGATGCGGAGCAGCGGAAGAAGGACAAGGCCCGCAAGGCGCTCGAGACGCGGGTGGCCGAACTCGAGGCGCGGGTGTCCGAGGCCGAGACGCGCATCAAGACGCTGGAAGCACAGATGGCCGACGGCGCGTTCTACGCCGACGCCGCCAGGTCCAAGGCCGTGCTCGACGAACATCAGGGCCTGATGTGGAAGGTCGGCGAACTGCTCGGACAGTGGGAAATGCTCACGGCCGAGCTCGAACAGAATCGTTAGTCGCAAACGGTTCTGTAATCGCGCCGCGATCTGAACGAGAATACAAATTCTGTAATCGCAGGGATTTTTGCCGGCTCGCGTCCGCGTGGCCGCGGGCATGGCGTTTGCCCCACCTGACGCCGGCATGCCCGCGACGCCCGTCCCTTTGTCCTCGTCACCTGTTGCCGCGCCCGTGGATTTCTTCCGTTGCCTCGTCTCGAACATGAAGAGCGGCGTCCTGGCCATCGATCGCGCCGGCCGGGTGGTCCTGCTCAACGACGAAGCGCGCCGCCTGTTCCGCCTGGCAGACGATGACTTCTCGGGCGAGCGGGTCGAGATGGTGCTGCAGGCGCACCCCGATATCCTCCGCGTCCTGAGCGGCGTCTTCGATCGCCCCACCCTGCCATCGCGCGCCGAGATCCGCCTGAAGTCCACCGACACCGTGCTCGGCTACAGCCTGTCGCTCGTCCGCAGCGACGACGACCGCGTGCTGGGCGCGGCGCTGTTCTTCAAGGACCTCACTTACGTCGAGCAGATGGAAGAGAAAGAACGCCTGCGCGATCGCCTGGCGGCCGTCGGCGAGATGGCGGCGGTGATGGCGCACGAAATCAAGAACCCGCTTGCCGGCATCGAGGTGCTGGCCGGCCTCGTCCGCCGCAAGACGCCGGACAATCCCGACGCGCAGGCGCTGGCCGCCGACATCATCAACGAAGCCAAGATGGCGAACGCCATCGTCCAGGAGGTGCTGGACTTCGTGCGCCCGGTCCGGCTGCAGGTGGAACCGACATCGGTGGCCGACGCCGTGGCGAGTGCCGTCGCGATGGCGGATGGGCACGTCAGCCGCGGCGACGTGCAGGTGCGGCTGGATGTGCCGGCCGAACTGCCGCGCATCCGTGCCGATCGCCATCAGTTGACGCAGGTGTTCGCCAATCTCGTCATCAACGCCTATCAGGCGCTGGAGGGTCGCGGCATCGTCGACATCCGCGCCCGCGAGGCGGCCAGCCCGGAAGACGGCGCGCTCGTGCCCGACACGCAGCACGCCGTGCCGAGCGTGATCGTCGACGTCATCGACTCGGGACCGGGCATTCCCACCGACCGCGTCGAGAAGATCTTCCAGCCGTTCTTCACCACCAAGCCCCAGGGCTCCGGCCTCGGCCTCGCCATCGTCCGCAAGATCGTCGATGCGCATGAAGGCCGCATCGATTTCACTGCCGGCGGCGTCGATGGCACGTGTTTCCGCGTGACGCTGCCGATCGCCCCGACTCACTGATCCGCAAGGTAGGACTGCACGCATGGCTCGCATACTGGTTGCCGATGATCACGACGCACTGCGCCGCGGCCTGGCGCTGGCGCTTTCGGCTGCCGGCCACGACGTCGAGGAAGCGTCGAACGGCAACGCCGCGCTCGAACGTCTGCACGAAAGCTACTTCGACGTCGTCGTCAGCGACCTGAAGATGGGCGGCTCCGACGGACTCGACGTGCTGCGCACCACCAAGTCGCTGCACCCGACAGTGTCGGTGATCCTGATGACGGCGTTCGGCACCGTCAACACCGCCGTCGAGGCGATGAAGAGCGGCGCGTTCGATTACGTGCAGAAGCCATTCGAGATCGAGGAGATGGAGGTGAAGATCGAGAAGGCGCTCGAGCTGAAGCGCCTCCGCCACGAGCTCGATTACCTGCGCAACGAGCAGCAGGAGAGCTACGACTTCGAGAAGATCGTCGGCCACAGCGAGGCGCTGCAGCGCGTGCTCGCGGTGGTGAAGAAGGTGGCGAAGAGCAACTCGACGGTGCTGATCCACGGCGAAACCGGCACCGGCAAGGAACTGATTGCCGGCGCCATTCACCACAACTCGCTGCGCGCGGCGCGCAACTTCGTCAAGGTGAACTGCGCGGCGCTGCAGGAGAACCTGCTCGAGAGCGAACTGTTCGGCCACGAGAAGGGCGCGTTCACCGGCGCCGACCGGCAGCGCATCGGCCGCTTCGAGCAGGCCGACGGTGGGTCGCTGTTCCTCGACGAAATCGGTGACATGAGCCCGAGCACGCAGGCGAAGATCCTGCGCGTGCTGCAGGAGCACGAATTCGAGCGATTGGGCGGCACGCGGACGATCCGTGTAGACGTGCGTTTGATCGCCGCGACGAATCGCGATCTGCCGTCGATGGTGGCCGCCGGCACGTTCCGCGAAGACCTCTACTATCGCCTCAACGTCGTCTCGGTACAGACACCGCCGCTGCGCGAGCGCAAGGAGGACATCCTGGCGCTGGCGATGTCGTTCCTGCGGCGCTTCGGCAACGAACTGAAGAAGCGGCTGGATGGTCTGGAGCCGGACGCGCAGAAGCTGCTGCTCCGCTACAACTGGCCGGGCAACATCCGCGAGTTGGAGAACGCCATCGAACGAGCCGCGCTGCTGGCCGAGCACGCGGTGGTGACTGCGGAGGATCTGCGGCTCGGCGATTCGTCACAGAGTCCCGGCGGCTCACGTGAATCGTCGGTGGTGCGGATTCCGCCCACCGGCATCCCGCTCGAGGACGTCGAGCGCCAGGCGCTCACCGAAGCGCTGAAGATGGCCAACTGGGTGCAGAAGGACGCCGCGGACCTGCTGAGCATCAGCCCGCGCGTGATGAACTACAAGATCAAGACGCTCGGCATCGAGATGCCGCGGCGACGCCCGTCAATGCTGGCGGGATAAGCAAAGGGACCGCTCGCCTTCGCGCCGCGCGCTACGTCGAGCGCTTCGCGCGCGGGTGCGTCTTGCGATAGACGTCGATCAACTGCGCGGCGTTGACGTGCGTGTAGCGTTCGGTGGTGCTGAGACGCGCGTGGCCGAGCAGTTCCTGGATGCCGCGCAGGTCGGCGCCACGCTGCAGCAGATGCGTCGCGAACGAATGACGCAGCGCGTGCGGGCTGATGCCGAGGCGCGTGCTGCAAAGCGCGACGTACTTGCGCAGCAGGCGATCGACGCTCCTGCCGGTGATGCGCTCCCCCCGCGCGTTCAGAAACAGCGGCTCGACGAAGTGCCCGCGCGCGGTTCGTCCCGCCTCCAACCTTCCACCTTCGCGCTTCGCTTTACGGCGGACAAGCCCGCTTGGCGCCTCCCGCCTTCCACCTTCGCGCTTCGCGCTACGGCGGACAAGCCCGCCTGCCGCCTCCCGCCTGCCGCCTCCCGCCTCCCGTTCCATGACCATTTGCCCGCGATCCTTGATCCACGCGCGGATCGCTTCGGTGGCCGATTGGTTGAACGGGATGACGCGTTCCTTGCCGCCCTTGCCGAGCACGCGCACGAGGCGGCCCGACAGATCGAGATCGTCGAGGTTGATGCCGACCAGTTCGCTCAGGCGCAGGCCCGAGGCGTAGAACAACTCGAACATCGCCCGGTCGCGGCGGCCGAGCGGCGTGCGGACGTCGATGCTGTCGAGCAGCGCGCCGATCTCGGTTTCCGACAGGTGCACCGGAATGGTCTTGTCCAGCTTCGGCGCCACCGCCGCCGTGGTCGGGTCGCCGTCGATCACATCCTCGCGCCGCAGGTAGCGCATGTAGGCGCGCACGCCGGACAACTTGCGCGCGACGCTGGTGCGCGCCTGGCCGACGCGGTTGAGCGACGCCACCCAGCCGCGCACACTGGCGCCGTCCATGTCCGCTGGTTTCAACTGCGAGATCTTCACGCCGCGGTCGGCGGCCAGCCACGCGAGGTACTGCCCGACATCGGCGTCGTAGGCACGCACGGTGTGCGGCGAGACGTTCAGGTTGAGTTCGAGATAATCCAGGAACGCGCGCAGGTGATCGCGCAGGTGCTCCGGCGCATCAGTCGAAACGCCGCGCGCCAGCAGGCTGCGCCGGCCGGTGCGTCGATGTGCGGGAGGCCTGCCCATGGGCACGCCTAGGATGACACGAGCGAGACGTCGCGGCGCCACTCGTCGAGCGCCGCCAGCGCGCGTTCGGCGACGAGCGCCTTCTTCCGCGCCTTGTCGCGCGGCGGATTCGGCAGCGGCTCCATGATGCCGTGCGTGATGTTGCTCGGCTG
>JADZCY010000164.1 GCA_020851325.1 Acidobacteriota bacterium | reverse complement strand
TCGGCCTCGTCCTGACCGTCGCCGCATCACGCGTCATGCAGGGCATGCTGCACGGCATCAGCACCACCGACCCGATCGCCATCGTCACCGCGATCGCCATGCTCGTCATCGTCTGCGGGCTCGCCACCGCCGTCCCCGCGCGCCGCGCGTCACGAGTGTCTCCGTCAGCGCTCTTGAAAGGGGACTGACGTCGAAACACACCGGGACCGTCACCACGATCGGGACTGAACATCGGCCGGGACGGAAACCCCTCTCGGGACCACCTGTTGAAACGCGCCCAACTGCCAGACAGTCCCGAGGAGCGGCGACAGTCCCGCGAGCGTGTGCCGTCCCGATCGAAATGCCGTCCCGGCAGTGTTCCTGAAGAACTTCGTGTGCCCTTCGTGTGTCGGGCACGTTCACTGCGCCACGAGCTGTCGAAACGCCGGCGTCGCGCGGAGCGGTTCGAAGATCGGATCCGCCGCCGCCTGCGACTTCCAGATGTGCGGCTGGCGCTTGATCGCGGTCGTCAACTGCGCCATCGCCTCCGCCGGCTGATTGAGCTGCGCGTAGCGCTGCGCCAGCGCATACATCACCGGTTCACTTCTCGGGTTGATCTGCAGCGCCTTCTTCAACTCGACAACCGCGTCGGCGTGACGCCCTTCCTTCGCCAGTTCCGCGGCGCGTGTGGTGAGTCGGCCGGGGGCGCCCTGCGTCATGTTCAGCAGACGTCGCAGTTCGACGAACGGATTCTCCGCGTCATCGACGCGGATGTCGACGATGCGCTCGACGGTGGATTCCGACTTCGGGTCCAGCGGTTTGACGACGAGGATGCCGGCGGACTGCATGCCGCGCGTGTCGCCACCCTTGGCCTGACCGGCATCGAGCGCGTCCATCAAGCGATCGGCCATGCTGCCCTTGCCGGCGCGGTACGCGTCGGCCATGGCCTGCACCACGGCCTGGCTGGCGAGCGTGTTGCCCTGCGCCGAGAAGTTCTCGCCGATCACGTGACCGGCGTAGTTGCCGATGTGCACCGGATCCTTCGGGTCGTTGTTGCGATCGATCACGCGCTTGCCGGTGTAGACGGCGGAGCGCCCCTTCGCGTCGATGACGGCCACCTGTCGCGAATCGCGGCCGGGGTCTTCATCCGTGATGCGCTTGACGACTTCTTCCGGCGACAGTCCCTGCTCGAGCAGCGCAATCGCCTTCGGCCCGTACTGCCGGTTGGCCGAGGCCTGCGTTGCAATCGCACCCACGCCCGGCTTGGCAAACGGCACCGCGGCGCCGGCGCCAAAGGCGCGTGACTGCACGCCGACGCCGAACTCTCCCGTCGCCGGATCGAACGCGATGATCGAGAAGGTGGAGAACCACGGGTCCACCGGTTCCTGCGCGGTGAGCGGCGCCACGAACAGCGCGAGAGCGATCAGCAGCGATTTCTTCATGATGGGGTCCTGTCCATGTCCTCGAGCGCACGAATGCCCGTGCGCATGCCGAACCAGAAGGTAGCGGCACTGACCAGCGCCGCGCAAGTGAATGAGCCAATCATCAGCGCCTGCCGCAGTCCGCTGAGCGGCGTGCGCCGGAACTGCTGCACGAGGTAGACGGACGAGGGCCAGCCGACCAGCACGAGCATGACGATGACGAAGAGGACGGCGAGAATCATGAAGGCGACACCGCCGTAGGAGCCGGCCACCTGGCTGGGATTGTCGGCGGCAAAGCGCGGATAGCGCGCGCCGAGGCCGGTGGCGAGACCGACCAGCGCGAACGTCATTCCGAAGATCGTGATCGCCGCGACGCGCTTCAGGAACGGATCCACACCCAGCAGTTCATTCCCCGCCATCGTCAGCACTTCGGCCAGCAGCAGCACGGGAAGCAACCCCGACCAGAACTTCGACCACAAAAACGCGCGCAGCGAAATCGGCGCCGTGCGGATGATCCAGAACGCCGCGCCTTCGGCCGACACCATCGGAAAGACGAAGCGCACGGCTACCGTCGCCATCACGAAGCCGCCCATGCCCAGATTCAGAAACGCGTAGACGTTCTTGATGAAGCCACTCATCGACGGGATGCGCTCGAGATCCAGCACACGGAAGTTGTAGAGGTAAACGAGGACGAGCGCCATCAGCAGCAGGAGCTGCGACCACTGGCTGACGTCCCGCAGGAACACCTTCAGATCCTTGATCAGCAACTGCCGCCGTTCGACGCGCATCGGGATCACGCCGACGAGGACGTCCAGCCAGCGCCAGTGGCGCACGCGAACCTTGCGCGCTTCCTGCGCCTTGCTGAAACCGGCAAAGTGCCACCGCTCGAACGACATCCGCGCCATCACCACAAGCGCCAGCGCCGTCGTCCACAGCGTGGCGAAGTGCAGCCAGTCCGGCACGCCCTGCAGCCCGGCGAACAGCACCTCGCCGGCCCAGAACGACGGCAGCAGCGGCGTGATCGGCGACTGCAGCGTCGCGAAGAAGTCCGTCACCTCCGGCATCGACTCGACGCGCAGCAGACGCTCCGGCTGAATGAAGCGCAGCAGCATGACGATGCTGACGGCGAAAAGCAGGCCCATCAGCATCAGGATGTCGCGCGCGCGTTTCGCTGGAAACACGTTGACCAGGCCCAGCGTGATCATCGAGCCGAGTGCGACCGGGATCAGCACGAACGGAATCACGGTGAGCACCGCCGCGGCGTAGTACGACGGTGGCGCGCAGCGCGCCAGGCCGATGCCGGCGAGCACCGGAATCATGAAGACGATCACCATCCACGACGCCTGTCCCACCGTGCGCGCGAACCTCGCATGGAACAGCCGCGCCGCCGACACCGGCGCCACCAGCAGCAGCCGCAGATCGTCGGAGAGAAAGAACGTCGACAGCGACGTGACGACGCTGCTGAAGGCGAGGAAGGAGAGGAACGTGAGGAACAACCACGAGAAGCCGAGGCGGATGAGATAGTCGCCCAGCTCGGCGTAGTCGGCCAGTTGCAGCGTCAGCCAGAACGCGCCGTAGAAGATCGATCCGGTGACGAGCAGTGCGACGCCGCCGAACAACATGGCGCGGGTGAGGTCACCGGGCTCGCGCCGGCGCGCTCGGTTGCGCGACGACCACAGTCCGGGCAGCAGCAGATACGGAAACGGTTGCGGCGTGATGTCGGCGTGCGCGGGCATCACACCACCTCGTCGATCTCCTGAAGCCCGCTGCCGCCCGTCAGCTTCAGGAACACCGGCGTCAGTTCTTCGTCATCGCCGCCGGCAAGACGACGAAGGTCGTCCACCGTGCCGCTGGCGATGATGCGGCCCTTGAGGATGATGCTGACGAGATCACACATCTCCTCGGCCACTTCCAGTGTGTGCGTGCTCATCAGGATCGCGACACCGTGGTCCGCCATGCGGCGGAAGACGTCCTTGATCAGCCGCGCGCCGCGCGGGTCGAGGCCGACCATTGGTTCGTCCACCAGCACCGCCTGCGGCCTGTGCATGAATGCCGCGCTCATGACGAGGCGCTGCTTCATGCCATGCGAGAAGCTCTCGATCAGCTCGTCGCGCCAGCGCGTGAGCTCGAAGATCTCGAGCATCTCGTTGAGCCGCTCCTCGACCGCCGCTCCCTCGAGGCCGTAGAGCCCGGCGTGGAACCGCAGGAACTCGCCGGCGGTGAGCTTCTCGTAGATGAACGGTCGATCGGGGATGAAGCCGAGCGAGGCCTTCGCGCCTTCGGGTGACGTGGCGAGATCGTGTCCGTTCACGGTGATCCGCCCGGACGTTGGTTTCAACAGCCCCGCGATCATGCGGATCGTTGTCGTCTTGCCGGCGCCGTTCGGGCCGAGGAAGCCGTGAATCTGTCCCGGCTTCACATCGAGCGACACGCCGTCCACCGCCGTGAAGGCGCCGTAGCGTTTGACCACATCCGAAACGACAATCATGGTTGTTCAGGACTGGTGCCGAAGACGCGGCAGCCGGGACGCGGACGGGCCGGTAGCGGCAAGTCGACGGTGGTGGCGAGTTCACGCGGTTCGGCGCCGACCAGCACGGGCGCGGCCCCCGGCGCGAGTTCGAGATCGAGGATGGTCATCTTCACCTTGCCGATGAGCGGCAGGATCGCGGTCTGCTTGTCGAGGCCGCCGCGCGCCAGGCGCAGGTGCGTGGCATCGGCGGGAAACTGATTGAACGTCGGATCGACAGGCAGCCACAGGCCGCGGCCATTGCCTTCGTCGATGTACACCTCGGGCCAGGCGTGGTAGTAGAACGCGTTGCGGACGGCGACGAGACCGACGGCAATGCGCGCGGGGATGCCGGCGGCGCGCGCCAACGCCACGAACAACGCCGTGTGCTCGTTGCAGTCGCCGACGCGCGTGCGCAGCACTTCGACGGCCGACGGCAGACTCACCGTCGGCTTCTTCTCGAGCAGCGCGTTGACGTGTCGTGTCAGGCGCTCGGCCTTCTCGCGGGCGGTGGTCGCACCGGCGAGCACGCGCGCGGCTTCGTCGCGAATCTCCGGCGCGTCGCTTTCGATGAACGGCTCCGGCGCCAGGTAGCGCGCGAGGTCCGCAGGCGTGGGGCCCGTTGGCAGCATCCGCGCGTCCACCAACTCGATCACATCACCCTCGATGCGCTGACCGACGCCCTGCAGGTCGGCGCTCGACAGGTCCGCGCCCTCCAGCCGCAGCCGCAGACGACGCACGTCGCGCGGTTCCTCGATGCGCTGCTTCGACTCGGGAACGACGGCCGAGGCTTCGAGCAGATCCACCTGCACGTCGCGCGGTACGGCGAGCGCGACAGCGCGTTCCGACGACTCGGCGATGGTGAGCAGCCCCATCGGGCTTTCCTCGCGCACCACTTCACCTGTGTCGGTGATCCACGACGTCGTGGTGAGGCCGCCGAACGACATGTCGACACGGAAGGCGGGCACGGGACGGTTGTCCACCTGCACGACTTCGCGGCCGCCGACATCGACACGCACCGGCGCGTTCCTGAGCGTGGCCGGGTCGAACATCATCCACTCGTGGCGCGCGCCGCGCACGAGGCCCGTGCCGGCCAGGCGCCGCGACAGGCCGAGCATCAGCGACGGCGGTTCGTCGAGCGTGCGCATTTCACTGCGCGTGCTGCCGCCGCTGGTGATCGACAGTGTCAACTGCCGTCCGTCGAGCGTGCCGTGCACCTGGATCGGCCCGGTGCCGGGATCCAGCGAGAAGTCGAACGACCGCAGCGCGAACTGCTGATCGACGACAGCCGTCGTCTTGATGATGGCCGGCGTCGTCGCGCCAAGGAGCGACATCTGCAGCCGCGCGTCCTCGTGCAGTTCGAAGCCTTCGTCCGTGGCCGTCACCTGGCCGACCGTGAACCCGATCTTCTCGCCGCGGTAGTAGACGCCGCGCCACTGCGCTTCGGAGCCGTAGCGCGCAAGGTCGGTGGCGAGGTTCGCGGCCGAGGCCTGCAGGTAGGTGCGCTGGATGAGGACTCCGGTGGTGATCACCCACGCCACGAGCACTGCCCACGACAACGGTCGCGTGACGCGGATGGGCAGGGGACCAAGGAGCTTCATCAGGCGGCATGATACCCTCCCGCCCGGAGGAATCTGCCGTTGCCGGAGTCGAAGACCCCCCCAGCCCTCAGCGTGCTCAAACTTGCCGGCCCCGGCCTGATCGTCGCCGCCGCCGGCATCGGATCCGGTGACGTCGTGTCAGCAACGGTCGGCGGGGCTCGCTACGGCGTCGTCTTGTTGTGGGCCATCGCGCTCGGCGCGTTCTTCAAGTTCGTGTTGAGCGAAGGCATCGCGCGATTTCAACTCGCTACAGGAAAGACCGTTGTCGAAGGCTGGGCGGAGTATCTGCCGGCCTGGGTGAAGGCGTACTTCACCATTTACCTGCTGCTGTGGACCGTGTTCGTCAGCGCCGCGTTGACCAACGCCACCGGCCTCGGCATGGCCAACCTCACCGGCGGTGCGATCCCGACGGCTTGGGGTGCGGTGTTGCACAGCCTGATCGGCTTCGTCTTCGTCTGGTTCGGCGGCTACGGCAAGTTCGAGAAGCTGATGAAGCTGCTCGTCGGCATCATGGGCTTCTCGATCCTGATCTGCGCAGCGTTGACGATGACCAATCCCGGACCGGCGCTGCAGGGACTATTCGTGCCGACCATTCCGCCAGGCAGCGGCACCTACGTGCTGTCGCTCATCGGTGGCATCGGCGGATCGATCACGATGC
Source organism: Acidobacteriota bacterium (assembly GCA_020851325.1). Lineage (GTDB taxonomy): Bacteria > Acidobacteriota > Vicinamibacteria > Vicinamibacterales > UBA2999 > VFZN01. The sequence goes on along the minus strand of JADZCY010000164.1, from coordinate 1,972 downwards.
TCTCCTACAACTACTGGATGCGCGAAGAGGGCATGAAGGGCGCCGGCTACGTCAGCTACGTGCGCGGCGACGTCGGCGTCGCCTATGTGTTCACCGCGCTCTTCGGGTTGTCGATCATGCTGATTGCCAACCGCGCGTTCTTCCTGCCCGGCGTGCAGATCACCGACGTGCAGGCGGTGCCGAAGATGGCGGAGACACTCGGCGCGATCCTCGGACCCTTCGGCGAGTATGCCTATGCCATCGGCTTCTGGGCGGCGGTGTTTGCCTCGCTGCTCGGCGTGTGGCAGAGCGTGCCGTATCTCTACGGCGATCTCTACGGCATCCTGCGCAAGCTGAGCCCGGCGGCGCGCGAGGCCGCGACGCAGGTGACGAGCACGCCGTATCGCCTGGCGCTCGTCTTCATCACCCTCGTGCCCATTCCGCTCGCCTTCACCGGCCGGCCGCTCTTCATCATCGTCAGCTACACGGTGGTCGGCAGTTTGTTCGTGCCGTTCCTGGCGGCCACGCTGCTGTATCTGAACAACCGCGTCGCCTGGACCGAGCCGGTGCCGAAGAACCACTGGTCCACCAACCTCCTGCTCGTCGCCATCCTCGCCTTGTTCCTCGCCGTCGGCGCGCAGGAGGCGATGGGCGCGCTTCGATGAAGGCAGCATTGGTGATTGACGGATCTGGGGATTGCGCGATTGTTGATGAATGACGATTGAGCGAGTGCGCGATTGGATTGGTTGATTGGCGCATCTGCGCATCTGCGGTCCCCGTCTTCATCTGTGTTATCTGTGCAATCTGTGGCTCTGTGGCCTGTGCAATCTGTGGCGGCCTGTGGCGTAGAATCGCCGCGGAGGCTGTGATGCGAGTATTTGCGGCAAGCGTGGCGGTGTTGCTGGTGAGTGTGTCTGCGGCATCGGCTCAGTCGGGTCCGACGGTGCCGCCGCCCAATCCCGTCCCTGACGTCACTGCGCTGATCTCGCGGTTGAGCCTCGACCGCTACAAGGCCACCGTCAAGGGACTGACGCAGTTCGGCGATCGCCGCCAGGGCACCGAGCGCAATCGCAAGGCGGTGGACTGGATCGAGGCGCAGCTGAAGAGCTACGGCTGCCCGACCGAGCGCATCGTCTATCAGTTCAATCCGCCGCCGCCCGCGCCGCCGCGCACGGGTGCCGCGCCGCCGGCCCGCGATCCCAACGCCATCGAACGCGCGGTGGGCGGTGGCCGTCCGCGCGGTGGTCGCGCCCGCACCGGCGTCAACAACGACGCGATGCGGCAGCCGGACGAAAAGCTCCGCGCCCTCAACTCGGAGCCGACCACGCCCGGCGAGCGCCAGCAGGTGTTCTGCACCAAGGTCGGCAGCAAGTTTCCCAACGAGATGTACATCATCGGCGGCCACATGGACGGCCATGGCTGGGGCGAAGCGGCCAATGATGATGGGTCGGGCACGGCGCTGGTGATGGAGTTGGCGCGCATCTTCAGCATGCCGGACGTGGTGACCGAGCGCACCATCCGCTTCGTGCTGTGGAACAACGAGGAGACGGGCCTGAACGGCGCCCGCGCCTACGTCGAGCAGCGCCAGAAGCTGCAGGGCATCGAGAACCCGCCGGGATCCGGCCGCTATCCCGAACCGAAGTGGCTCGGCATGATCCAGCACGACATGATGATGTTCGACCACGGCGCCCCGCGCGCCGATGGCACCGTGAGCCCGGAGCAGCGTCCCGAGGCCGACGTCAACATCGAGTTCCAGTCGACGGCGAAGCAGGCCGAGGCGGCGATGAAGCTGGCGTTTTTCTTCCACGGCGCCAACGAGCGCTACGCCACCGACTACCCGGCGCAGGTCGGGCCGCACATGACCAACACCGACTCGACGCCGTTCATGGACATCATCCCGGCGATCTCGCTCCGCGAGAACGAGCGCGGCGTGCACGTCGGCAGCGGCTGGGATCCGCACTGGCATCAGCCGACGGACCTTTTTGCCACCTTC
>JADZCY010000163.1 GCA_020851325.1 Acidobacteriota bacterium | reverse complement strand
TCGTGCCGGGAAAGAAACCGCGAAGACACGAAGGCCACATCGTTGACCGCGAAGGGCGCGAAGGACGCGAAAGGGAAAGAAACCATGACGGCGCGAAGGGCTCAACCTTGTCCGCGAAGGGCGCGAAAGCCCAAAGGGCAGCACGCTCGATGATGTGCAGTCTGCCCAAGCCTTCCAAGTCTCAAGCCATCCAAGCCCCTTTCGTGACCTTCGCGCTCCTCGTGGACTGTTGCAGTCTTCGTGTCTTCGTGGTGTCTTTCAAATCGACCTGAATCGCACATAAATAGCGCTTCGAATTGACCTGAACAGCGGCGTACGGTACTGATCACCCGGCGGCGTCACCGGACTGGTCCGTATGGCGGCATGCCCGTCTGGAGATCTCCCGTGACTCGTCGTTTCGTCAGCGTCCTTTGCGTTCTTGCCGCGCTTGCCAGCCCGGCCCTGGCCTCGGCGCAGGACCCGGCCGAACAACCCACTGAATCCCGCGGCATCGTCTTCGACCTCGGCCGCATCGTCGTCGTCGGCACGCCCGAGGGGACGCCCGGCGTCGGCGGATCGCTGCTGACGCGTGAGCAGATGTGGACCTTCGACCGCAACTCGCTCGATCAGGCGGTGAACATCGTCCCCGGCGTGTCGAGCACGCTCGACGCCAACGGCCGCCGCAACGAGAGCGACGTGTTCGTGCGCGGCTTCGGCCGCTGGCAGGTGCCGCTGATGATCGACGGCGTCCGCGTCTATCTGCCCGCCGACAATCGTCTCGACTTCGGCCGTTTCCTCACCGCCGACATTGCCGCGGTGCAGATTCAGAAGGGCTACGCGTCGGTGCTCGACGGGCCGGGCGCGATGGGCGGCGCCATCAACCTGGTGACGCGCACGCCGGTGAAGCGCTTCGAAGCCGAAGGCAGCCTGTCGGCTGGCGGCAGAAGCGGTCGCGAGCAGTGGGCGGGCTACGGGATGGCCGGCAGCCGCGGCGAGCGCTACTACGTGCAGGGCAGCGTCAACTGGTCGGACCGCGATTTCTGGACCTTGCCCGGCAACTACACGCCGACGGCCAACTCGCTGCAGAGCCGTAACCGCCGCCAGAGTTCCGATTCGCGCGACTGGCGCGTCAACGCGAAGGTCGGCCTCACGCCGAACACTCGCGACGAGTACACGTTCAACTACACGAAGCAGTCCGGCGAGAAGGGCGCGCCGCTCAACATCTACAACAACCCGCCGGTGCCGGCGAACGGCTACTGGCGCTGGCCGTACTGGGACGTCCAGAACACGTCGTTCCTGTCGCGCACGCAACTCGGAAACACCGCCTACGTGCGCACGCGCCTCTACTACAACACTTTCAAGAACGGCCTCGACGCGTTCGACGATGGCACCTATACGACGCAGTCGGCGCAGGGCCGCTTCCGCAGTCCGTACGACGATGACGCGTATGGCGCGAGCATCGAGACGGGGACGACACGCTGGACGTCGCATCAGTTGAAGGCGGCGGTCCACCTGCGCGCGGACACGCACCGCGAACAGCAGATCAGCCGGCCGACGCATCCAACGCTGGCGACCTCGGAGCCGGTGCAGGAGCAGACGCAGAACACCTGGTCCATCGCGCTCGAGGACACGGTGAAAGTGAGCGAACGCGTGAGTATCGTCGGCGGCATCAGCTTCGATCGCTATCGCATCACCAGGGCCGAGGAGTTCAACGCCACGCGCGGCGTGTTCGAATACCCGCGCGGCGGCGCCGAAGCGTTCAACTGGCAGGGCGCGGTGATCTTCCGTCGGCGCACCACTGACGAGTGGCACGCCAGCGTGTCGGATCGTGCCCGCTTCCCGGTGATCTTCGAGCTGTACAGCACGCGCTTCGGCTCGGCGACGCCGAATCCCGATCTGGGGCCCGAGCGCGCCACCAATCTCGAACTCGGCTGGAAGAGCACGGTGCTGCCGAACACGCGTCTCGAAGCGGCGGTGTTCTACAGCGACGTTCGCGATTTGATCCAGACCGTGGTGCTCGCCGATACGACGACGCAGACGCAGAACGTCGGTGACGGCGACTTCGTCGGCGCCGAGATGGCGGTGGAGACGCGGCTGGGATCGCAGGTCACCGTCGGCGGCAACTACACCGCCATTCGCCGGAGAATCACCGACGCGCTGCTGCCGACCCTGCGGCCCACCGGCGTGCCGACGCACAAGGCGTTTATCCACCTGACGTGGCTGCCGATCGCGCACCTGCAGATCACGCCGAGCCTCGACATCGCCGGCGATCGCTGGAGCGATGTCAATCCGGCGCCGGCGTTTCCCTATGTGCGCACCGGCGGATACACCGTGCTGAACGTGGCAGCACAGTACGCCGTGGTGCCCGGCTTCGACGTCACGCTCGGCCTGCGTAACGCCACCGACGACTACTACGAGTTGTCGTGGGGACTGCCGCAGCCGGGGCGGACGGTGTATCTGAAGACGCGCGTCGCGTTCTGATTGGAGTGCGTGTCATGACCAGACGACAGCTTCTCGAAATCGCCGGCGGCGTGCTGATCATTGCCGCGGGCACACGCGTGGCGGCGCAGGCCCCGGCACCGGCGGCGCCTGCCGCGGTGCCAATCCGGCAGGGGTCGCGCTGATGGTCGGCGGAGACGTGGCGACGCCGCTGTCGCTCTCGCTTGCTGATCTGAAGGCAATGCCGCGCGCCTCGGCCGAAGTGAAGGACGAGGACCGCATGGTGCGCTACGAGGGCGTGCTGGTGGGGGAGATCCTGCAGCGTGCGGGTGTGCCACTCGGTGAGAAGCTGCGCGGCGGCGCGCTCGGCAGCTACGTGATCGCCACGGCGAGTGACGGCTACAAGGTCGTGTTCTCGATCGCCGAACTCGATCCCGGCTTCACGCGCAGCGAGATCATCGTCGCCGACTCGGTGGATGGCAAGCCGCTGTTCGCGTATCAGGGCCCGGTGCGAATTGTCGCGCCAAAGGACACGCGCGGCGCGCGTTCCATCCGCATGCTCCAGCGCCTCGACATCGTCAAGGCGCCAGCGAAGTAGGTCACCATGCACCTGCGTACCTCGGCGTGGATCGTGAGCGCGACGCTGCTGGCTGCCGCGTTCGCCGTGCGTCTGCCCGCGCAGTCGGCGTATCGGTGGGAGCTGCCGCCCTCCGTGTCACCGCCGATCGTGCCGGCGGACAATCCGATGTCGGAGGACAAGGCGGAACTCGGCCGCTATCTGTTCTACGACACGCGGTTGTCCGGCAACGGCACGCAGTCGTGCGCCACGTGTCATGAACAGTCGCGCGCCTTCGCGGATCAGCGGCCGCGCGGCGTTGGCTCGACGGGCGAGATGCATACGAAGGGCAGCATGAGCCTTGTCAACGTGGCCTACGCCGCCGTGTTGACGTGGGGCAACCCGAAACAGACGCAGCTCGAAGCACAGGCGCTGGTGCCGATGTATGGCCGTCATCCCGTGGAACTCGGGCTGGATGAGTCGGACAAGTGGATCGGGCCGCTGCTCGGCGACGAGACGTATCAACGGCTGTTCGCGCGCGCGTTTCCCGGTGAGCGTGCGCCGATCACGCGCGACAACGCAGTGAAGGCGATTGCGACGTTCGAGCGGAGCCTGGTGTCGATGCGCTCGCCGTACGATCGCTATCACTTCGAGCGCGACGAGACGGCGATTTCCGAAGCGGCGCGGCGCGGTGAGATCCTGTTCCACAGCAACCCGTTGTCGTGCTTCACGTGCCATGGCGGCGTGCACTTCTCGAACGCGATGGGCGCACGGCGGCAGGCGAGCGAGGTCACCTTCCACAACACCGGCCTCTACAACCTCGCCGGGGCGCTGTCGTATCCATCGGGCAGCGAGGGCATGTTCGAGACGACGCGCGACCCGCGTGACGTCGGCCGCTTCAAGGTGCCGACGCTGCGCAACGTCGCCGTCACGGCACCCTACATGCACGACGGCAGCGTGCCGACGCTCGAGGCGGCGATCGATCACTACGCCGCCGGCGGTCGCACCATCAGCAGCGGTCCGCACGCCGGTGTCGGCCGCGACAACCCGAACAAGACGGACACGGTCCGCGGCTTCGCGATCACGCCGGCGCAACGCGCCGACCTGGTGGCGTTCCTCGAGTCGTTGACCGACGAAGCGATGCTGCGCGACCCGCGCTACGCCAACCCGTGGCGCTGATGGGGCGAGGCGCTGATGATGGGGTCAGGTCACGATTCGTGAGTCGGGGGGGCCACATCGGATCGGGGGTCAGGTCACGATTCGTGAGTCGCGACCCATATCTTGAGCGTGACCAGACGCCCCCTACAAGGATTAGTGGTGGATCCTTCAGCGACTCACGAATCGTGACCTGACCCCACGCCCCCACGACTCACGAATCGTGACCTGACCCCATCACTCCACCATCACTCAGCGCAGGCGATAGATCGTCAGCAGCGTCCGCCGGATCCCTTCGTCGAGGTTCTTCTCCTTCAACCGCTGCCACAGGCGATCGATCACGCGGCGGTCGACGAAGCCGGGCACCGTGGTGCCCCACTCCTGCGCGGCGCGGAAGGCGTCGAGCGCCTTGACGGCTTCTTCCGTGTAGACGAGCGCGTCGCCGCCGGTGAGCGGTATCTCCTTCGCATCCGGACGGTAATAGCCGAGCGCGTGCAGCATCAGCTTCAGCGTCACGACGTCGCGGCCGATGAACTGCTCGAGCGTTCGAAAGCCGAGCGTCTCGGTGGAGGTGTCGTAGATGCGCCGCAGTTCGCCGACCGGCTCCGGGTGCTCGCAGACGTTGATGTTGACCGTCACGCCGTCGGGCCGGCGCGACATGCCCGGCCGCGGATCGGCGACGAGCACCGCCGCTGACTGTGTCTCCCCGTGACGGCCGTCGCCGCCGAGACGATGACCGGCGTCGAGCGCCTCGATCAGGCGATCGGCCAGCGCCCGGATGGACCCCTCGCTGGCCTGGAACGTATCGGCGACAACATCCACCACCCGCGTGCTCACCAGCGAGTTGCCCTGCACGGCAAACGTCGCGCCCGTGCGCATGTGGACCCAGTCGCCCTGCTTCTCGGCGCCGTACTGACCCTTGCCGGTCCACTGCGCCGAGCGCCCCTTGCTGTCGATGACGCCGACCTGCCGGCTCTCGCGTCCGTTGTCGGCGGCCACCACCTGGTCCATCGCCGTCTGCGGATCGACGCCCTTCGCCAACAGGTCCAGCAGGTCGTTGCCGTACTCGACGCGCGTCCCGCCCTGCGTGGCCACCGCACCCACACCAGCACGCACCCACGGCACGGCGTTGCCGACGCACGGGTTGCGCGTGGTGACGATCACGCCCGTCTCGCCGGTGGCGGGATCCACGGCGACGATGGAAAAGGTGTGGAAGGTGAGATCGGCGCCGCGATGCCACGCTGCCGGCTCCTGAGCGGCAGCGGATGTGGCGAGAGCAATCGGCAGGAGCAGGGCGACGGCGGCACGCGTGAGCATGGCGCCGAGTATACGCGGGCTCAGAAACCAATCATCAGGCTGAGCCGAGCCATGCGCGGCAGTGTGGGATGAAAGTGGATGTCGTCGACGCCGCCGGCAGGTTCGCCGCGGAGCCGTGACGTGTAGAAGTAATCGATGTCGCTATTGCGCGCGTTGAAGACATTGAAGGCATCGAGCGCGATGCGAAGACCCGGCCGGACGGCGTAGCCGAGATCGAGATTGACCAGGCTGGTCGCCTTCGAGCGCTGCGAGTTGTCTTCGATCAGCGCCCGCGGACCGAAGTAGCGCCACCGCAGGCTGCCGAACATCTGCTTCAGGTTCGTCACCGTGGCGCCGCCCGACACGACCATGGCCACCGCGCCGGGCACGAAGTCGCCGGCCTCGTCAGCATCGGTGAACCGCGCCCGCGAGGCGCTGAGGTCGGCGTCAAAGGTGAGCCACGGCACCGGCGAGTAATAGTTGGCCCACTCGACGCCGTAGCGGTGGCTCGGCCGTCCGGCTTCCGTCGTCCCGGCATCGCCGACGAAGATCAGTTCCGAATCGAGATGCAGCGTCCACACCGACAGGCTGCTCTGCAGGCCCGGTACGCGCACCGTACGGACGCCGATCTCACCGCCGCGGGCACCGGCCAGCGGCGTCACGCGATCGGCGGGTTCGCCGGTGGCCGGATCGACGGTGATCGACGAGCCGCGCGCGTCGTTGCTGTGGAAGCCGAAGCCGCCGTTGACGTAGACCTCGGTGCCGTCCCACGGGCCGAGCGTGACGCTGGCCTTCGGGCTGACCCGTGCCGCCGTGTCGCGGCCGCTGTTCTCGCGGATGTTGGCGTCGACGTCGAAGCGATAGCCGTCGACTCGTATGCCGGCGAGCGTCCGCAGCCACGGCCGCCAGGCCGTTTCGTTCTGCGCAAAGACAGCGGCGCTGGTCTGCCGAACGGCATCTTCACGAACGGTCGACAGCCGCTGCCGCGCCGCGGTGCGATACAGGCCGACGTTGTCGATGTCGTCGTGACGCACCTGCACGCCGACCGTGTGCTGCGTCGGCCGTCCACCGAGCCGGGCGATTCTCCGGTGGCTGACCTTGCCGCCCAGCACCAGGCGATGATCGGCCTGCTCGAACTGATCACCCTCGTCTTCGTCATCGAGGAAGTAGGTGAAGTTGGAAAAGAGATTGAGGTCGTAGCCGATGCCATAGGCGGTGACCTTGGTGCTGGCATTGTCGCGCGTGCGCTGCCACTCGAGCGAGCCGCTGTAGCGATGCGAGGTGCCGCCGTTGGTGGGGTCGAGCGTGCCGAACCGATCGATCACCCCTTGGTCGACCGCGCGCGCCGGAATCTGATCGGTGGCGTACCACGAGCCGCGATATCCCATGCCCGTCACGGCCAGGCCGTTCAGCGCGTCGCCGCGGCTGTAGCGGACAATCCCGTTGATCTTGCCGTAGTCGTCCGGGCGCGCCCACGGACCGTCGTTGGTCTGCCACTCGACGCCGCCGAGCAGCGTGCCGCTGCCGGCTGCGATCGACGCCGCGGTCATGGCGCGGCCAAACCCCTGGCCGCCCCACGTGACGCGCGCCAGTGGCCGCACCAGGCTGTTCGCATAGACGATGTTGGCCGCTCCGGCCGTGGCGAAGTCGCCCTGGTCGGCGTAGTACGGACCCTTCGAGAACTGCACGCCGCTCACCAGTTCGGGCATCAGGAAGTTCAGATCCGAATACCCATGGCCGTGCCCGTGCGTCGGCAGATTCACCGGCATCCCCGCCACCGTCGTCGCGAAGTCGGTGCCGTGATCGAGGTTGAAGCCGCGGAGGTAGTACTGGTTGGCCTTGCCTTCGCCGCTGTGCTGACTGATGACGACGCCGGGCACCGTCTCGAGGACTTCGCCCGTGCGCATGATCGGCCTGGCGTCGAGTTGCCGGCTGGTAATGGCGCCCTGGCTGGCGGACTGCGCGATGCCGATCAGGCTGCGCGTCGGATCGGCCACATCGGCAAGATTCACGAAGGAGGTCTTGCCGGTGACGGTGACATCCGCGTCGAGCGCGAGCTGGAGCACAGCGTCGACAGGCGGCGTTCCTGTCGCCGCGACGACAACCTGGATGCGCACGGGGGCGAAGTTGACCAGCAGGAAGCGGACAACGGCATCACCGGAACTCACGTGCTCGAAGCGATAGGTCCCGTCCGCCGCGGTGCTCGTGGTGCGCGCGCCGGTGTCACCAGTGCTCAGTTCCACGGCGACGCCGGGCAGGACGCGGCCGGCGCCATCGCGCACGGTGCCCTGCACGACGGCGGTTTGCCGTGCCTCCGCCACCACTGCCAGACAGACACTGAGCGCCACCACGATTCCTGCACAACGATGCATCATCACCAGAGTCCTTACGCGGGCCACGATCCGACGAGCGCGGGCCAGGCCCAGTACATGCCGACGACAACGGCGATAGCGCCGCTCGCGGCGGTGACCGCGGCCAGCGCCCGCGGGCTGCGCACCAGACGCGCCATCGCCTGTCCGGCCATGCCGGCGACCAGCGCCATGCCGGCGGCGGCGCCGATGCCGAAGACGGCCATGAACAGCAGCTGCGCCGGCACCGAGGGAATGGCGGCCACCGCCATTGCCGTGAGCGCGCCACTGCCGGCCAGGCCGTGCACCAGCCCCACCGAGAGCGGCTGTGAGGCCAGCGTCCATGGGCCGATATGCAGGTGACGGCCGCTGCTGGCGTGCACGTGAACGACATCGCCGTGCGTGTGCGTCGTCTCCGGTCCGGCAGACGCCAGCCGGTGCGCGTCGCGCAGCGCGCGAAGACCCATGCCGACGATCATCGCCGCGACCACGACCTCGAGCAGGTGCTCGACACGCGCCGGCATCAGGACTCGCGCCCACGCCAGCACCGCGCCCGCGGCCAGCAACGACACCGCGTGTCCGACGCCCCACGACGCACCAAGCCAGGCCGCCGTCGCCGGACGCTCCGCGCGTGACACGAGCGTGGCGACGGCCGACACGTGATCCGGCTCGCAGGCGTGCCGCAGGCCGAAGAGCAGCGCCACGCCGGTTGATGCCATCAGCGTGGCCGTACCGGGCTGCGTGCCGGGAACCAGGCGCGCCAGCAGGGCCATCGATCCGATCAGTGCCACCACGCCGATGCCGATCACGGCCACGGCGGCGCCGCTCAGTGGTGCCGTCGCCGACGCCGCCGGCGCCTCGATGAGGCTGCGGACGCGAGTCAGAAGTGCGGCGCCACCCGCGTCCGGTTGACGAGTGCCGCCGCGCTGCCGCTCCAGCGAGACGAGCGCGCGGGCGACGGTGTCGGCCGTACAGTGTCGGGCCGCGACGACGTCGCAGGCGCGTTCGCGCTCGCGGGCGACAACGCCGGTCAGCCACGGTGTGGCCGGATGAAAGAACGCGATGGCTTCGACGAAGCGCTGCGCGAGGTTCCAGGCGTAGTCGTGGCGCTGCACGTGGGCGAGCTCATGCGCGGTCACGGCGAGAATCTCGTCCGGCGTCAACCGTTCCAGCGTTCCCGACGGCACCAGGATGACCGGCCGCCTCGTCCCGACGTGGCCAGGCACATCGACGTCGCCCGACTCGAGGACTTCAACCGGGCGATCGATGCGCATCGTCTGCGCAAGGCCGGCCACATGCGCCGTCCACGGCCCGGTGACCGGCTGCGCCGCGGCGCGCAGGCGCCGCACTGCGCGAAGGCTGTTGATCAGCCGCGCCAGCCGCACCATTGCCAGCAGCAGCCACGTCCCGCCGATGGCGGTACACCACCACGCCGTGACGTCGGCGCCAAGCAGCGCGCCGGCGGGCACGCTCAGGCCAATCGCCAGTAACGCCGCCAGCGCCACGCGGTGGCGGAGCGCGGCTGGTCGATCGCCGAGCAGGCGCAAGGTGAGCGCCGTCCAGCCGGCGATCAGCGTGCCCAGCCACAGCGCGTGGAGCACGCCGGCGCCGAGCGCAGGCAGTTCAATCGGCACGCGGGTGGTCTTTCTTCCGGCGCGCCAGCAGGCGCTCGACTTCCTTGATCTCCGCCGCCGAGGCGCGCGTGGTGGCCAGGGCCTGCATGACGAGCTGCGAGGCCGAGCCGCCAAAGGCGCGATCGAGCAGGTCGCGCAGCAGTTGCCGCTGCGTCCGTTGCGCCGATGCCGCCGCCGCGTAGACGTGAAGGCGCCCCTGCTGTTCGCGGTGGACGAGCCCCTTCTCGGTCATGATCTGCAGCAGCTTGAGCACCGTCGTGTAGAGCGTCGGCCGGCTCTTGTTGAGCACGTCGGCGACGTGGCGGACCGTGGACGGGCCGTCGCTCCACAACACGCGGAGGATGCTGAGTTCGGCGTCGGTGGGTCTGGGCAGGGCAGTCATGTGCGCGTCTTTCTGACTACGAAGAACTTCGTGGTTGAGCATCATAGTGCAGGCGCGGTCGATCGGCAACGGCGCGCGCAGACGCGTTCCCGTGACCGTGGCGCTAAGATGGGCGGCGCATGCCGCGTGTTGTGACGCTGCCGCCGGAAATTGAAGACCACCGCGATCATCACTGGCGCCGCGAGGGCAGCCGCCTCGTGCAGACGGCGGCCGATGCCGAGCGCTTTGTCGAAGAGGTCGGGATGGCGGCGTGCCTCACCGACGCGCGACGGCCAGGGCCGTCACTCTATGTTGCCGTGTGCGGACGGCGAGACGCGGTGCTGCCGCGCAACGTGCAGACCGATCATGAGGCATCGCACGCGTGGGTGTTGAAGGACGAAGTGATTGCCCGCGGCCGGGTCTATTACGCCAAGCTCGCCCGCGGCAAGGCGATGTTCCTGGCGCCGCGCCTGGTGCCGCACTTCAACGCGGTGTGGGGCGTGCGTCGCGCCGACGAAGCGTCGCGCCTGAGCCCGGCAGCACGGCAGATCCTCAAGGTGCTGCGGCGTGAGTGGGAAATGGCCAGCGCCGATCTCCGCAGCGACGCCGGAATCGCCGATCGCGCCGCGTTCACGCGCGCCATGGACGAACTGCAGGCGGCGATGCTGATGGTGCCGTGCGCGGTGTACTACCAGCCGAAGTTCACCTACATCTGGACGCTGGCGATCGCGCGCTTTCCCGATCAGCTTCGCAAGCGCGTGAACCTCGCCGTCGCGAGGAAAGAGATCGCGCGCGCCTTCCTCGCCGGCGCCGGCCTCACCGTGCCCGGCGAACTGGCCCGCGTGTCGGGCCTGACGCGGCCGGAAGCCGGCCTCGGCAACCGCGCTCTGGTCGCCGAGGGCAGCGCGGTGATGGAAGGGCCGGGGAGGTATCGGTGGAAAGGTGCTGAGGGGTGCTGAAAGGTGCTGACAGGTGCTGAGGGGTGCTGAAAGGTGCTGAGCCCCACCGCGCGAAGTGCGGTCCTGATGTCGCTACCGCGACGCAGTCGCGGTCCTTGCCGGGGAGTATGCTGTGCTGGTTACTGGAGGTCCCCATGAAACGCTTTGTGATGACGGCCGGCGTGCTGGCGATGATGACGGCCGGTGCCCCGGCGCAGGATCAGGCGGAGACGATTGCCAAGGCGGTGCAGGCGGCGCCGCGTGCCGCGCGTGATGGCGCGATGGTGATTCGCTGGAAGCCCGACTTCACCTACGACACGCTCCGGCCCGGCACCAACCGCATCGTCTGCTACGACCAGTCGGGACTGCCGACCGAGCAGCCGTTCTCGGTGCAGTGCACGAGCGTCGGCAACCTGGAACGGGTGGCGCAGAACCGGCGCTTCGAGGCGGAAACGGATCGTGAGAAGCGCCAGGCGGCGCTCGACGCGGCCGAGAAGGACGGCACGCGCGTGAAGCCCGAGTATGGCTCGGTGTTCTACACGCTGAGCGGCGCCGACGCGACGAACACGCGCCTGCACGTGACCATCGCGATTCCCGGCGCCACCTCGGCATCAACCGGCCTGCCCGACAACAACAAGCAGGGCGGCGCCTGGATCATGGCCGCCGGCACCACCGGCGCGCACATCATGACTCCCGGCAGCTGAGAACATTGCCCGGGAGGCCCCCTCCGACTTCGCTCGGGCGAGCGGGAGGCGGCAGGCGGGAGGCGGGCGCACCGCGTCGGGACGGTAATAGCGGTCGGGACTGGAATCGCTCTCGGGACTGCCTTCGCCCCTCAGTCCCGGGCGACTGCTGTCCCGAGCGACTACTGTCCCGAAGGTGACGACTGTCCCGAAGACGATGACTCTCCCGAAGACGATGACTGTCCCGGCGGTGTGTCGGGCGGTTCCTCTTCCTGACCCAGCGGCCCCTTCGTCGGGTCGATGGGTTTGGCATCGGGGCGGCTGAGGGGTTCGTTCATCTCCTCGTCTGCCTCGGTGCCGGCCGTGTCGATATCCTGATCGTTCATAAAGGACTCCTCAAAAGCAAAGGTCCTAGGTCCTAAGTCCTGGGTCCTAGGACGGCCTAAGACCTAAGACCTAAGTCCTAGGTCCTAAGTCCTAGGACGGCTTAGGACCTAAGACCTAAGACCTAGGTTCTGGTCTCCGCCTGTTCCCCGCATACGCGTGCGTGAATTCTGCACCTAGCAGCACGAGCTGCGAGGAGTAATAGATCCACGCCAGCAGTGCGAGAACGGAGCCGGCGGCGCCGTATGCGGAGTTGCTGCCGCCGCTGCCCAGGTAGGCGCCCAGCGCGAGACGGCCGACCGTGAAGAGGATCGCCGTCACGAAGGCGCCGAGTCGCACGTCTTCCCACTGCACCGGTGCATCGGGCACCACCTTGAAGATCAACGCGAACACGGCGGTGGTCATCGCCAGGCCGATCACCGCGTCGAGGGCCATCCACATCACATCCGGTCCCGGCAGCCACGAGCGCGCCGCGGAGGTTGCGGCACTCACCACCGCGGTGGCGATGAGCGAGGTGAGCAGCAGGAAACCGGCGGCCACCACCAACGCCATGTTCATGACGTAACTGCGGAAGAACGCGCCCCAGCTATCACCGGCGCCTTCGACGTCCCACACGGTATTGAGCGCGTCCTTCAACTGCGCCAGCACGCCGACGGCGCCGATCAGGAGCGTCACCGTGCCGACGATGGTGCTGATCAGTCCGGCGCGCGGTGCGGACTCGCGGCTGCCCATGAGCGCTTCGATCGCACTGGCGCCGCTCGGTCCCACCAGATACGTGGCCTGGTCCATGATCTGCGCGCGCGCCTGGTCGTGACCGAGGATCAGACCGGAGATGCCGATGGAGATGAGGAGCAGCGGCGCCAGCGAGAAGACGGCGTAGTAGGCGAGCGCGGCCGCGGATCGCGAGGCGCGATCGTCGAACCAGTTGTTGATGGTGAGTCGAATCACATCGCGCATGCGCAAGGCTCACGGAAGAGAACAGAGGCTTGGAGGGCTTGGAGGGCTTGCATGGCTCTCACACGGCTTGGAGGGCTTGAAGGGCTTGGAGGGCTGGGCGTGCGGCCGGCTGGGGATGGCCGGCCGTACGCCAGTTCATCGCACCGCTACGACGCCGGCGACGTCGTCCGCGTGCCGCGATTGGCGGCCGTGGATGTGCCGGACGTGGTGCTGGACTCGCTCGAGGTGGACGAAGCCGACTGCCTGTCCTTGTTGTTGTCCTGCTCGCGCTGCACCTTGAGGTTGTTGGTGACGTCGTTGACGCCGCTCAACTGCTCGACGAGTTCCTCGGCGCGGCGCTTCTGATCGCGGTTACGCACGGTGCCGGTCAGCGTGACCTCGCCGTCCTTCACCTGGACCGAGATCTCGGTGGCGTCCACCTCGTGCGCGTCCATCAGCGCGTCCGACACCGACTCGCGGATGCGATCGTCGGAGCGCTTGTAGCCCTTCGGCCCGCGGCCGAAGAAGCTTTCGTCGCTCGAACGGCTGGAGCGTCCCGGCGACCACTGATCGCTGGACGATCCGCCGCTCCACGAACTGCTCTGGTTCCACGAGCCGCCGTTGCCCTGGCCGTAGTTCTGACCGTAGTCCTGCCCGCCACGCTGGGAGCCGCTGTAGTCGTAGCTCGATCCCTGGCTGCGGCGTCCGTACGAACTACCGCCGCCAGACGAGGGCCATTCCGAGCCCCACGAACCGGTGCGACGGCCTTCGCCGTACTGTTCGCGATCGCCCCAGCCGCCGTTCGACCAGCCGCCCTGCGAGCCCATGTCCTGACGGCCGCGGTCCGAATGCCGCTGCTCGCCGTACCGCTGATCCTGCCGCGAACGGTTCCAGTCCGCGCCGCCCCAGCCACGATCCGAAGAGGCCGACCAGTCGCGCTGGCGCGCGTGGCCGCCCTGATCGCCCCAGCCCTGTTCATTGCCGCGATCGCCGTAGCCGCGATCGCCGTAACCGCCGTCGCTGGCGCCACGCTCGCTGTAGGTGCGGTCGCTGTACGATCCACGATCGTTGTAGCCGCCGTTGCGATCCATCGTCCGGTACTCGTCGTGCACGCGTCGTGAACGGTCGCCACCATAGGCGAACCGATCGTCGCGCTCGTCGTTGCCGCGTCCGCCGCGCTCGTCGTCGCGCGAACGGTAGTAGTCACCGCCCGAGTCCTGGCCCTGCCGGCCACGGCGATACTGATCGTCGAATTCCTTGCGGTACTGTTCAGGCATTGGTCCGTTCTCCTGTGAGTGCGCCGCGAGCGTCTGGATATGGCTCGTACGGTCGCCGCAACGGTGGCTGCAGCATGCATGCCAGCCGCTCTCACACACCAATCGCCGTGGATGGGCAGAGCGATGCCCAACCATCGCAAGGCGAGCACGACCGTCAACGCGCGAGCAGCTTGCCCAGCGGGCGCAGCGATTCGACGCGATCGGCCGTGGACTTCACCACCGCGAGCATCGGCACCGCGAGCAGCGTGCCCCATGCGCCCCACAGCCACGTCCACAGCAGCAGGCCAAGGAACACGCTGAGCGCGTTCATCTCTTCCGCCTTGCCCATCAACGCCGGCGTCAGCAGCCAGCCTTCGAGCGACGTGATGACGAGCGCGGCCGCCGCCATCTGCAGCGCTTCGGTGCTCGAGTTGCCTTGCACGATCGCCACGGCGAACAGTCCGCCCGACACCATCACGGGACCGAAGTAGGGAATCGAGTTGAGGATGCCGGCGCCAATGGCCCACACCAGCGCGTTGTCGAGGCCGAGCAGCGCCAGCACCGGCCACGTCGCCAGCGCGACGACGATGGAGGTCACGAGCTGGACGAGCAGGAACCGCTGCACCTGCGTCTCGACGTCGTTCATCAGTCCCGCCGCCATGCGCTGATGTTCGCGGTCGGGTCCCGCCGCCTCGACGATGTGCTGCCGGAACGCAGGACCGAGGAACAGGAGGAAGAAGGTGAGGAGGGTGATTACCGTCAGGTGTCCGGCGCCGGCCAGCGCCTGCTGCACCACCTGTTGCACGACACTGGCGGCGTCACCCGTGCCGCCGGATCCCTGTGCCTGCGGCGGTGATGGTTTCCGGTCTTGCTGGGCTCGATCGCCCTGCCACTCCGCCGCGGCCCTTTCCACCTGCTGCTGACCATCGCCGAGGTAGGTCTGCACCAGCTCGCGCGATCGCCTGGCGGCTTCCGGTAACGCTTCGAGCGCGTCGGCGGCTTGTCCGCGCAGCGCGATCACGCCGGCGGCGGCCGCGCCCATCAACACCATCATCACGATCGACGCCGCGATGCCGCGGCGCAAGCCGTGCCGTTCCATCCAGGACACGATCGGCTCGAGCGCGGCGGCGACGAGCAGCGCGATGACGATGGGGATGAAGAGCGCGGCGGCGTGCTGGATGAACAGCAGCGCGGCAATCACCGCGATGATCCACACGGCGACACTCTGCGTGCTCGAGGTGGTGGCTGCGCTCATGGTCGGCTCCTGCCTCCGGCGTAATAGTCCACGGCCTCGGCGCGCTCCTCCTCTGACAGGCGCTGGCCGATCGCCTGCATGATGGCCGCGGTCTCGGTGCCGCCGCGTCTGCCTTCCGCCCACAGCGATAGTTGTGTCGACAAGTAGGTCGCGGGCAGCCCGCGCAGCACGGGATACACACTGCTGCGATCGGTCCCCGGCTCCGGATGGCACGACGCGCAGGCGGGAATGTCGCGCGCGGGAACGCCGTCTTCCGCGATGCCGCGGCGATCGGTGAGCGCGCCGGCAGGAGTCGCGGCATCCGCGCCAGTGATCCACGCCACGACCTCGCGCGCTTCGTCCGGCCGCAGCGCCACCGCGAGCGGTCGCATCACTCCGCTCTGTCGTCGTCCATCGGCATAGGCGGCCAGCGAGTGTTCGAGATAGCGCGACGGTTGTTGCGCGAGTGCGGGCACGCGGGCGTTGGCGTGCCCGGTGCCGCGCGGCCCGTGGCAACGCGCGCACACCAGTCGCGTCCACGCCGCCGGCGCCCCCGGCTCGTCAGCCATCGTCGTCGTGACGTTGCGCTCCGGCAACTCGCGGAGGAAGGCGACCACGGGCCAGACCTCATCGGGGCGGTGCTCGGCGGGCCACGCCGGCATGCCGGTGAACTTGATGCCGTGCTGGACGATGAAGAAGAGCTCGCGCGGACGCCAGCGTGCGACTTGCGCGCGGAGATCCGGCGGATGCGGCGTCATGCGCGCCGGCACGACGGGCATCGGTCGATCGTCGGCGCCATGACACGGCTGGCAGGTGGTGGCGTACTGCCATGCGCCGAGTTGCACGAGAGCGGGATCGTTCAGCGGCGGCGTGTCGATCAGCGACGCCTGCACCGTGACGTTCCATCGCTTGGTGAAGTCGAGGATCCACGACGTCATGGCCCAGTGTCCGGAACTGGCGCGGAGCGGCAGCGCCGCGAGCGCGACACCGATCGCGAGGAGCGCCAACGCGAGGCGGACCAGCCAGCGTGTCATACGTGCGCTCCATCCGGCCGGGTCCGTAGCAGGTGCGCCGTCAACACGAGGCCCGCGGTGCCGTACACGACCGCGCTGACGACGAGCATCAGCACACCGCCGAGTTGCTGATCGGCCAGCGTGCCGCCGTGCGCGACGAACGGCCGCGGTGCCAACGCCAGCAGGGCGCCGAGCAGCGTCATGTGCGCCAGCGTCATCGCCAGCGCCAGAACGCCGCTGGCGGCCAGCGCCGGTATGACACGCCCGCGGTGATCGAGGAGCGATCGCCAGAACCACCAGCCGCTCAGCAGGAACGTCGCCTGCTCGAACATCCACACGGCATCGCTGTGACGCGCCGCCTCGTGCAGTCGCGGCAGGTGCCACGTCCACACTACGAGCAGCTCGACGATCGATGCGGCAATGGGCGACCCTGGCAGACGCGGATCGAACCACGTGCCGGCCGTGCCCGAGGCCAGCAGCGGTGCCGCGATTGCCACGACGATCAGGTGCACCGCCATGTGGCCCGTGAAGGTATGCGCTGCAGATGCGTACCAGGTCCAGGCGGCGAGCGCGCTCGTGACACCGGCAGCGAAAGCCAGCGGCCGCGTCATCCGCAACCTCCGACAAGTTGCACGCCCCACGCCACCCACGTCATGCCGAGCAGGCTGAGCGTGGCGAACAACATCGAGGTGAACGCCATGAACGCCGAGCGATCCTGTGGCTCGTCGTAGGCCTCGGTCAGCCACAGTCGATCGAGCCGTCGATACGACGACACCAGGAGCGACAGCGTGACCACGAGTCCGGCGCCGGTGATGAGCGCCACCAGTGCCGACACCTCGCCCGGCCGAGGCTGTGTCGCACGGCAGCCAAGCGCGACGACGATGTAGCAGGCCGTGAACTGAGCGGCCCAGACGATCAACGGCAGCGCGGCGCGCGTCATGCGCCCCCCAGCAGCGGAACCGCCGCCACCGTGCCCAGCGCGATGACCGACATCACCGCCGTGCCGTGCCAGAAGAGCGCCGTGTTCTGGATGTCCATGTCGTACGCGCGCGTCAAACGCCCGCTGATCACGCGAGCGGCACAGTAGCCGTGCATGAGGATGCCAACGCCGGCGTGAACGATCGACCACAGCGCCAATAGCCACACGGTGGCCGCGTAGGCGCTGGCGTCCGGCGCGACGGACATGGCGGTGAGCGCGTTCACGAGCACGGTGATCCCGGCCACGGCGAGGATGCTGCTCGCGGCAAGCGTGGCCAGGAACATCGCGATCGGCGACGTGCTGCGCAGCGCGCGGATGGACAACCAGGTCGTCAGCCACGCGCCGAGGATCAGCGCCAGGCCCAGAGCAATCGCCATCGCGTCAGGACCGGCAGCGCTGTCCTGCACGAAACGGCCGTCGAGCGTCCAGTAGAAAAAGTAGCCGAAGACGATCGACATGAACGCGGCGAAGTCGCCGAGCAGCAGAATCGCCATCGCCCACCAGCCGGTGCTCTCCGCACCGGAGAGATACAACGGCAGGTCGAGGCCGAGGCCCACATCGCGACGCTCCTTCTCGGGGATCTCGTTAGTACCCGTCCACAGCCAGTGGACGACGGCACCGATGCCGAACAGGCTGCTGATGCCGGCAAGGCGGTACGACTGGAACGTGGCCGCGCCGAACGCGCCGCCAATGAAGACGGCGGCGATGAGCGGAATCCAGGCGGGACCGGGGATGCGCATGCACTGGATGGGCTCGGCATCGATCGTCGAGGTGATCAACATCTCGCGCCGCAGGCCCGGTGCGTCGGGGAGATAGAATCCGCCGGCGTCGTAACGCTCGACGAAACCCGGCTGCTGCCATAGCGGATACCTCGTCGTCACGATCGGCACCGTGCGCACGCCCCACGGCAGGTCTGGATCCTGCTGCAGCCACTCGAGCGTGCCGGCGTCCCACGGGTTGCGGCCGGTGCGCGGGCGGTTGCCGATCGGACGGACGACGTCGATGGCAACGCCGATGAGACCTGCAGCGAGGATGAACGCGCCGACGGTAGCGACCATGTTGAGCGTGTCGAGGCCCAGTTCCGCCGAGTAGGTGAAGACGCGCCGCGGCATGCCCATCAGCCCCAGCGCGTGCATCGGCATGAACGTCAGGTTGAAGCCGGCGAAGACGATCCAGAACAGCCGACGGCCCCACACCTCCGACAAGGTGACGCCGCGAACGAACGGGAAGTAGTAGTAGAGCCCGGCGAGCAGCGGAAACACCGCGCCGCCAATCAGCACCGTGTGCAGGTGCGCGACGACGAAGAACGTGTCGTGCGCCTGGAGATCGAATGGCGCCATCGCCACCATCACGCCGGTGAGTCCGCCGATGACGAACGTCGCCAGGCCGCCGAGGATGTAGAGCATCGGCAGCGTGATGCGCGGGCGACCGCTGCCAATCGTCGCGAGGAAGCAGAAGAACTGCACGCCGGTGGGAATGGCGACGGCTGCCGACGCCGCCGAGAAGATCGCCAGCGTCACCCCCGGCAGGCCGGTGGTGAACATGTGGTGCACCCACAGGCCGAAGCTCAGGAACCCCGTACCGACAGCAGCGAGCACCACCCACGAATAGCCAACGATCGGCGTCCGCGCCGCGGTGGGGACAATCATCGCGATCAGCGCGATCGACGGCAGGAAGATGATGTAGACCTCGGGGTGACCGAACAGCCAGAAGAGGTGCTGCCACAGCAGTGGATCGCCGCCGCCCGCTGGATTGAAGAACGGCCAGCCGAACGCGCGCTCCAGTTCCAGCAGGATCGTGCCGGCGATGAGCGGCGGAAACGCAAACAACACCATGAACGCGGCGACGAGCACATACCAGGCGTAGATCGGCATCAGGTTGAGCCGCATGCCCGGCGGCCGGCTGCGCAGCACGCCGACGATCAGCTCGATCGCCGCCGCAATCGCCGCCACCTCGATGAACGAGAAGCCGAGCAGCCAGATGTCCGCGCCGACGCCCGGTTGATAACGCGCGCTGGTGAGCGGGGGATACATGAACCACCCACCGGCGGGGGCGGCGTCGAAGAAGATCGATCCGCGCAGGAACAGTCCGCCGATGACGAAGGCCCAGAAGCCGAAGGCGGAGAGCCGCGGGAACGGCAGCTCGCGCGCGCCGAGCATCTGCGGCAGCATCAGGATCGACACCGCCTCGAAGATCGGCACCGCGAACAGGAACATCATCACCGACCCGTGCACGGTGAAGATCTGGTTGTAGGTGTCGGCCGACACCACGTCGTTGCCCGACTGCGCCAGTTGCAGTCGCATCACCAGCGCGAGGAGGCCGCCGAAGGCGAAGAAGACGAGCGACGCGGCGATGTACCACTGCCCGACGACGGTGTTGTTGACCGCCGACCAGTGGCGCCACCCGGTCGGGATGCGCCAGGCCGCCAGCAGTTGCCGTTCCTCTTCGAACTGCTGCGGCGTGCGCGCGGCGATCGGCGGACGCGGCGTCATCGCAGCCGCGCCAGGTAATCGACGATGATGTCGACGTCGGCGCCGAGACCGCCGAACGGCGGCATGCGGACGCCGGGCTTGTGACGTGCGGGATTCTCGATCCACGCCTTCCGTTGAGCGCTGTCGTTCGGCAGAATGCCGGCGCCCAGCCGCACACGACGGCCCACGTGCGTCAGGTCTGGGCCGATAGTGCCCCTCGCGTCGGTGCCGCGAATCGCATGGCAGCCGGCGCAGCCGCTGCGACGAAACGCTGCAGCGCCCGCATCCCCATCGTCCACCGTTGCCGCCATGCCTTCCTCGGTCAGCCACATCTCGAACGCGGCCGGTTCCATCGCCTCGACGACGATGGCCATGCGCGCGTGGGCGGTGCCGCAGAACTCCGCGCACTGGCCGAGGTGCCGTCCCGTTGTCGTCGCTTCGAGTGCGGCGTAGGTGATGCGGCCGGGGATCGTGTCCACCTTGCCGGCGAGCGACGGCACCCAGAACGAGTGCACCACGTCTTCGCTGGACAACTGGATGGGCAGGCGCGCGCCGACTGGAATACGCAACTCGTTGGCCAGCGTCGCGATCGTCTGTCCATCGCGCACGTAGTCCACGCGCCACCACCACTGCTCGGCGTGCACGCGTGCGTGGAGAGATCTGTCGGCCGGCGCCTCGGCGGTCAGCGCCGGAATCATCGGCAGCGCGAAGGCGAGCAGCGCCGCCAGCACGACGGCGGGGAACACGGCGCCGCCACCGACGATCAGCCACATCGAACGGCGTCTGGCGTCGGCGGTGGCCGGCCAGCGGAAGCACCACACCGTGAGTGCGGCCACGATCAGCCAGACCACCACCGCCGACACGGTCATGATCACGAACAGGCGGTCGATGGACAGCGCGTCGACGCCGGTCGGTGCAAAAGCTGAGGCATGCACGCGTCGCGGCGCTTCAATATGTCTGCCACGGCCACAGATGTCACAGATGGAGGCAGATGCAACTCGTAACCCCTTTGTTTCTGTGTCATCTGTGTCATCTGTGGCGTCGCAGGCCAGGCCGTTCTGTGGCCGCAGTGGTAGCTCGATGCCACTAGTAGGCACCTCATCGCCGCGTGCCTTACCGCGACCATGACCGCGGAGCCGCCATCCGCCTGAGATACCGCGGCGTGCTTCTTGCGTTTCCGCGAGCATGGGCCGTCTCATCCAGATTCACATCGTTGCTGCCGTCCTCCTCATCACGATGGGCGCGTGCGCGTCACAGTCGCGCTTGTCCGAACGACAGGGGATGGGTCCACAGCCCGCGCTGCCGCCGCCTGACACCTCGCTGGTTCCCGTCATCAACGTCGTCGAGGCCGTGGGCTGGAGCGCAGGCGAGATGCCGGTGCCGGCGTCTGGATTGACGGTCACGGCATTTGCGAGAGAGCTCGATCATCCGCGATGGCTGTATGTGCTGCCCAACGGCGACGTGCTGGTCGCGGAGACCAACGCGCCGGAGCGTCCGGAAGACGACAAGGGTATTCGTGCCCGGCTGGTCTCGCACTTCCAGGCGAAGGCGGGCGGCGGTGTGCCCAGCGCCAACCGCATCACGCTGCTGCGCGACGTGGACGGTGACGGCGAGGCCGAGATCAGAGAACCCTTTCTTACCGGACTCAATTCGCCGTTCGGCATGGCGCTGGTCGGCGACTCGCTCTACATCGCCAACACCGACGCCATCGTCCGCGTGCCGTACACGACCGGCGCGATGCGCATCGACGCGGCGCCGACCACCGTGCTGCAGCTGCCGGGCGGACCGCTGAACCATCACTGGACCAAGAACATCATCGCCAGCGAAGACGGCACGCACCTGTATGTGGCGATCGGATCGAACAGCAATGCTGGTGAGAAGGGGCTGGACAAGGAGGTCGATCGCGCCCAGGTGTGGGAGTTCGATGTGCGCACGGGCGCGCATCGCGTGTACGCCACCGGCTTGCGCAATCCGGTCGGCATGGCGTGGGAGCCGACGAGCGACGTGCTGTGGGTGGCGGTCAACGAACGCGACGAGCTGGGCAACGACCTCGTGCCCGACTACATGACCGGTGTGAAAGACGGCGGCTTCTACGGCTGGCCCTACAGCTACTTCGGTTCGAACATCGACCAGCGCGTGGAGCCGCAGCGGCCAGACCTCGTCGCCACGGCGACCGTTCCCGACTACGCGTTCGGCGCGCACACCGCGTCGCTGGGGCTGGCGTATGCCGGCGACAACAATCTTCCGGCCGCGTTCACGCACGGCATGTTCATCGGCCAGCACGGCTCGTGGAATCGCAAGCCGCGCAGCGGCTACAAGGTGATCTACGTCCCGTTCACTGGCGCGAAGCCGTCCGGCGATCCGGTCGACGTCCTCACCGGTTTCGTCACCGACGATGGCAAGGCGATGGGACGTCCCGTCGGTGTGGCCATCGGCGTGCGCGGCGGGCTGCTGGTGGCCGACGATGTCGGCAACGTGGTGTGGCGCGTGACCGGTGCGGCGTCACAGACGCGGCGCTGAGATCACGGGATGGCACTCGGTACCACACTGCCAGACTCCCCGCCTTCGGGACGCGTGCGGCGCTGGATCCTTCGCGGCGCGCTGGCCCTGGCCGTGCTCGTGGCCCTGCTGGTCGCGATGCTGCACACGCCGCCGGCCCGCGACTGGGTGTTCAGTCGCGTCGTCGCGTGGCTGCGCGATCGTGACGTCGACCTGGCAGCCACGCGCATTCGTTACAACCTGCTTGCGGGATCGCTGTCGTTCGACGACCTGTCGGTGGCGTCGGCGCGCACCACGCCGCGGCAGCCCTTCCTGACTGCGCGCACGGGCCGTGTCGATCTCGGCGTGCTGGCGTTGATCCGCGGCAACCTCGTGATTGATGAGGCACGCGTCAGTGATCTGCGCGTGGACTACGCAATCGACAGCGCGGGCGCGACGAACCTGCCGGAGTCGGATCCGCAGGTCGAGGCTACTGATCCCGCGGCGGCGGCGACGGAACCGCCGGTCATCGTCCGCGATCTCGTCGTCGATGGCCTGTCGGTGCACTATGCCGACGCGACGCAGGATGTGGAAGCGCAACTCGACGCGCCGTCAGTGTCGGTTACGAACGCGCTGCTTTCCGAACTGCACGTGGTGAAGCTCGGCGAAGCGCGCGCGGATGTGCGGTATCAGCAGCAGCGCGTGCCAGTTGAACGCATCGACGTGGACGCCGCCGTCGGCATGACGCGGCTGGACTTGACCCAGCTTCGTGTGCAGGCGCTCGGGTCGCAGGTGGAAGCCGCCGGGACGGTGGAGGACTTCGCTGCGCCCCGACTCGACGTGAAGACGACGGCAACGCTCGACACGACGCGCCTCGTGGCGGTGGCGCAGGTGGACGAGCGTATCGCCGGCATCGTCAACCTCGACGCGCACGTGCAGGGCACGGTCGAGGCGCCGCTCGTTGATCTGACTGCCGGGTCGGACGCGCTCACGTATCGTGACCTGACCCCCGCCGAAGTACGGCTCACGGCACAGGCGGACGGCGGCACGCGCGTGGCGTCGGCGGTGTCGCTGGCGGTGAACGCGCCGTGGGCGGCGGTATCGGCGAACGGGCAGGTGTCGGCCAACGCATCGACGCCGACGCGGCTTGAACTGCAGCTCGAACGCATTGACGCCTCCACACTCTCCACCGTCCTCGCCGCGCCGTACGGCGTGGCCTCGCGCATCGCCGGGCAAGGCTCCGTGACGATGCCCGGGCTGGACTACATGGCGGCGGATGGGCGAGCGGCGCTGACGTTCGAGCCGCTGCCCGCTCGTCCGCGGCAGGTGCCGGTGGCCGGCACGGTGAACGTCACCGCGGACAGCGGCGCCGCCGCCCTGGCGGCGCGGCTCCGCGCCGTCGGCGCCGCCATTCGCGCCGACGTCGCGTTGACGGCGGATCGATCGCTAAAGGGCACCGCGCGTGTCGATGCCAATGTCGAGGACGTGCTGCCGGCGGTGTCGAACGTTACCGGCACGGCACCACCAGCGACGGCGGTGAGCGGCGAGGTGCGCGCGGATGTATCGCTCGCCGGCACGCTCGATGCTCCGGCGGCGGCGTTTCGCCTCGATGCGCCGGCGCTGACGGTGGACGCGATCGACAACCTCGCCGTGACGGCCGATGCGGGCTATGCGAACGATGTGGTGACGCTGCGCGATCTGCGCGCGCTGTGGCGCGACGGCGAGGTGCTGGCGAGCGGTCGCGTCGCGCTCACCGGTGCGCAGGAGGTGCAGGCGCACCTCACCGCGCGCAATCTCGACATCGAGACGATGACCGGCGCCGTGATGGCGTCGCCGCCGCCGGTAGCGGGCATCGCGTCAGCGGAGGCGGACATTCGCGGGACGGTGACGCGTCCGGATGCGACGGCGCAGATCGTGGTGCGCGATCTCATCGCCTACAACGAACCGCTCGGCACGCTCGACGCCAACGTGTCGCTTGCCGATCGCCTCGTGCGTGTGTCGCCGCTGCGGCTCGACAAGCCGCAGGATGGCGGCGACGGCTGGCTCGAAGCAACCGGCACATACGCGCTGGACACGAAGGTTGCCGACTTGCAGCTGCGATCCGACAACCTGCGCATCGAGCGGGTGCAACTCGCCGACGGCACGGCGGTGACCGGCGCGATTGAACTGGCCGGCGCCGTCCGCGGAACCATCGACGCGCCTGAAGGAAACGTAGAGCTCGCTGTGAGAGACATCTCGCTCGCGTCGGCGGGCGGGAGGAGGGAGACGGGAGGCGAGACGCTCGACGCGGGAGCTGAGAATCTGGGCGATCTGGAAGCGACGGTGGCGCTGGCCGACCGCGTCGCGACGTTCGACGTGCGCGCGCCGCTCTTTGCCACTGCGGCTGACGGCACCGTCTCCATCGACGCGCCCTACACCGCGCATGCGGACGTGCGCGTGGACGGATTGGATCTCGCGCGCGTGCCGGTGCCGGCGCTCGAGCCACTCACGGGCACGCTCCGCGCGACGGCGGTGTTCGACGGCCCGGCCAGTGACGCGGTCACCGGCACCGGCCGCGTGACGCTCGAAAGCGTCGACGCCGCCTGGCAGGGCCAACCGGTCACCACCGACGGCGCCGCGCAGATCGACTACGCCAGCCGCATCGTGTCCATCGAGCGGCTTGCCGTTGTCGCCCTCGACTCACGCGCCGAGGTCAGCGGGCGGATGCCGGTGGACGCCGAGTCGACGGAAGCAGCGGATGTGACGCTGACGGCGTCGTTGTCGCTGGCATCGCTCGCGACCTACGCGCCGCCCGAGGAAGCGCTGAGCGCCGACGGCACGCTGATGATCGACGCGCACGTTGGCGGGACGCTGGCCGAACTGGACCCGTCCGGCACCATCACGCTCGATCGCGGGTTCGTGCTGTCGCCGCGGCTCGACGTGCCGATCTCCAACCTCCGCATCGACGCCGCGGTGGCCGACGGGCGTGCCACGCTGAGTGCGTTCGACTTCGAATGGGGCACTGCGCAGTTCTCGGCCTCGGGAGCAACGCCGATCGCGCTCTCGGACGCCTGGCCCGTGCGGTCCGCGCCGTCGGGCGTGCCCAGCACGTTGAAGGCGCGCCTCACCAACTTCAATCCCGCCGCGGTCCCCGGCGTGCCCGAGGGGCTTGGTGGTCAGATCGCCTTCACGCTGGACGCCGAAGCGGCCACGCCCACGGTCGAAGCGTTGAACGCGCGCCTCCGCTTCGATGCGCTGTCGATCTCGTATGACTCGCTCGAGCTTCAGCAGTCAGTGCCGTCGACAATCGTCGTGCGCGACGCGGTGGCCACCGTCGAGTCGCTGGAGCTCGCGGGTTCAGCCGGCACGGTGAAGGTCGAGGGCTCGGCCGGGCTCACCGGCGACCGCGCCATCCAGGCCGCGGTCACCGGCGACGTCAACCTGGGCATCGCGCAGATGCTCAGCCGCGATGTGCGCGCCGAGGGGCCGGCGCGATTCGACGTGCGCGCCAGCGGCACCATCGACAACCCGAGCGTGAACGGCTGTGCCGA
The DNA here is from genome assembly GCA_020851325.1 of Acidobacteriota bacterium. Classification (GTDB taxonomy): domain Bacteria; phylum Acidobacteriota; class Vicinamibacteria; order Vicinamibacterales; family UBA2999; genus VFZN01. Next base: position 5,372 of record JADZCY010000163.1, on the reverse strand, counting down.
ACTCGCCGACGTCTCGGTGATCGTCGACGAGCCGCGCGTGGCGGTGGAAGCGCTGAACGCGCGCGTCGATCTCGTCGATCGCACGGCGTCGCTCTCCGGCGTCAGCGGTCGCGTCAACGGCGGCACGCTGGTCGGCGGCGGACACGTCACCCTTGGAGACGATGGGATCGCCGATGCCAACCTCGTGCTGTCTGTTGACGACCTCGCGTTCTCGGCGCCGCTCGATCTGCGCAGCCTGTCGGACGTCGATTTGCGCGTCAGGCCCGATCGCGGCACCCTGCTCGTCGAAGGCGAGGTGACGATCGCCGAAGCCGGCCTCACCGGCGACATCAACTTCGACACCGGCATCCTCGCCGCCATCGGGCGGCCGAGCGGCCTGGATCTCACCGCCGAACGCAGCCCGCTGATGGAACAGATCCGGCTGAACGTGGCGGTGACCACGGAAACGCCGGTGCTCGTCGACAACAACCTCGCCAGGGCCGAGATCACCACCGACCTCCGTGTCGTCGGCACGCCGTACGACATGGGGCTGGCCGGGCAGATGGAGATCCTCGAGGGCTCGTCGGTGACGCTCAACGAACGGCGCTACGAAGTGGAACGCGGCACCATCACGTTCCTCGACGAGACGCGCATCGTGCCGTCGTTCGATCTCCGGCTGACGACAACGGCACGACAGGTGGACGTGACGCTGGGCGTGACCGGAGAAGTCGGCGAGACGGACCTGACACTCACCTCCGATCCGTCGCTGCCGGAACCCGACATCATGGCGCTGCTCGTCACCGGCCGCACGCTGGACGAGATGCGCGGCGAGGAATACGACGTCGCGCGCGAGCAGGTGATGTCGTACCTCACCGGACGCGTCGGCTCGGCCCTCGGCCGCGGCCTGCAGCGCGCCACCGGGCTCAGCGAAGTGCGCGTCGAGCCGACGCTGATTGCCGGCGAAGCGGAATCGGTGGCGCGACTCACCGTCGGTCAGGACCTGACCGATCAGCTGCGGCTCGTCTACTCGACCGCGCTCACCGACAGCCGCCGGCAGCTCTGGATGGCCGAGTACGACATCACGCGCCGGTTCCGCACGCGCCTGGTGCGGCAGGACGCCAACACCTATCGGCTGGACTTCCGTCACGAGCTTCGCTTCGGCGGCCCGCCCGAACCGCGGCGCATGCAGCGCGTGCGGCCGCCGGTCGAGTCGATCGCGGTCGAGACCAGCGCCGGCTATACCGAAGCGGCCGCGCGCGATCGTCTGAAGATCCGCGAGGGCGATCCTTACGACTTCTTCCGCTTCCGCGAGGGCGTCGATCGCATCGAGAAGGATCTGCGGGAGCAGGGCTACCTCCAGGCGCGCGTGCGCACGAGCCAGGAGTCGACGAGCGAGGCCGGCCCCGCCGTGCGCGTGTCGGTCCGCATCGACCCGGGGCCGCGCGTGCGCCTCGTCTTCGAAGGCGCTGATCCTCCCAATGACGTGCGCGAGGACGTGGCGATGCGCTGGCAGCGCGGCATCTTCGACACGCAGCGCGCCGAGGACGGCACCGATGCGCTCATCGAGTGGCTGACCAGCGATCGCCATCTGGCCGCGACCGTGACGCACAGCATCGAGGATCAGGCGGATGGTTCGCGACTGATCCGATTCTTCATCGATCAGGGACCGCGCTTCGAGCGCGTGGTGCTGAGCTTCGATGGCGCGTCCGCGATCTCGTCCGACGATCTGGCGTCGCTCGTCCGCGAACAGGACCTGGAGCAGGACCTCTTCACCGATGCGACGGTGGTGACCGAACTGCTGCGCCGCTACTACCGCGAGGAAGGCTACCTCGCCGCCAGCCTCGACACGCCCGAGCCCGTCTTCGAAGGCGCCACTGCACGCATTGTCGTGCCCGTCGTCGAAGGCCCCCGCTTCATCGTCCGGCAGATGAACGTCGTCGGCAATGACGCGATGACCACCGACGCCGTCCTCACCGAGGCGCCGCTGCTGGTCGGCGACGCGTTCCTGCCGGCGGTGGCCGAACGTTCGCTCGATCGCATCCGGCAGGCCTACTGGCGGCTGGGCTACAATGACATGCGCCTGCGCTACGACGTCGATGCCAATCGCGACACCGGCGCCACCGACGTCACCATCAGCGTGCAGGAAGGCCGCAAGTCCGTCGTCGCCAGCGTTGACGTGGACGGCACCGAGCGCACCACCGAGCCGTTCGTGCGGCGCGAAGTGGAACTCACCGAGGGCGAAACGCTGGACCTGGCCGCCGTGGGGCGATCGCGGCGCAGTCTGTATCAGACCGGCGCCTATTCATCGGTGGAGATCCTGCGCGAGTCGGCGGAGCCGGACCCGTCGGCTGGTCCGACGCTCGCACCGGACGCGTCGGAGTCGTCGCTATCCGAATCATCTGCATCCGAATCGTCCGGGTCCGAATCGCCTGATCGCGAACAGCCAGCCGCGGAGGGCACGAGGCCGGTGGATACGCGCGTCAACCTGCGCGAGGTGCCGCCGTTCCAGGTGAGCTACGGGTTGTCCTTCGACACCGACGGCGGCCTCGGCGGACTCATCGACGCCTCGAATCACAACTCGCTGGGCAAGGCGCGCGTGGTGGGCGTGAGCGCGCGCTACGATGGCCGCCGACGGCAGGTGCGCCTGTATGCCAGCCAGCCGATGCTGCGGCAGATTCCGCTGCAGACGCTGGCAGCGCTCTATGCGCGGCAGGAGCGCACGCCGGAAACGGCGACCAGCGCCGAGTTCGTCGTCGATCGGTTCGGCGCCTCGCTGCAGCAGGAGCGCAAGCTGTGGAGCGCGTACGTGTGGAACTACGGCGTGAGTTACGAGCAGGCGCGGACCTTCGATCCGAATCGTGCCGGCGGGCTCGACGAAACGGTGACGGTGACACCGCTCACCAGCACCCTCACGCGCGAAACGCGTGACGAAATCCTCGACGCCACGCGCGGGTCGTTCGCCTCGCAGGCCTTCACCTACTCACCCGAATGGCTCGGCTCCGACCAGGCGTTCATTCGCTACTACGGGCAGTTCTTCAAGTACTTCGCGCTCGCACCCGAGCGCCGCGAGCGGCTCACGAACGAGATCCTGCGGCCGCGGTTCGTCTTCGCCACCGGCGCCCGCCTTGGCCTGATGCGCGGTCTCGGTGGAGAAGTCCCGCGCACCGAACGCTTCTTCGCCGGCGGCGGGACGACGCTGCGCGGGTTCGGCGAAGCGTCGCTCGGCCCCCGCGACGCCTCGGGTATTCCCACCGGCGGCAACGCGACGCTGGTGCTGAACGCCGAACTTCGCTTCCCGCTGATTAACATCATCGATGGCGTCGGCTTCGTCGACATCGGCGGCGTCAGCGCGACACTGCGCGACTGGCGTTTCAGCGACATCCGCGAAACCGTCGGCCTCGGCGTCCGCGTCCGCACCCCGTGGTTCCTCCTCCGAGGCGATTATGGCTTCGTCCTCGACGGCAGGCCAGGCGAACCACGCGGACGGTTTTTCTTCAGTCTGGGACAAGCTTTTTGAGGAAGAACCGCGAATCTGTCGATCTCGCGATGTGGTGATCTGGCGATCAATGTGCAGATCTGGTGATCTGTCGATCTATCTGGTGAAGGGGCGATCTATCTGGCGATCGCTCAGTTCGTCCCTGTGTGCCCTTGAGCGGAGCGGCGGGAGCGTGTCGCTGAACCGACCATTGACGACCGTCAAGTCGTCAGATAGATCTGCACATCAGCAGATAGATCGCCGCATCGCCAGATCTTCAGATTGATCGCCACCTCACCAGATCACGAGCTCCCCAGATTCGCCGTCCATCTTTCTGTAACTGCTATGGCCGCATCACGACTTTCGTGCAGTCGTCCTGTTTGTTACGAAACGTTTCATACGCGCCTGGCGCTTCGTCGAGGCTCAGGCGATGGCTGATGACGAACGTCGGGTCGATCGCGCCGGCCTGGATGCGGTCCATCAGTGGCTGCAGATACCGATGCACGTGCGTCTGGCCCATGCGGAGCGTGAGGCCCTTGGCGAACGCGGCGCCCATCGGCACCTTGTCGAGATAGCCACCGTAGACACCGGGAATGGACACAGTGCCGCCGGGGCGGCAACTGCCGATGGCCTGACGCAGCGCGTCGAGACGATCGGTGGCCATCCATGCCACCTGCTTGGCGCGGTCGTAGCGGGCGCCGATGCTGCCGCTGCCGTGCGCTTCGAGACCGACGGCGTCGATGCAGGCGTCAGGACCACGGCCGCCGGTCAGGTCGTGCAGACGTTCGGTGACGTCCTCGGCGAGGAAGTCGATGATCTCCGCATCGGCATGCTGCCGCGCCAGCGCGAGTCTGGTCGCCACGTGATCGATGGCGATGATGCGCTCGGCCCCGAGCATGCGTGCGGACTTCATCGCGAAGAGCCCGACCGGACCCGCGCCCCACACGGCGACGACGGCGCCCGGATGGATGTCCGCGTTTTCCGCCGCCATGTAGCCGGTGGGGAAGATGTCCGACAGGAACAACGCCTGTTCGTCGCTCACCTCTTCCGGCACCTTGAACGGACCGACGTCGGCGAACGGTACGCGGACGAACTCCGCCTGCCCGCCGGAGAATCCACCGTAGAGATGTGAGTAGCCAAACAGTCCCGAGCCCGAAGAGCCATACAGCGTCTGGAGCATCTCGTTGTTCGGATTCGAGTTCTCGCAGAGCGCCCACAAGTCCTTCTTGCACGACAGGCAGCCGCCGCACGCGATGGTGAACGGCACGACGACGCGATCGCCAATCGCGAGCGAGGTAACGGCCTTGCCAACCGCCACCACCTCGCCCATGAACTCATGCCCCAGCACATCCCCCTTCTTCATCGTCGGGATGAACCCGCCGTAGAGGTGCAGGTCCGAGCCGCAAATCGCGGTGAGCGTGACGCGGACGATGGCATCGCCTTCGTCGATGATGGTGGGATCGGGCACGCGCGTGACCCGGACGTCTTCCTTGCCATACCAGCAGACGGCTCGCATGAATGATCTCCTCCGATTACGCCGTCAGCGTGACGCGACGACCGAGTTCGAGATAGCGCTTGATGTCGCGCAAGGCTTCGCGCACGAGCATCCCGGGGTTGTGACCGCCAACCGTGGCGGCGGCGGTGCCGAGCCACCCGAGCGGCGCGGAGTACTGCAGGTGCACGTGCACCTCGGTGAAGTCGCCGGCGGGGGCCGGACGGAACGTGACGCTGCCGGCACTGACGATGTCGGCTTCGGATGTGGTGCGCCAGCCGAGCACCTTGCCTGACACATCGTTGATGAGCTCCGCCGTCCACTCGGCCACCACCGGACCGCCGGTGCGCGTGCGCAGTTGCCAGTGCGACTCGTACTCGCCGCGGCGCTCCACCGTGACGATGCCGCGCGTCGCCTCGTCCATCT
>JADZCY010000162.1 GCA_020851325.1 Acidobacteriota bacterium | reverse complement strand
GTCGCCGATCCGGCGCGCGTGCGCAAGTACGGCTCGACCATCCAGGACGAATCGCGACGCCTCGGCGAAACGGTGGAGCGCGTGCTGCAACTCGCGGGGATCGCCGCCGGCACGGCTGCCGCCGGGCGCGAGCAGGTGAACGTCGCGGACCTGGTGCAGCAGTCGCTGGCGGCGTGCCGCTCCGAGATCGAGGCGCGGGGCGTGCAGGTGGAACTCGACATCGCCGACGATCTGCCACCGCTCTTCGGCGATCCGTCAGCGCTGCGTTCGGCGCTGCAGAACCTGATCAGCAACGCGGTGAAGTACGGCGGCGACGCACGATGGCTGCGCATTGCCGCCACGCCCGCCGACCGGCGCGGCCGGGCGCAGCGGAGCGACGGCGCATCAGTCGCGGCAAACGCCGCACACGCCCGCGCCACGCACGTCGCGATCGCCGTGTCCGATCACGGCCTCGGCATCGACGCCGACGATCGCAAGAAGGTGTTCGAGCCGTTCTATCGCGGACGCGACGCCGTGTCGCGGCAGATTCAGGGCAGCGGTCTCGGCCTGAACCTCGTCGCCCGCATCGCCGAAGCGCACGAGGGCCGCGTCGATCTGACGAGTGAACCCGGCCACGGCAGCACTTTCACTCTCACGCTTCCCGTAGTACCAAGGGCCACGGCCGACGTCCTCGTTGGCGCGCCGTCCGAGGTGGCAAGGTAGCGCCGGGAGTCAGCCTCCGGCTTCCAGCCCTCCAGTCCTCCAGTCCTCCAGTCCTCCAGTCCTCCAGTCCTCGAATGCCGTATCGCTTGCTCCTCGTTGAAGACGAACCCGGCCTGCTGCTGACGTTGAGCGATCGGCTGGCCGCCGAAGGTTACATGGTGGAAACAGCGAGCGATGGACAGACAGCCATCGACCGCGGGTCCGGCGAACCATTCGACATCATCGTCCTGGACGTGATGCTGCCGGGGAAGGACGGCTTCGAAGTGGCGCGCGTGCTGCGGCAGCAGGGCGTGGCGACGCCGATCCTGATGCTCACCGCCCGCACGCAGGTGGTCGATCGCGTGGTCGGGTTGAAGCTCGGGGCGGATGACTATCTGACCAAGCCGTTCGACACGATGGAGCTGCTGGCGCGGCTCGAGGCGCTGCTGCGCCGGGCGCCGGCGGCGTCGGGCGTGTCGCTCGAGCGATATCAGTTTGGCGATGTACAAGTGGATGTGCGCCGGGCCGAAGTCCACAAAGACGGCACGGCGCTCGAGCTATCGGCGAAGGAGTTCCAACTGCTCCGCTACTTCATCGAGCACCGCGGCACGACGCTGTCGCGCGAGCAGTTGCTGCAGGACGTGTGGGGCTACACCGCGATGCCGTCGACGCGCACCGTGGACGTGCACGTCGCGTGGCTGCGGCAGAAGCTGGAGCCCAACCCGCGCGTGCCGCAGTTCATCCTCACCGTCCATGGAATGGGCTATAAGTTCGCGGGCTGAGTTTCACGACACACGAAGAGCACGATGGGCACGAAGAACGCTCACGAAGACACGCTGGTCAGACTTCTTACCAAGAGAAGCCTTCGTGTGCGTCCTTCGAGGCCGCTTGCCCTGAGCGAAGTCGAAGGGTCGTGGTCTTCGTGTTGCGTTGGTCCTTCTTCTCAGTTCGTCGTCGACGGGCCCGGTTTGAGGATCACGTAGGCGGGCAGGCCCACCGCGTTGAAGCGCTTCATGACATCCACCGCCGGCGGTTCATCCGGCTGTTCGGCCTGGAACTTGATCTTCACGTAGCCGTCCAGCGCCTGCTTCACCTCGGGATCGACCAGCGTCGTCTTGTCCATGGTGAGGCAGTTCTTGCACCACGTCGCCCACAGGTCGATCAGCACCGGCTTGCCTTCGCGCTCGGCGACGGCGAGGCCTTCGGCGAGCGACGAGTGCCACCCTTCCTTCAACTTCTCTTCGACGCTCGACGCCACTTCCGTCGCATCCACCCAGCGGTTGGCGAACAGCTCGTATGAGAGGTAGCCGTAGTAGACGGAGGTGGCGAGAATCATCACGCCGAAGCCCTGCTTGACGCGCACCATCCACGCGCCTGGCTTCGGCAGCGACGCCAGGCCCGCGCCGGCCAGCGGCCACGGTACCGCCATGCCGATGCCGAGCACGAACGGCAGCGCCAACGCGATGCTCGTGCCCGTCGCGTAGAGATTGCTGGCGAAGAGCACCACCTGAATCACCACCGGCGCCACGCACGCGCCGGCCAGCAGCGCCGCCACCGTGCCCATCGTGAACGCGAGCAGGAACGTGCCGCGACCGGCGCCGCCGCCGACGTTGCTGGAGAAGCGCGAGAAGTCGATCTCGAAGACGTCGAACATCGCCAGCGCGAGCGCGACGAAGAGCAGCGCGATGCCGAGGTTGAACCACGGCGAGGCGTTGATGGTGCCGAACGTGCTCGCCGTGAGCACGACGATCACGCCGAGCACGCCATAGACGAACGCCATCGCGCCGCCGTAGGTGAGGCCGAGCAGGAAGCCGCGCTGACGCGATCCGGCCTGCGCGCCGGCGCCGATGATGGCGAGGTTGATCGGGATCATCGGCAGCACGCACGGCGTCAGGTTGAGCGCGAGGCCACCGAGGAACACGATCAGCAGAATGGCGAGCGGCCCCTGTCCTTCGAGCAGACCCTTCTCGGTGACGCCGGCTTCGGCGTTGCGGACGAACGTCAGGAAGTCGTTGGTGCCGAGATAGCCGCCCGTCGATGCCGTAAGCGTGAAGCGATCGAGTTGACCGATGCCATCCGCGCTGGTCGGCGTCGTCGTCATCGGCACGGGAGCCGCGGGGGCGCCGGGCTTCTCGCCGGTGCCGAACGCGATGCTCGCAAAGACGTCGGCACGCTGCAGCGTCACGTTCGTCCCTGCCGCCACCACCGGGATGGTCCACTCCGCGCGCGCGTTACTCGGCGCGTAACACATCTTGTCGTCGCAGGCCTGATAGCGAAGCCGCACCGGCACGACGATGTCACCCGGCGGTGTGCCGGCGGCCACGGTAAGCTGCACGCCGATGGTGAAGATGCGATCGAACACCAGCAGCGGCTCGGGCAGGCCTTCCTGGACGAAGTCCTCGGCGTCGGGGAAGACCACCTCACGCACTTCCACGCCCGCGGGCGCGTCCACCATCACCTCGGTGGCAATGAGCGACGCGTCACGCGGCTTGTTCGACTGGACGTGAAACCCTTCCGGCAGCGTCACCGCCAGCGCCGCCCGCACCGTTCCGCCGGCCGGGGCCGCGGATTCGACGATGGGCTCGATCTCCGCCGGAATCCGCCGCAACTGCGCTGACGCGGCAGCCGGCATCGCCAGCGCGACCATCAGCACCGCGACCAGACCACGCATCGCGTTCCAGTTCACATTCATGGGGTTCTTTAGATACTAGC
>JADZCY010000161.1 GCA_020851325.1 Acidobacteriota bacterium | reverse complement strand
GTCGATGGCACGTTCGGCGTCGAAGCGCGCCGTCTTCTGCCAGCCGCTGTCGATCACCGCCGACACGCCAGGCACCGTCAGCGACGTCTCGGCGATGTTGGTGGCGAACACCACTCGTCGTCTATGCGATGGGCCGATCGCACGGTCCTGCGCGGCGGCGTCCAGCGAGCCATGCAGCGGGACGAGATCGACGTCGTGCCGCTGCTCGAGCGCGCGGCTGTCGACGATGGCGCGGTCGATGTCGGCAGCGCCCGCGAGGAAGCACAGCACATCACCCGGTGTGGCTGGCAGCACGCGAGCGACGGCGTCGGACACGCCAAGCCCCGGCGCGTACTCGATCCGCAGCGGATGCGTCACGCCCGGCACGTCGACGACAGGGCAGCCGCCGAGGAAGGCGGACACCGGCGCCGCGTCGAGCGTGGCCGACATCACCAGCACGTGCAGGTCGTCGCGCGCCAGCCACGCCTGCTTGACGAGCGCGAGGCCGACATCAGTGTGAATGCTGCGCTCGTGGAACTCGTCCAGCACCACCACCGCCGCATCACTCAGCAGCGGGTCATCGTCCAGATAAGCCGTCAGCATGCCTTCGGTGACGATGAGCACGCGCGTGTCGGCGGTGAAGCGGCGCTCGAAGCGGACGTGCCAGCCGACTTCGCGGCCGATCGTCCAACCCTGTTCCTCGGCGATGCGTCGCGCCACCGCGCGTGCGGCGACACGACGAGGCTGCAACACGATCACGCGCCCGCGATCAGCGATCGCCGGCGGCACGCGCGTGGTCTTGCCGGCCCCAGGCGCGGCACGCAGCACGGCGGCACGATGACGGAGGAGATGGCCGCGCAGCGGATCGAGATACGGATCGATGGGCAAGGACGCGCGCGACACCTCGGGTATCATGGCAGAACACCGCCAGGGGTATCCGCCTTCGCTCGCGTGCGCGAGCTTCGGCGTGATTGAGAGAGTCCCTGGAACCTGATCCGGTTGACACCGGCGGAGGGAGAGCGGCATGCCCGAGACAGTTCACACCGGTATTTCTTCGTACGCCGACGCGTTTCCTGGCTCGACCAAGGTCTACGACGAGCAAACCCTTCACACCGCGGACGGCGACGTGACGTTGCGCGTGCCGTTTCGCGAGGTGGCGCTGAGCGGCGGCGAACCGTCGCTGCGGCTCTACGACACCAGCGGGCCACAGGGCTGCGATCCGCGTGCCGGGCTGCCAAAGCTGCGCGAGGCGTGGATTGCGCCGCGGCGAGGTCAGCCGGTGGTGACGCAGCTGCACTACGCGCGCAAGGGCGAGATCACGCCGGAGATGGCGTTCATCGCCACGCGCGAGGGACTGCCGGCGGAATTCGTCCGCGACGAAGTGGCGCGCGGCCGCGCCATCATCCCGGCCAACATCAATCACTCGGAACTGGAGCCGATGATCATCGGCCGCAACTTCCTGGTGAAGATCAACGCCAACATCGGCAACTCCGCCGTCTCCTCGTCCATCGACGAGGAAGTGGAGAAGCTGCGCTGGGCGACGTTGTGGGGCGCCGACACCGCGATGGACCTCTCCACCGGCAAGCAGATCCACGAGACACGCGAGTGGATCCTGCGCAACTCGCCCGTGCCGATCGGCACCGTGCCGCTCTATCAGGCGCTGGAGAAAGTGGGCGGCCGTCCCGAGAACCTCACGTGGGAGGTGTATCGAGACACCATCATCGAGCAGTGCGAACAGGGCGTGGACTACTTCACCGTCCACGCCGGCGTGCTGCTGCGCTATATCCCCACCACCGCCCGTCGCGTCACCGGCATCGTCTCGCGAGGCGGATCGATCATCGCCAAGTGGTGCCTGGCGCATCACCAGGAGAACTTCCTCTACACGCACTTCCGCGAGCTGTGCGAGATCATGCGCGCCTACGACGTCAGCTTCTCGCTCGGCGACGGCTTGCGTCCTGGCTCGATCGCCGACGCCAATGACGAGGCGCAGTTCGCCGAACTGAAGACGCAGGGCGAACTGACGAAGATTGCGTGGGAGTACGACGTCCAGGTGATGAACGAAGGGCCCGGCCACGTGCCGATGCACCTCATTCGCGAGAACATGGAGAAGCAGCTCGAGTGGTGCAGCGAGGCGCCGTTCTACACGCTCGGCCCGCTCACCACCGACGTCGCGCCAGGCTACGACCACATCACTTCGGCCATCGGCGCCGCGATGATCGGCTGGTACGGCACGGCCATGCTCTGCTACGTCACGCCGAAGGAACACCTCGGCTTGCCGAACCGAGACGATGTGAAGGCGGGCGTGATCGCCTACAAGATCGCCGCGCACGCCGCCGACCTGGCAAAAGGCCATCCGCGCGCCCGCGCCTGGGCCGATGCGCTGTCGAAGGCGCGATTCGAATTCCGGTGGCGCGATCAGTTCAACCTGGCGATGGATCCGGTCACCGCCCGCGCATATCACGACGAGACGCTGCCGGCCGACGGCGCCAAGGTGGCGCACTTCTGCTCGATGTGCGGGCCGAAGTTCTGCAGCATGGAACTGACGCAACAGCTCCGCGCCGAAGCGCAGAAGGGCATGGCGGAGAAGTCGGAGGAATTCAAGCAGGTAGGGGAGATCTACCTGGAAAAAGGTGCTGACTAGGTCCTAGGTCCTAGGTCCTAGGTCCTAGGTCTTAGGCCGAGTGCTAGATAGGTGCTGACAGGTGCTGAAGGGTGCGGGAAAGGTGCTGAAGGGTGCGGAGAGGCGCCGCACCTTCGACCTAGGACCTAGGACCTAGGACCCTGCTAGCGTGCCACCGGGAGCGGCACCACCTGAATGATGGTGGGGAAGCGTTCGGGTTGCGCGCCGAGCTTCGGATTCATGAAGCCCGGTGATCCGCCCCACGTGAAGTCCTTGATCGTCACGCTGGGTGGGAACGCCATCTCGGATTCACGGAAGCGCGCCACTTCGAACTGGTGCGTCGGTGGCGATTCGAACAACTCGTCGCCGCGCACCTTGAGCGCCGTGCGGTAGTAGGCGACGGCTTCCGCGTAGGGCAACAACACGCCGTAGACGTGGAACTTCTGTCCGCGTCCCGCCTCGTACGAGGTGAGATACACCGCGTTGGGATACATCGGGATGCCGCCGAGATCGGGGCTGCCGGCTGGCGGCTGCGTGGCGGCTGGCGGCGTCGCGGGCGCTGCCGTGGTGGCCGGAGGCGGTGTTTGTGCAGGCGCTGGCGCCGGCGGTGCGGTCTGGCGCGGTGCCGAGGACGGCGGTGGCGCCGGCTGACTGCCGCGTGGAGTGGGGAACGGTTGCGGCGTCTGTGCCGCGGCAATCGCCGCCGACAACACCAGCCCGCTCACGCCAAGAGCAACTCGCATCCCCGTATTATAGGCGCCGATGCCGACGCCGCTTCTTCGCTACTGCCGCGACCACGACGCCTGGTTGCTCGACCGTATTCACCAGCTCGTGCGAATCGAGTCGCCGACCGATGATCCCGCCGCGGTCAACGCGTGCGGCACCGTGCTGGTGTCGGAGCTCCGCTCGCTGGGCGCGTCGGTGAGCACGCTCGCGCCGGATGGCCCGGCCGGCGATCACCTGATCGCGCGCTTTGGCGAGGGACCGCGCCGCATCCTGCTGCTCGGCCACTTCGACACGGTGTGGCCCGTCGGTCAGCTCGCGCGCATGCCCATTCGCACCGACAACGGCCGTCTCTACGGACCTGGCGTGCTCGACATGAAGGCCGGCATCGCCATCGGGATGCTTGCCGTTCGCGCCTGGCAGGCCGCGAGTGCGACGACGGACGTATCGATTACGATGCTGTGGAGCACGGACGAGGAGACCGGCAGCCGCACGTCGCGCGCGTTGATCGAAGCGGAAGCTCGCGCCAGCGAAGCGGTGCTGGTGCTCGAACCGGCGCTCGCCGGCGGCGCGCTCAAGACCGCGCGCAAGGGCGTTGGTCAGTACGAGATCACCGCGCACGGGGTGTCGGCGCACGCCGGCGTCGATCCGCGGAAGGGCGTGAACGCGATCCGCGAACTGGCGCTGCAGGTGCTGGCGCTCGACGGCCTGCGCGACCTCGATCGCGGCATCTCGCTCAACGTCGGCGTCATCACCGGCGGCACGCGCTCCAACGTCGTCCCCGATCGCGCGTCGGCGTCGGTGGACGTGCGCGCGGAAACGCTGGCGGATGCCGAGCGGCTGGATCACACGATGCGCGCGCTCAGCGCTCTCACGGCCGGCGCGCGTCTGGAGGTGACCGGTGGATTCAATCGCCCGCCGATGGAGCGTTCACCCGGCGTCATTCGTTTGTTCGAACTGGCGAAGGCCGCGGCCGCGGAGATGGGCCTGGCGCTCGAGGAAGGCGCCACCGGCGGCGGCTCGGACGGCAACTTCACCG
>JADZCY010000160.1 GCA_020851325.1 Acidobacteriota bacterium | reverse complement strand
CCGCCTCCCGCCTCCCGTCTCCCGCCTCCCGCCCTCGCAGTTGACCTCTTCCCTCGGCCCAGACCATACTGAAGGGTCGTTTTGCGGCGATTTCCCCGACTTGAGGGCCGCATCGGTCCGGCAGGCGCCGGTTCCGACAACAATCTAAGTCGCGAGCCAGGCCCGCGACATCGCGGGCCATTTTTTTTGGAGTCTGAATGGGCAACCGATACATCTTCTCCTCCGAGTCCGTCGGCGAAGGCCATCCCGACAAGGTCGCCGACACGATTTCCGACGCCGTCCTCGACGCATGCCTCGCGCAGGACAAGTACAGCCGCGTCGCCTGTGAGACCTATGTCAAGTCGAACGTCGTGATCATCGGCGGAGAGATCACCACGAAGGCGAAGCTCGATTTCGTCAAGATTGCCCGCGACAGCATCCGCGACATCGGCTACGTCAATGACGATGACGTGTTCCACGCCGATCGCGTGTTCGTCAACGTGCTGGTGACGCAGCAGTCGCCCGACATCGCGCAGGGCGTCGACGCGCGCAAGGCCGCCGGCAAGAAGACGGCGAAGCAGGGCGCCGGCGATCAGGGCCTGATGTTCGGCTACGCCAGCAACGAAACGCCGGAGCTGATGCCGGCGCCGATCATGTTCGCGCATCGCCTCGGCCGGCAGCTCACCAAGATCCGCAAGCAGGGCAAGTGCGGCTGGCTCAGGCCCGACGCCAAGTCGCAGGTCTCCGTCGTCTACGAGAACGGCAAGCCCGTCGCCATCTCCAACGTCGTCATCTCGACGCAGCACGCCGCCGATGCGAAGCACGGCGAGATCGAGAAGTTCTGCATCGAGGACGTGATCCGCAAGGTGCTGCCGGCGAAGCTGCTCACCGACAAGACCGAGTTCCTGATCAATCCCACCGGCCGCTTCGTCGTCGGCGGACCGCAGGGCGATACCGGTCTCACCGGCCGCAAGATCATCGTCGACAGCTACGGCGGCATGGGCCGGCACGGCGGCGGCGCCTTCTCGGGCAAGGACGCGACGAAGGTGGACCGCAGCGCTGCCTACATGGCGCGCTGGGTGGCGAAGAACGTCGTCGCCGCGAAGCTCGCCGACAAGTGCGAGGTGCAGTTCGCCTACGCGATCGGCCACCCCGACCCGGTGAGCGTGCACGTCGAGACCTTCGGCACCGCCACTGTTTCCGACGACCGCATCATCCGCGCCATCAACCGCGTCTTCAGCTTCCAGCCGGCCGACATCATCGACCAGTTGTCGCTGCGCCGGCCGATCTACTCGAAGACCACCAACTACGGCCACTTCGGCAAGAACGACAAGGACCTCACCTGGGAAGCGACGAACAAGGTGAGCGCGCTCTTGAAGGCCGTGTAAGGCAGGTCTTGGGTCTTAGGTCTTAGGTCTTAGGTCCTGGGCAAGAGCTCTGCCTAAGACTTAGGACCTAGGACCTAGGACCTTCCTCATCTCAGCCTGAAATCCACCGTCACCGTCATCACCACCGGCACCGGTGTGCCGTTCAGCAGCGTCGGCGTGTAGCGCCATTGGCGTACGGCGGCGAGCGCGGCTTCATCCAGTAGCGGAATCGAACGCAACACGCGCGCGCCCATGACGCGGCCGTCGACGTCGATCGTGGCCTCGATGATGACGAGGCCCTGCACGCGTGCGGTTTGCGCGATCGCCGGATAAGCCGGTGCCGCATCGACCACCTTCGTCGGCGTGCGGATCTTGCCGCCCGGACGCACGGGCTGCTGCACCACCGGTGGCGGCGGAGGCGGCGGTTCGCTGCTGATCGCGTCCAGTGACGAGACGCTCGTCACCAACCCTGGCCCCAAATCCGTCGTCGGCCACGGATCGATGGGCCGCTCCACTTCGGGCGCGATGGTGTCGGGCGCGACGACAGGCGCCGCATCAGGATTCATCGCCGGCGGTGGAGGCGGCGCGTCCACGGGACGCAGCATCGGCGGCGGCGCCGGTGGCAGCATGATCTCGGCGTAAACGAGATCCGTCGTGCGCAGCCCCGGCAACACCACCGGCCCGAGGATCGTGGCGGCAAGAATGGTGACGGTGGCCAGCACGTGCGCCGCCATCGACAGGACGACGGTGTAGCGGCTGGACGTTCCCACGTGCGCCGATGGCTGACGGACATCGGTGAACAGATCTCGAGGCATAGCGGTCTCCCTTCCGAGTGAGAGTGCACGTCACGCCGCGTGATCGGCCGATCGTCGCGTTGTAAAGGATTCGACACCGGCCAGCGCGAAACGGATCGCCATCGTGTCCACGCCACACGAAGGCGCGACGACGGCAAGGAAACCGCGAAGGCACGAAGGGGCACAAAGAGCGCGAAGCACTCAAAGGAAAACCCTGAAGCCCCTCTTTGTGGCCTCCGCGCCCTTCGTGGCCCATCGTGCCTTCGTGGTTTCGTTTGCTTTACAATCCGCGCGAGGTCCAGTCATGCGTGCATCGACGCGTCTTGTCCGTCCGGCTCTGCTGTCAGTGGTCGCGGCGCTAGCGGTAACCGCGCCGGTGCGCGTCGGCGCGCAGGCGGCGCCTTCGCCAGCCATTGATGACGTGCTCAACCTGAAACGCGTCGGGGCACCGGCGTTGTCGAACGACGGCGCGCGCGTCGCGTTCACCATTCGCGAAACGAACTGGGACGACAACGCCTACGAAACGGAGATCTGGGTCGCCGACGCCGCCTCCGGCGAACCGCGGCAGCTCACGTCGGCGCCGAAGTCGAGCGTGCAGCCCGCCTGGGCGCCCGACAATCGCACACTGGCGTTCGTGTCCGATCGCGACGGCAAGCGGCAGATCTATCGCATCGACGTCACCGGCGGCGAAGCCGAGAAGCTGACGAAGCACGACGAAGACATCGACTCGTTCGCATGGTCGCCGGACGGCCGCATGATCGCGTTCACCGCGCGTGAGGCGGCGCCCGAAGCGATGAAGACCCGCGAGAAGCGCTGGGGCGACGTGCGCCTCGAAGATGAGGACCAGCGCTACGTGCACCTGCACGTGATGTCGCTCGACGATCGCCGCATGCGCGCGCTCACCTCGGGCACGATGGTCGTCGGTAGCTTCGACTGGTCGCCGGATGGCACGCGCATCGCGTTCGATCATCGCGTGTCGAGCGACGCCGGCGAGAGCGGCACGGCCGACATCTCGATCGTGGACGTGTCGTCCGGACAGCGCACGGCACTCGTCGCGCAGGCCGGCCCGGACTCAAACCCGCGCTGGTCGCCGGACGGCACGCGCATCGCCTTCGTGTCGGCGATGGCGAAGCCGTTCTACTTCTACCAGAATCGAGAGCTCGCGATCGTCACGCCCGGACAGTCTGGCATTCGATCGCTGTCGAAGAACTTCGACGAAGACGCCTCGATCGTCGCCTGGACGAAGGGTGGGTTGTTCTTCTCAGCCTCGCAGCGCACCTACACCGCGCTCTTCTCCGTCGATTCCGCGAGCGGCGCCATTCGCCGGCATCAGGCCAACGACACCTGGATCGGCTCGCAGTTCTCGCTCTCGGCGGACGGCACGCGCGTGGCGTTTGTCGGGACCGGTGCCACGGAGTTTCCGGATGTGTATGCGGGCGAGCTGACCGCGCTCGCGACGGCACGCCGCATCAGCGACACGCGCGCACAGGTGGCGGCGTGGCCGATGCCGGCTCGCGAGGTGATTCGGTGGAAGAGCCAGGACGGCGCCGAGATCGAGGGCGTGCTGCACAAGCCGGCCAGCTTCCAGACCGGCCGCCGCTATCCGCTGCTCGTCGTCATTCACGGCGGCCCGACTGGCATCTCGCGGCCGCAGCCGTATTCGAGCGCGAACGCCTATCCCATCGAAGCGTTCCTCGGTGCCGGCGCGCTCGTCCTCGAACCGAACTATCGCGGCAGCGCCGGGTACGGCGAAGCGTTCCGCTCGCTGAACGTGCGCAATCTCGGCATCGGCGATGCGTGGGACGTGTTGTCCGGCATCGATCACCTCGTGGCGCAGGGCCTCGTCGATCGCGACCGCGTCGGCAGCATGGGCTGGAGCCAGGGCGGCTACATCTCGGCGTTCCTCACCACGCGTCACGCCGATCGCTTCCGCGCCATCTCGGTCGGCGCCGGCATCTCGGACTGGATGACCTACTACGTCAACACCGACATCCACCCGTTCACGCGGCAGTACCTGAAGGCGACGCCGTGGGACGATCCGAAGATCTACGCCGACACGTCGCCGATGACCTACATCAAGCAGGCGAAGACGCCGACGTTGATCCAGCACGGCGATCAGGACGCGCGCGTCCCGGTGCCCAACGCGTTCCAGTTGTATCAGGGACTGCGTGATCAAGAGGTGCCGGTGCGGCTGTCGATCTTCAAGGGCTTCGGCCATGGGCTGAACAAGCCGAAGGCGAATCGCGCGGCGATGGAACAGAACTGGGAATTTTTCACGAAGTACGTCTTAGGTCCTAGGTCTTAGGTCTTAGGTCTTAAGCAAGAGCTCTTGATCACGGGTTTCGTGGACGGAGGTTCTTGCCCAGGACTTAGGACCCAGGACCTGCCTTGTCGGAGAATGCACTATGAAACGAACGTTGCTTGTCGTAATCGTCGCGATGGCGGCGCTGGCGGCGCAGCCGTCGACGCAGGCGCCGGCCGTGACCGCCATTCGCGGTGGAACCGTGTTCACCATCACACGCGGGGTGATTCAGAACGGCGTCGTCGTCTTGCGCGATGGGAAGATTGCCGCCGTCGGTGGTGCGGATACGGCAGTGCCTGCCGGTGCTGATGTGATCGACGCGACCGGCCGCTTCGTCACGCCGGGCCTGATCGACGCGCACTCGCACATTGCCGCCGCCTCGATCAACGAGGGCGGGACGACGGTGAGTTCGATGACGGGGATGGCGGACGTCCTCGACCCGGCGGACGTCAACATCCATCGCGACCTGGCCGGCGGACTCACCACTGCCAACGTCCTGCACGGCAGCGCCAACCCCATCGGCGGCACCAACAGCGTGATCAAGCTGCGCTGGGGCGCCATGCGGCCGTCCGACCTGATTTTCGAAGGCGCGATGCCCGGCATCAAGTTCGCGCTCGGCGAGAACCCGAAAGACCTGCGTCCCGGTGGCGGCGGCGTGCAGGAGTCGCCGCGGCGCTATCCCATCACGAGGCCAGGCGTGGAGTACGTGATCCGCGATGCGTTCACGCGCGCGCGCGTCTACCAGAAGGCGTGGCGCGACTACGAAGCCGCGCGCAAGACCAACGCCACGCTGCTGCCGCCGCGCCGCGATCTGCAGCTCGATCCGCTGGTCGAGATCCTCGAGGGACGCCGGCTCGTTCACGCGCACGGTTATCGTGCCGACGAACATCTGATGCTGCTGCGCCTCGCCGAAGACTTCGGCTTCAAGGTGGCGACGCTGCAGCACGTGGTGGAAGGCTACAAGTTCGCCGACGAGATCATGAAGCACGGCGCCGGCGCGTCGACGTGGTCGGACTGGTGGGTCGGCAAGATCGAAGCGCAGGACTCGATTCCCTACAACGCCGCGCTGATGGTGCGCCGCGGCGTGCTGGTGTCGATCAACTCGGACAGCGCCGAGCATGCGCGGCGCCTGAACACCGAAGCGGCGAAGACGATCCACTGGGGCGGGCTGTCGGAAGACGAAGCGTTGACGCTGGTGACGATGAACCCGGCGCGCCAGCTTCGCATCGACAATCGCGTCGGCTCGCTCGAGCCCGGCAAGGACGCCGATGTCGTCATCTGGAATCGCCATCCCCTCAGCACCTACGCCATCGTCGATCGCGTCTACATCGACGGACGTGTGTATTACGACCGCGCGAATGACGAGCAGCGTCTCACGGACGCGCGGGCCGAGAAGTCGCGACTGATGGCGGCGGAAGGTCGTCCGGGCACGGGCAGCCCTGCACAGGTGCCACAGCCACAGCCGCGCGCGGGCGATGCCGATCGATCCGATGCAGCGGGCGCTGGCGGGCCATCCGCCGAGTCCGCCACGAGCAACAGCAGCATGCGCACGACGCAGGCCGCGCTTCCCGTGCCCACAAGCGGACCAGTGACGCTCATCACCAACGCGCGCATCCACACGATGACGGGCAACGCGATCGAGAGCGGGTCGATCCTGATCCGCGGCGGCGTGATCGCGCAGGTGCAGACCGGGGCGATTCAGGCACCTGCTGGAGCGCAGGTGGTGGACGCGAAGGGCGCCGACGTCTACCCCGGCTTCATCGACGCCCGCACCACGATCGGCATCGCCGAACCCGGCGCGCGCGGGTTCGATGATGTGGTGGAGATGCTGGATGTGAATGCGGCGGTGAAGGCGCAGGTGTCGTACAAGGCGGACAGCGACGCGATCGGCGTGGCGCGCGTCAACGGCATCACCTCGGTGGCCGTCGTGCCGTCGGGCGGGTTGGTCGGCGGCCAGGTGGCCGTGATGAACCTCGACGGCTGGACGTGGGAAGAAGCGACGCTCAAACCCACGGCTGGTGTGAGCGTGCAGTTTCCCGGCCTCACGCCGCGCGGTGGCGGCCAGGGCAACGCGCCGCGCAAGTACGAGGAGCTCAAGCGTGATCGCGATGCGCGCATTCGCTCGCTCGAGGATGTGATCGCTCGCGCGCGTGCCTACGCGCGTGTGCCGGCGGCAGAACGTCGTACCGACTGGAACCTCGAAGCGCTGGTGCCGGTCGTCGAAGGCCGGCAGCCGCTGTTCGTCAACGCCGGCATCGAACGCGACATCCGTGATGCCGTCGCCTTTGCCGATCGCGCCGGCGTCCGCATCGTCATCACCGGTGGTCTCGAGGCGCCGCTGGCCGCCGATGCGCTCAAGGCAAAGGACATTCCGGTGATTCTGGGCTCGGTGCTCACGCTCCCCGATCGTGAGGACGCGCATCATGCGGCAACGTATCGCGCGGCTGGAGAACTGGCGCGCGCCGGTGTGCGCTTCGCGTTCGGCAGCGGTGGCTACACCAACGTGCGGCTGATTCCGTACGAAGCGGGCATCTCGGTCGCGTGGGGACTGTCGCGCGATCAGGCGCTCCGCGCCATCACCATCGACGCCGCCGAGATCCTGGGCGTGGCCGATCGCGTCGGCACGATCGAGCCGGGCAAACTCGCCAACCTCGCCATCTGGAACGGCGATCCGCTGGAGTTCCGGACCCCGGTGCCGCGCGTGTTCATCGCCGGTCGTGATGTCGGTCCGGCCAGCGTGCACACGGATCTCTACGACAAGTGGCGCAGCCGGCCGCTGCCAGCCACGGCGAACGGGAGGCCGCGATGATCCGCCGCGCATCGGTTGCTGTCGTCGCGTGCACGATTGTGATTGCGGCGTGGGCGTCACTCTCCGCACAAAGCGCGTCCTGGGCCATCCAGAACGCGCGCATCGTCCCCGTGTCTGGCGCGGTGATTGAGAAAGGCACGGTGGTGATGCGCGACGGCGTCATTGCCGCCGTTGGTGCCAGCGTGACCACGCCGACGGGCGCGCAGGTGATCGACGGCGCCGGGCTCACCGTGTATCCGGGGCTCATCGACATGGGCAGTACGGCGGGACTCGCGCTGCCGCCGGCGCCTCGCGCCGAAAGCCCGCGCACCACTGAAGACGTCGAACGCGTGAAGGCCGACTATCTTCGCCGCGCGCACTTCCGCGCCGCGGACGTGACCAATCCGGCATCGGCGGACTTGAGTCGGGCCGCGGCCGAAGGTATCACCGCGGTGCTGGCCACACCAAACGGTGACGGCATCCGCGGACAGAGCGCGCTGATCATGACGGCGCTGCAAGCGGATCAGCCGCAGATTGGCGCGGTGGCAGATCCACGCAAGGGTCCGCTGGTGCTGAGCACGCCGGTAGCGCTGCACGTCACCTTCTCGGAGCGTCCCGCCGGCGGCAGTGCGTATCCCAACTCACTGATGGGCGTCATCGCGTTCGTGCGCCAGACGCTGCTCGATGGCCAGCACTACGGCCGCGTCGCGGCCGGTGAAGGCGGCGCGCCGTACGATCCGGCGCTCGAGGCATTGCAGCCGGCGCTCGGCGGCCGCATGCCGGTGGCGTTCCAGGCCAACAGCGCCGCCGAGATCATCCGCGCGCTCG
The DNA here is from genome assembly GCA_020851325.1 of Acidobacteriota bacterium. GTDB lineage: Bacteria > Acidobacteriota > Vicinamibacteria > Vicinamibacterales > UBA2999 > VFZN01. Next base: position 3,877 of record JADZCY010000160.1, on the reverse strand, counting down.
ACATGGCCAAGCAGTTCTCGCTGCAGCCGATCATCACCGGCGGCTTCGAGGCGGATCGCGTGGCGACGGATCTGAAGACCGCCAACGCGCGCGTCATCCTGAGCCTCGACTGGCCGACCAGGTCCGAGTCCCTCGCTCCAGACGATGACGAGCCGCTCGCGGCGGTGCGATTGCGCGCACAGGCGCCGGCGGTGGCGGCAGCGCTCGCCAAGGCGCAGGTGCCGTTTGCGTTTGCGTCAGCCGGCCTGAGCAAGCCGGATGACTTCCGACTGCACGCCGCACGCGTCGTCGCCAGGGGTCTCGCGGCCGATCGCGCGCTCGCCGCGCTCACCATCGACGCGGCGCGAATGGCTGGCGTCGAGAATCGCCTGGGCACGATCGAAACCGGCAAGGCCGCCAGCCTGGTCATCACACGCGGCGACCTCTTCGACGAGAAGGCCACGATCGCGCACGTCTTCGTTGCGGGTGAAAAGATCAAGTAGGGCTTGAACGGCTTGGAGGGCTGACGGGAGGCCCTTCGACTGCGCTCAGGGCAAGCGGGAGGCGGTCCTGCTGCAGTTACCTCGCGAGCCAGTAGGTCATCTTCACCGCCAGCGATCGGTTGCGCACGTTGTAGTGCTGCGGCACCGGCGTGTTGGCATCCCAGCCCTGGTTGAAGACGATGTAGAGATCGCTGCCCGGCTTGTAGATGTACCAGAACAGGAAGTTGAAACTGGCCGTGCGGCGGTCGTCGTTGAACTGCGCGAAGCCCTTGAGGAACAGGTTCGGTGAGAACGAGTGGCTGACGCGCACGTTGAGAACGTTGCTCGTGTAGACGTCTCGCCCCGGCAGCGTGATGCGATTGCGCGTGTAGTTGGGCTCGAACAGCAGCGTGCGGCCGATGATGAAGTTGACGGCGCCCTGGATGCTCTGGCGCTCGCCGTTGTAGAAGCCGCCGACGTCAACGGTGGCCGACCCATAAACGCGCCTCGCCTGGTTGGTCACCACATTGAACTGCGCCGTCGTCCACTGGTAGGCGCCGGGGACGATGCTGGTGCCAGCGGCGGCGAAGGGAATGAGCGGGTTGTCGACTTCGCGCTTCAGCGTGACGCGCGCGCTGGAGGTGTCCTGCCGCTGCATCTGCGCCTCGAGCGACTGCGTGCGTGAGTTGACGCGACCGCGGTGGTCCTCGAAGTACTCGACCTGGCTGCTGAAGAGCATCTGACGCACGCCGCGCCACCGCGGACGAGGCGTCCACGCCGCTCGCGCCTTGGTCGCACGAATGTCGACGCGCGGGATGAAGCCCATCTCGGCGTTGAAGCGCGCGCCGACGTCCTGATACTGCGCGCCGAAGCCGTAGCGATCGGTCTTGTAGTTGACGTCGACCACGCCCGCCATCTCGGCGCCCTCCGACGGCAGCCGGGCCATCACCGCATCGTCTGATTGCGTCTTCGCCAGCAGGCCGATGACGGTGAAGTTCTGTCCGAGAAAGAAGCCGGCGTCGACGCCGACGGCGCGGTTGTAGTCGGAGATGCCGCCGGCGCTGTTGAGCAACACGCCGCCGATGCTCGACTTGCTGAGGATGTTGCGCTTGACGCGCAGCACGGTGAAGTTGGCGCCCTCCATCGGTCCGGGCACGCCGTTTCGCCGCACGGTGGCGTCCTCGGTGCTGACGTTCAGCACGCCGAGGGCGTACTGCCCGACGCGCCCGGTGACGCGGCCGCCGCCGAGGATGGGCACTTCCTGGCCATCGGCCAGGCCAATCCGCCGGCTGTAGAAGAGCGCCAGCAGGCCGGGATCGCTGGCCGCCGCATCGCCCGACAGGCCCGACGCCGACTTGCCGTAATCGAAGATGCCGGCGCCTTCGGTGAAGAACTGCCGCCGCTCGGGAAAGAACAGGCTGAAGCGCGACAGGTTCACCACTTCCTGGTCCGCTTCCACCTGCGCGAAGTCGGTGTGGAACGTGAGATCCGCGGTCAGTTCGTTGGTGATGCCGATCTTGAAATCGCCGCCGAACTTGGCGTCACGCGCCGCGGCATTCTGCTGCACGTAGTCGCGTGTGGCGGTCGGCAGGATGTAGGGCACGAACTCCATGCGGCGTCGTGCCCGCAGTTGATCCAGGCCCGAGAGCACGCCGGCGCCGGACATGCGCGCAAAGCCGGCCGAGCCCCACTCGCGCGGGAACGGCACCCAGTAGGCCTCTTCGTTCTTCCGCAGGATGATGCGGCAGACGTTGAGCCCCCACAGCACTTCGCCGACCGAACTGCGGAATCGGAGCTGGCTGAACGGAATGGCCGCCTCGACATACCAGCCCTTGTCGTCGATGGAGGTCTTGTTGTTCCAGACGGCGTTCCAGTCGTAGTTGATCGTCCGGCCGTTCTCCACCGAGTTGGCGTCCTTGTAGGCGCCCAGCGGGTTGGTGCTGAAGTAGAACGCGTTGCGATGATCGTGGAAGGTGTCGAAGTTTATCTTGATCTGGTCGCCCTTGCGCAGACCCGAATCGCGCTTCAACTCGCTGGCGAGGATGCCGGAGGGGTCGCTGTCCCACGCCCACACGGCGATGTAGATATGGCGGTCGTCGTAGAGGACGCGAAACTCGGTGCGCTCGGAAGCCGGCGCACCGAAGCGCGGCTCGCGCTGCACGAAGTTGCCCTGCACGGGCGCCAGCAGCCACTCTTCGTCGTTCAGTGAACCATCGATGCGGGGCGCGCGGCCAGGCGGCAGGCGCGCGGCCAGGGCGCGATAGGAGTCGGGATCGATCGACTTGACGTCGACGACGCCGGACGGGGCGGGCCCCGGAGCGGGCTGACTGCTCGCAGCCTGGGGCCACAGCGCGAGCAGCGGGAGCACGATCAGCGCCGCGGCGCGTGAGCACCGGCGACGCTGGCGACTGTCAGCGTCAGTATTCGGCGAAGTAGCGTTGGATTTCACGCGGGTCTTTCGTGCGCGTCAGGGCCAGCATCAATAGAATACGCGCCTTCTGTGGCAACAGATGCTGCACCGCCACCGTCGGCGGCAGCGGCGGTTGTCCCGTCGCCTGCGGGCCGGGGCCACCACCACCCGTGCCGGGCACGTGGTCGCCGCTCGGAAACACTTGCGCGAGGACGATGCCGCGGCGGCGGATGTCCATGAACGCCTCGCGCTCGCTTGGTGAATAGCCGGTGGACGTCACCACCACACCGGCCGTGCCGTCGCCGAGGCGTGGACCTTCGCCACCGGGATACGAGTAGACGAGTTCCACCTTCGGCAGCGTCTCGATCGACGTCACGTCGAACTCCGTCTCGCTGCCATGCTTGCGCACCGGGCGAAAGAAGAACTCCGGGCCGCCGCCGCTGATCACGCCGATCATGCCCATCTCACCGCCGCTGAAACCGCCCGTGCGCGGATAGAGCTTGCGGTTCTCGCGCGCCGAGATGATGCGATCGTCCATCACCACCATCACGCCCATCCCCTGCGCCCGCGCCGAGCCGGCCGTGCGCACCGCGGACAGCAGGTTGATCGGACCATCCGGGCTGATGCCGGTGGCCGGCCGCTGCGAACCGACGACGACGACGGGCTTGTCGGACTTCACTGTCAGGTAGAGGAAGAAGGCCGTCTCCTCGAGCCTGTCGGTGCCGTGCGTGACGACGACGCCGGCGAGATCGCTGCGTTCGAGCAGCGTGTTGATCCGCTTGGCCAGGCCGAGCCACTGCGACGGCATGATCTCGGTGCTGGCGACATTGGAAAACTGCTCGGTTTCGATCTCCGCGAACTTCACGAGTTCGGGGACGCTCTGCACGATCTCGCTGACACTGCGCGTGCCGGCGCGATAGGCGCCGAGCGTGCCGGGCGCGTCCTGCACGCCGGCAATGGTGCCGCCGGTGGCGATGATGCGGACCTTCGGCAGGGCCGGAGCGGG
>JADZCY010000159.1 GCA_020851325.1 Acidobacteriota bacterium | reverse complement strand
CGACGCGGCATGCGGCACAAGCCCGTAAGGATCTCGGCGTGCGCACGGCCTTCAATCTGCTCGGTCCGCTCACCAATCCGGCGCGTCCGTCGCGTCAGGTTGTCGGCGTGCCGCGCCCCGAACTCACCGAGTTGATTGCGCGGACGTTGCTGCAGCTCGGCCTGACGCGCGCCTGGGTCGTGCACGGCGCGGATGGCCTGGACGAACTGTCGACGACAGGGCACACCAAGGTGTCGGAGGTGCGTGACGGCGCGGTGCATTCCTTCTACGTGCATCCCTCGGACTACGGACTCGAACGGGCGCCCGCTGGCGCGCTTGCCGGTGGCGACGCGGCGGTGAACGCGGCAATCGTGCGCGGCGTGCTCGCCGGTCAAACAGGCCCGGCACGGGATGTCGTGCTGCTGAATGCCGGCGCGGCGCTGATGGTGGCGGGCGTCGAGCCAAGCGTCCGTGACGGCGTGCGACGAGCCGGCGAGGCCATCGACAGCGGCGCCGCCGAGGGCGTGCTGGCGCGCCTCGTCGAAGCCTCCAACACTGTCGAGGGCACGGTATGAGGGCGCCAGCACCGGATCTGCTGGCGGCGATCGTTGCCGCCACGCGCACGCGAGTGCGAGCGGCGCAGGACGCGGAGTCGCTGGATGCGTTGCTTGAACGGTCGTCTGCGCGCGCGCCAAGAGGCCGGGATTTTGCCGCCGCGCTCGCGCGGCCTCAACGGCTCAACATCATTGCCGAGTGCAAACGGCGCTCGCCGTCACGCGGCGTGTTGCGGGCGGCGTACGATCCCGAGGCGATTGCCACGGCCTACAGCGCCGCCGGCGCGGCCGCGATCTCGGTGCTCACCGAACCCGGCTTCTTCGACGGCAGCCTGTCGCATCTGGCCGCCATCCGCCAAGTGGTGGACACACCACTACTCCGGAAGGACTTCATCGTTGACGAGTATCAGATCGCCGAGGCGGTGGCTGCCGGCGCGGACGCAATCCTGTTGATCGTCTCGGCGCTGGACGACGCCACGCTGATCCACCTGCATGGCGCAGCGAAACAGCGCGGCCTGGCCGTGCTGGTCGAGGCGCATTCCGAAGACGAGGTGAGCCGCGCGCTCGACGCCGGCGCGACGATCGTTGGCATCAACAATCGCAATCTGCGGACGCTGGGGGTTGACGTCGATCTGTCCGAGCGAATCGCCGCCCGCCTTCCGCGTCACGTGACGGCCGTGTGCGAAAGCGGTTTGCGCACGCACGCGGATCTCCGTCGCTTCGCGGCGCTCGGGTACCGCGCGTTCCTCATCGGCGAGCGCTGCATGACGGCGCCGGACCCCGGCGCGGCGTTGCGCGAATTGCTGGCGGAGCCCGCCGCATGAGGATCAAGATCTGCGGTTTCACGCGTGTCGACGACCTGCTCGCGGCAGCCCGTTTGAACGTAGACGCGGCAGGGTTCGTGTTGTGGCCGGGGAGTCCGCGTCATGTGGACCTGACGCACCTCGCGGAACTGACGCGCGCCCTGCCGCCGTTCATGACGGCGGTCGGCGTGTTCGTCGATCCCTCGCGCGAGGACGTGCTGGCGGCGCGTGCCGCCGGCATTCAGGTGGCGCAGATCACCGGCCGTGTGCCGAGCGGACTACAGGGAGAACTGACGGTGCTACCTGTCGTGCACGTGCGCGAAGACGGCAACGGCATCACGCCGGAGGTGGACGGCAATGGCGCCGTCGTCGTGGACGCGTTCGATCCGATACGCCGCGGCGGCACCGGTCGCACCGTGAACTGGACGCACGTGCGCGCAGTATCGACGATGAGGCCCGTCGTGCTGGCCGGTGGATTGACGCCAGAGAACGTCCGGCAGGCGATGCGCGAGGCGCGGCCGTTCGCGGTGGACGTGTCGTCCGGCGTCGAGCAGGCGCCGGGCATCAAGAGCGCGGACAGAATGGCGGCGTTCGTCGCCGCCGTGAAAGCAGGAGCATGAGCGAGAACTGGTTCGGCCGGCGCGATCCCGATGCGCGCGGCTACTACGGAGAGTTCGGCGGCCGCTTCGTCCCCGAAACGCTGGTGGCGGCGATCGAGCAACTGGAGCGGGAGTACCACACGGCCCGCCGCGAACCGGCGTTTGCCGCGGAGTTGAGTCGCCTGTTCCGCGACTACGTCGGTCGCCCGACGCCGCTCTGGGACGCGCGTCGGCTGGCTGATGCGTGCGGTGCACAGCGCGTATTGCTGAAGCGCGAGGACCTGACGCACACCGGCGCGCACAAGATCAACAACGCGCTCGGCCAGGCGCTGTTGGCGCGGCGCATGGGCAAGACGCGCGTGGTGGCGGAGACCGGCGCCGGCCAACACGGCGTTGCCAGCGCCACGGCCTCCGCGCTGCTCGGCCTCGAGTGCGTTGTCTACATGGGCACCGAGGACATGCGGCGCCAGGCGCTCAACGTGTTCCGCATGCGCCTGCTCGGCGCGCGCGTCGAAGGCGTGAATTCCGGCAGCCGCACGTTGAAGGACGCCATCAACGCAGCGATGCGCGACTGGGTGGCACGGCCGGGCGACACGCACTATCTGCTCGGCTCCGCGCTCGGTCCGCATCCGTATCCGCTGATGGTGCGCGAGTTCCAGTCGGTGATCGGACGAGAAGCGCGGCAACAGTGTCTCGATCAGATTGGTCGCCTGCCGGATGCCGTGATCGCGTGCGTCGGCGGCGGCAGCAACGCGATGGGGATCTTCGACGCGTTTGTCGGCGACGCGGAGGTGGCCCTCGTCGGCGTGGAAGCGGGTGGCGAACGCATCGAGTCGGGACGCCACGCGGCACGCTTCGCCGGTGGTGCGGCCGGCGTGCTGCAGGGCACGCGCACCTGGGTGCTGCAGGACGCGCACGGCAACATCGAGGCGACGCATTCGGTGTCCGCCGGTCTCGACTATGCCGCCGTGGGACCTGAACACGCGCATCTGCAGGCCACCGGACGCGCCAGCTACGACTACGCCACCGATGCTGAAGCGCTCGCTGCGTTTCAGGAACTGGCACGACTCGAAGGCATCATCCCGGCGCTTGAGTCGGCGCATGCGATTGCCTACATCCGCAAGGCCGTTGCGCGTTTCGGTGCGGACCGCACGCTGCTCGTGAATCTCTCCGGACGCGGCGACAAGGACGTGCAGACCGTGCAGGACCTGCTGGGAGGCGCCGATGTCGCGCATTGACGACACCTTCGCGGCGCTGCGGCGAGACGGCCGCACCGGGCTCGTCACCTACGTGACCGCCGGCGATCCCGACATGGCGACGACGGGACGCATTCTCGAGCGCCTCGATGCGGCCGGCGCCGACGTGCTCGAAGTCGGCGTGCCGTTCTCGGATCCGCTCGCCGACGGTCCGGTCATCCAGCGCGCCACCGAACGCGCGCTCGCGACCGGCGCCACGCTCGGCGGCGTGCTGGACATGGTGGCGAGTGTGCGGCCGCGCATCAAAGCGCCGATCGTGATCTTCAGCTACGCCAATCCGATTCTGCGCATGGGGCTCGCGGCGTTTGCCTCGCGCGCCGCGGCGGCCGGCGTGGACGGCGTGCTGACGCTCGACGTGCCGCCCGAGGAAGCGGATGAGCTGCATGCGGCGTTGACCGCGGCCGCGCTTGATACAATTTTTCTCTTGAGCCCGACCACGTCGGACGAACGCATCAGGCGTGCGGCCACCCTCGGCGGCGGGTTCCTGTATGGCATTTCGCGGCTGGGCGTCACCGGCGTGCGCAGCGACGTTGCCGATAGCGCGGCGGACCTCGCGGCGCGCGTGCGCGCGCAGACCGATCGCCCGCTGGCACTCGGGTTTGGCGTCTCACGGCCCGAACACGTCAAGGCACTCGGTGCGTGTGCGGACGCCGCCGTGGTCGGCAGCGCACTGGTGCAGGTGATTGCTGACCACGGCCGCGACGCGGCACTACTCGACGAGGTGGAGCGCTACGTGCGATGGCTGAAGAGCTGACGCTGGACGTTCTCCGCGCGCAGATCGACACGCTGGACGACCGCATCGTCCGGCTGCTCGACGAGCGGGCGCGCTGCGCGTCGGCGATTGGCCGGTTGAAGCGCGAGGTCGGCAAGGCCGTCTACGAGCCGAATCGCGAACAGGTGGTGATCGCGAACGTGAAGCGCGTGAACGCCACGCTCGACGGCCCGTTGACGGACGAGGCCATCGAACGGTTGTACGAACGTGTGATTGACGAGGCCCGCCGCATCCAGCGCGTGGAAGCCGAACGGCCGCTGCCCCAGGCCGAGAAGACAGAGAGCTGATTATGGTTGTCGTGATGAAGGAACGCGTCACCACCGAGCAGGTGGAACGCGTGATCGCCCACCTCGTGGAACTGGGCATGGACGTGCACCGCTCCACCGGCGCGGCGCGTGTCGTGCTCGGCGTCGTCGGTAGCGGCAAGGTCGATCCGCGCCTGATCGAGATGATGGACGGCGTGCACGAAGTGCTGCGCATCACCGAGCCCTACAAGCTGGCCAGCCGCACGTTCAAGCCGGAAGACACCGTCTTCTCGATCGGCGACGTCCGCATCGGCGGCGACGAAGTGATCGTCATCGCCGGGCCGTGCTCGGCCGAGAACGAAGCGCAGGTGAACGCCACCGCGGCGGCGGTGAAGCGCGCCGGCGCCAAGGCGTTCCGCGGCGGCGCCTTCAAGCCGCGCTCATCACCCTACAGCTTCCAGGGCCTTGGTGAAGAGGGCCTGCGCCTGCTGCGCAACGCCGCCAACGCGCACGACCTCAAGCTGGTGACCGAGGTGATGGACATCAGCCAGATCGAGGTGATCGACAAGTACGCCGACGTCTTCCAGGTCGGCGCGCGCAACATGCAGAACTTCACGCTGCTGCGAGAACTCGGCCGCACGCGGAAGACCATCCTGCTGAAGCGCGGCATCTCGGCGACGATCGAGGAGTGGCTGCTGTCTGCCGAGTACGTCCTCGCCGGCGGCAACACGCAGGTGATTCTCTGCGAACGCGGCATCCGCACCTTCGAAACACAAACGCGCAACACGCTGGACATCTCGGCCATCCCCATCGTCAAGCAGCTGAGCCACCTGCCGGTGTTCGTCGATCCAAGCCACGGCACCGGACGACGAGACAAGGTGGCGCCGATGGCGCGTGCCGCGGTGGCGGCCGGCGCGGATGGCTTGCTGATCGAAGTGCACTGCGATCCCGATCACGCGCTCAGCGACGGCGCGCAGTCGCTGTTCCCGTCGCAGTTCGATCGCCTGATGGCCGAACTGCGGATCATCGCGCCGGCGATCGGCCGCAGCATCTGCCTCGAGCCCATTGCCCGGCGCGGCTGGGCGCGCTGACGAGCGTTCGATGGCGTCCCCACGCGTGGCGGTGATCGGCGATGGTCTGATTGGCCGGTCGGTCCGGCTGGCGTGGGAACGCGCCGTGACCGACGCGCGCGTGGTCAGTCTCGAGGCCGGCGACGACCCGTCGCTCGTGTCCAGCGCCGACATCATCATCCTGGCGACGCCTGTGGCGGCCATCCTCGAATGGCTGCCGCGGTTGCCGGCGCTGGCGGCGGACGCGCAGTTGATCATGGACACCGGCAGCACGAAGCGCGCGATCAGCGACGTGGCCCGTGCGGTGAGCCTGCCGCGCTTCGTGCCCGGGCATCCGATGGCGGGTGGCGCCACCTCCGGTCCGGCACATGCGCGCGCGGATCTGTTCGACCGGCGGCCCTGGCTCCTCGTCGACGCCACGGTGCCGGCGGCGCTGCACGACGAAGCGACGGCCTTCGTCACCACGCTCGGCGCCACCGCCGTGTGGCTGCCCGACGCGACCACGCACGACACCATCGTCGCCGCGGTGTCGCACCTGCCGCAGGTTGTCTCGAGCGTGCTGCGCTCCACCATCATCGACGCGGTAGGGGAGGAAGGCGTGCGGCTGGCCGGCGCGGGCTATCGCGACACGACGCGACTGGCCGCCAGTGCCGCCACCCTGTGGGCGCCGATTCTGGCGACCAATGCCGATGCGATTGCGCCGCTGTTGCGGCAGGTGGCGCGCGAACTCGACGCCGCCGCCGACAGCCTGACCGACCACGCTGCCGTTGACGCGCTCTTCACACGGGCGCAGCGCCATCTGCCCGATCCATAATCGTCGGATGCACAAGGTGATCGAGACCGCCGATGCGGCGGTCGCCCTGATTCCCGACGGCGCCACGATCATGATGGGCGGCTTCGGGCTCTGCGGCATTCCCGAAACGCTCATCGCGGCGCTGCACCGCCGCGGCACCACCGGCCTCACGGTGATCAGCAACAACGCCGGCGTCGATGACTTCGGCATTGGTATCCTCCTGCGCGCCCGTCAGGTGCGCAAGATGATCTCCACCTACGTCGGCGAGAACAAGGAGTTCGAACGGCAGTTCCTGCAGCGCGAACTCGAAGTCGAACTGGTGCCGCAGGGGACGTTCGCTGAGCGCATTCGCGCCGGCGGCGCCGGCATCGGCGGCTTCTACACGCCGACGGGCGTCGGCACCATCGTCGCCGAAGGCAAGGAGACGCGAGAGATCAACGGGCGCTCGTATGTGCTCGAGATGCCACTGCTGGCCGACTTCGCCTTCGTCAAGGCCTGGCGTGGCGACAAGGCCGGCAACCTCGTCTATCGCAAGACCGCGCGAAACTTCAATCCGATGATGGCCACGGCAGGACGCGTCACGATCGCCGAGGTGGAGGAGCTGGTGGACATCGGCGGCATCGAGGCCGACCACGTCCACACGCCCGGCATCTTCGTGCGGCACATCCTCCAGGGCGCGCACTACGAGAAGCGCATCGAGAAACGGACGACGGCTCATGGATAAGCGCGATCGCATCGTCTCCCGCATTGCCCGGGAGTTGAAGGACGGCGACTACGTCAACCTCGGCATCGGCATGCCGACGCTGGTGGCCAACTTCGTGCCGCCGGGCATCGACATCACGCTGCACTCCGAGAACGGACTGCTCGGCGTCGGGCCGTATCCGACCGATGCTGGCGTCGACGCGGATCTCATCAACGCCGGCAAGGAAACCGTCACCGAACTGCCGGGGGCGTCGTACTTCAGCAGCGCCGACTCGTTCGGCATGGTGCGCGGCGGCCATGTGGACGTCACCGTGCTGGGCGCGCTCGAAGTGGACGAGGAGGGCAACCTCGCCAACTGGATGATTCCCGGCAAGATGGTGAAGGGGATGGGCGGCGCGATGGACCTCGTCGCCGGCGCCCGCCGCGTCATCATCGCCATGGAGCACACCACGCGCGACGGCGGTCACAAGATCCTGCCGAAGTGCACGCTGCCGCTGACTGGGCGCGCGGTCGTGCATCAGATCGTCACGGAACTCGCCGTCATCGACGTCACGCCGGATGGGCTGGTGCTCCGCGAGATCGCGGAAGACACCACCGAGGACGCGGTCCGCAAGGCCACTGGTGCGCGCCTGCACGTGCAGGCCCCGCTCGGCCGGTTCTGATCGCGCGACCAACGCGGGAACTTCGTTTGCCGGCGGCACGTCTAGCGAGAATGACGTGCTCACATCCCTGCTGCTTGCCCTGGCCGTGATCGGCGCGCCGCCTCGCAGCGCGCCGGCCCCGCCGCCCCCGCAGACCGACGTCACCGGGGCGCCCACCTATCGCGTCAGCGGCACGCGCCTCGCCGTGGCGCAGGACCTCCACATCGGCAGCAACGAAGAGGTGCGCGACGGCGTGGCCGTGTTCGGTGGCAGCGCCTACATCGACGGCCGTATCCGCGACGGCGTGCTCGTCGTCGGCGGCGATCTCCACCTGAGTCCCACGGCGGAGATCCGCGGCGACGTGATGATCGTCGGCGGGGTGCTCGTGCGCGACCCGGCGGCGCGTGTGCTCGGCAGCGTCAGCTATGTCTCGGTCGGCGACTGGTCGCGACGCGCGGGGTTGTCGTGGTGGCAGCCGCGGCGCGACTGGGGCGAAACCGGGCGCTGGCTTGGCCTGGTCCTGACGAGCGTGCGTGTGATGCTCCTCGGCTGTCTGATGGTCGCCGTACTGCTCGTCGCCCGCACGCCGGTGGCGCGCATCGGTCGCGCGGCAGCGGCGGCGCCACTTCGCGCCGCACTCGTCGGACTCGCGGCCGAGGTGTTGTTCCTGCCAGTACTCATCATCGCGTCAGTGGCGCTGGGTCTCACCATCATCGGCTTGCCGATCGTGTTCGTGGCGCTTCCGCTGGTGTTCCTCACTGCGATGATCGCGCTGCTGCTTGGCTACACGGCGCTGGCGTGCCGCATCGGCGAGTGGTGCGAAGACCGCTTTGGTTGGCGGCCGCAGAGCGCGTATGTCGCCACCTTCCTTGGCTTCCTGATCATCGTGCTGCCGACGCTGGCGGCACGCGTGCTCGGCGTCGCGCCCGAACCGCTGCGCGCGGTGGCGTTCAGCGTGCTGATCGCCGGCGCGATCGCCGAGTTCGTCGTCTGGACCATCGGCCTCGGCGCAACGCTCCTCACCGGCTTCGGCCGCTGGAACCTCGTGCCGCCGCCGATCGACGCGGACAGCAGGTAGCAGGTAGCGTCTCGCCGGGACGCTGTCGTTCGCCTGGCGCCCCACGCCGCTTCGCGCGCGCCTGTTCGATCGTCTCTTCGCGAGGGACGTGCTAGCCTCACCGGATGCTGTCGCGGTTGGCGATCCGGCTGAGTGACCTCACCGGCCGCTATGTTCCCGGCGCGTTCACCATCGCGCTGCTCCTCACGTTCTTCACCTTCGCACTCGCGCTCGTGGCCACGCCCGCCGGCCCTGGCGACGTCGTCGTCGCCTGGGGCAACGGCTTCTGGACGCTCGTGCCGTTCGCGATGCAGATGACGCTGGTGGTGCTGTCGGGATATCTCGTCTCAACCGCACCGGTGGTGGAGCGCGGCTTTGCGCGGCTGGCGTCGCTGGCGCGCTCGCCGCGCGGGGCGGTGGTGCTGATGGCGCTGGTGTCGATGGGACTGGCGTGGTTCCACTGGGGCCTCAGCCTCGTCGGCTGCGCGATGTTCGTGCGGCACGTCGTACGCGCCGAACCGCGTGTCGACTATCGACTGCTGGTGTGCGCGGCGTATCTCGGCATGGGCGCCACGTGGCATGCGGGGCTGTCGGCCTCGGCGCCGCTGCTGGTGGCCACGCCAGGCCATTTCCTCGAAAACGAGATCGGCCTCATCCCCGTCGGCCAGACGATCTTCAGCGCCTTCAATCTCGGACTCACTGCCCTCGTCGTCACGATGCTGACGGTGCTGGTGTGGCGTCTGCACCCGGCCGAGGGTGACGCGCGCATCGTCGATCCCGCGGCGCTCGATCAACTGGCGCGCTTCGTGCCGCCGGCACGCCCGTGGCCGCCGACGCTGGCGACGCGCCTCGATCACGCGCGCTGGCTGACGCTGGCGATCGGACTGTGCGGCCTTGGCTGGGTGGCGTGGTACTTCGTCACCAACGGGTTCCTGCTGACGCTCGACGTCCTCAACTTCGCCTTCCTGATGCTGGCCGTGCTGCTGCACCCGAGCGCGGCCTCGCTGCTGGCGGCGGGGGAGCAGGGCGCGTCGCTGGTCGCCGGCGTCATCCTGCAGTTCCCGTTCTACGCCGGCATGTACGGGGTCATTCAGGGCACCGGCCTCGCCACCGTATTCGGTGAGGCGATTGCGCGCTTCGCCACCGCCGAGACGCTGCCGGTGTGGCTCTACTGGTATTCCGGCGTCGTCAACTACTTCGTCCCGTCGGGCGGATCGAAGTGGGCGATCGAGGCGCCGTATCTCGTCGATGCCGCGGCGCGGCTGGGTGTGCCGACCTCACAAGTCGTGCTGTCGTACGCCTGGGGCGACAT
>JADZCY010000158.1 GCA_020851325.1 Acidobacteriota bacterium | reverse complement strand
CGAAGGGCGACGGCGCGGCGGCTTCAGCCGGACGCGGCTGCTGGAAGATCGACGGCGTGACTTCGGCGGGGTTGTTGTAGCTGAGCGCCTGACGCCGCGGCTGCTGCCGCACCGGGGCGGGCACCGTGGCCGGGCCACTGTCGGTCTGCACGACGGGCCGCAGCCACCACAGGTAGCGAACGATTTCTTCCTCGATCCGCTGGCGCATGTCCTTGAACAGCTGGAAACTTTCCTTCTTGTACTCGACGAGCGGATCGCGCTGGCCGTAGCCGCGCAGCCCGATGCCTTCCTTGAGGTGGTCGAGCGAGTAGAGGTGATCCTTCCACTGCTGATCGACGATCTGCAGCATGATGTCGCGCTCGACGCGGGTGAGGATGTCGCGCGGGACGATCTGTTCCTTCTCGGTGTACTTGCGCTGCACCAGATCCCACGCCGCGTCCTTGAGATCGGCGGCGTTCAACTCGTCGACGTGAATCGTCTTGAAGTCGTCTTCGGTGATCGCGAACGTCTGGTTCAGCTCGCGCTCGAGCGCGGGAATGTCCCATTCGCTGGCGTCCGCTTCCTCGCCGGCAAATTCCTCGAGCTTGTCCTCGAGCAGATCCTCGGCCGTCGTCATCACATAGCCGCGCGTGTCGACGACTTCCTCTTCGGTGACGTGCACCTGGCCGTCCAGGATCTCGCGGCGCAGCGTGTAGACGCTCTCGCGCTGCTTGTTCATCACGTCGTCGTATTCGAGCAGGTGTTTGCGGACGGAGAAGTTCTGCGCTTCGACCTGCTTCTGCGCGCGCTCGATGGCCTTGGTGACCATGCCGGCTTCGATCGGCACGCCTTCTTCCATGCCGAGACGCTGCATCAGGCCCGAGATGCGATCCGAGCCGAAGATGCGCATCAGGTCGTCTTCGAGCGACAGATAGAAGCGTGACGAGCCCGGGTCGCCCTGACGGCCGGCGCGGCCGCGCAGCTGGTTGTCGATGCGGCGCGCCTCGTGGCGTTCGGTGCCGATGATGTGCAGGCCGCCGCGGGCCACGACTTCCTTGTGCTCGTCGCCGCACTGCTGGCGGAAGAAGCCGTAGATGCGGTTCCAGTCCTCGGTCTTGATGCGATAGAAGCTGTCGACCATGAAGAAGTTCACGAACTCCTCATCGTCCACGTACTTCTCTTCGCCCTTGCTGACCTTCTCGGCGACGCCTTCGGCGATGGCCTGCTGACGCGCCATGTGTTCGGCGTTGCCGCCGAGCAGGATGTCGGTACCGCGGCCGGCCATGTTGGTGGCGATGGTGACGCCGTTCAAGCGTCCGGCCTGCGCCACGATCTCGGCTTCCTGCGCGTGATACTTCGCGTTCAGCACGATGTGCTTGACGCCGCGCTTCTTCAGCATCGACGACACGCGTTCGGACTTCTCGATGGAGACGGTGCCGACCAGCACCGGCCGGCCTTCGTTCTGGCGGGCGATGATGTCCTCGACGATCGCCGCCCACTTCTCGGCCTCGGTGCGATAGACGAGGTCCGGCTCCTCGATGCGGCGCATCTGGCGGTTCGTCGGAATGACGATGACGTCGAGGGTGTAGATCTTGGCGAACTCGGCGGCCTCGGTTTCGGCCGTGCCGGTCATGCCCGAGAGCTTCTTGTACTTGCGGAAGTAGTTCTGGAAGGTGATGGTGGCGAGCGTCTGGTTCTCGCGCTCGATCTTCACGCCTTCCTTGGCCTCGACGGCCTGGTGCAGGCCATCGCTCCAGCGGCGGCCGGGCATCAGGCGTCCCGTGAACTCGTCGACGATCACCACCTGGCCGTCCTTGATCATGTACTGGACGTCGAGGTGATAGTGCACGTGCGCGCGGAGCGCCTGCTGCACGTGGTGCAGCAGCGGCATGTTGGCCGGGTCGTAAAGGCCGCCCGGCTGCAGGCGATGCGCCAGCATCTTCTCGGCGTGCGCCATGCCGGCTTCGGTGAGCGTGACGGTCTTGTTCTTCTCGTCGACGGTGTAGTCGCCCGAGGCCTCGAGACGGTCGCGATCCTCCGACTTCACCTGGCCCTGATGGACTTCACCCTTCCTCAATTTCGGGATGATGCGATCGACTTCGTAGTACAGGTCCGTCGATTCTTCCGCCGGGCCCGAGATGATGAGCGGCGTGCGCGCTTCGTCGATGAGGATGCTGTCGACTTCGTCGACGACGGCGAAGTGATGGCCCCGCTGGACCATGCTGCCGAGGTCGAACTTCATGTTGTCGCGCAGGTAGTCGAAGCCGAACTCGTTGTTGGTGCCGTAGGTGATGTCGCACCCGTAGGCCACCTGCCGCTGCTGATCGTTGAGATCGTGCTGGATGACGCCGACGCTGAGGCCGAGGAACCGATACAGCCGGCCCATCCACTCCGAGTCGCGCCGCGCCAGGTAGTCGTTCACCGTGACGACGTGCACGCCCTTGCCTTCGAGCGCGTTGAGATACACCGGCAGGGTGGCGACCAGCGTCTTGCCTTCACCGGTCTTCATCTCGGCGATGCTGCCCTGGTGGAGCACCATGCCGCCGATGAGCTGCACGTCGTAATGCCGCATGTTGAGCACGCGGCGGCCGCCTTCGCGCACCACCGCGAACGCTTCCGGCAGCAGATCGTTCAGCGTCTCACCAGCCGCCAGGCGGCTGCGAAACTCCGTCGTCTTGTCGCGGAGTTCGCTGTCGCTGAGGTTCTTGATGGAGGCTTCGAGTTCGTTGATGCGGGTGACCGGCGGCCGAAGGCGCTTCAGCTCGCGATCGTTCTGGGTGCCAATGACTTTGGCGAGGATCTGACCAAACATGCAGGGATGAAGGCGGGGTGCCTATTCCCACAAGTATACAGGTACCCGGCGGAGGCCCTTCGACTTCGCTCAGGGCCGGCGCGCGGCGGAGACAACCGCCGTCGCCGAACGAAGGCCCGATGGGACGTCGGCCCCGCCGGCGATCAATTCGCGCTGCGCGCGTTGCGATTGAGGAGGAACTGCAGCGGATTCAGCACGCGGCCGTTGACGCGCACCTCGTAGTGCAGATGAGCGCCGGTGGCGCGACCGGTGGCGCCGACGAGCCCGATCAGATCGCCGCGCTTCACCCTCTGGCCGCGCTCGGTGCGGAAGGCCGACAGATGCCCGTAGCGCGTCTCGAGTCCGAACTGATGATCGATGACGACGAGGTTGCCGTAGTCGCCGGCGAACGCCGCCTGAGAGATGACGCCGTCAGCCGTGGCATACACGGGCGTGCCGCGATCGGCCGAGATGTCGAGACCGCGGTGATAGTCCGCTTCGCCGGTGAACGGGTCGGAGCGGCCGCCGGTACCGGACGACAGCCAGCCCTGCGTCGGCCAGATCGACGGCGTGGACGCGGCGAGTGCGTTGCGGCGATCGACGTCCGTGCTGACGATGCGAAGCCGGCTTTCGAGCCCCTTCAGCAGATCGTGCAGCAGACCAAAGGTGTTTTCCGGGGAGGTGAGACCCGGTGCCAGCGCCGCGACCGTGGCGTTGGTGGCGGCCGAGGTGCCGCCCATCGCGCGGTTCTTCACGATGGCGGGCAGCTTGTCCATTGCCGACTGCAGCGCCGGATCGAGCGCCGCCTTGCCGCCGAGGTCGGACACCGCGGCCTGAAGGCCGGCGATCTGTCCCGTCAGTGCTTCCGTGGCGCCGCGGAAACTGGAATTCTCGAGCTCGAGCGCCGTCTGCGTCGCATACAGATGGGCCACTTCGGTCTTTGCCTTCCACGCCGCGCCAAACCCGACGAGCACGGGCAGCGTGACCAGGGTGGCGACGACACTCAGCAACGGACGCAGACCAATAGTGAACCGGCGCACGACACCCGTACGTCGGTCGGCAATCACAACGGTGTAGCGATTCGAGAGCATTCGTTCAGCGAAGGAATTGGCGAGCCGGGGGAACTCCGGAAGAGTAGCACGCTCATCCAATCCGTTGGAATCGCAAACTGCAGGGCTCGTGAGAAATCACAGGGCCGGGATGGTGAGTCTTCGCCGTTTATTCGATCAACCGGTACTGCAGCGCTTCCGCGATATGCGTGGTCTCGACGGTCTCGGCGCCAGCCAGATCGGCAATCGTCCGGCCGACGCGCTGCACACGGTGATACGCCCGTGCCGACAAATGCAAGCGCTCCGATGAATCGCGCAGCAGTGCCTGCGCGGCGGTCGACACACGGCATGTCGTCGACAGCGCGCGTGCCGGCAGGCGCGCGTTGAGGCGCGGTTGACGCTGCCGCTGGCGCGCCCGCGCCGTCATCACACGCGCCCGCACCGACGATGTGTCTTCACCAGCGGGCTGCGACTGATCGAGCGAGGCGATCGGCACCGCTTCCACTTCGACAATCAGGTCGATGCGATCGCGCAGCGGCCCGGAGAGTCGCGCGCGATAGCGGCTCACCATCGGCGGCGTGCAGCGGCACGTGCGAACGGTGCTGCCGCTGTATCCACACGGACACGGGTTCATCGCCGCCACGAGCATCAGGTCGGCGGGGAAGACCACCGCGCGTGCGGCGCGCGAAATGGTGATGCGGCCTTCTTCGAGCGGCTGACGCAGCGCGTCGAGCACGCGGCGATCGAACTCCGGCATCTCGTCGAGAAAGAGCACGCCGTGATGCGCAAGGCTGATCTCACCTGGCCGCGGCTGCGCACCGCCGCCGACGAGCGCCGCGTCGGAGATGGTGTGATGCGGCGCGCGGAACGGCCGCTCACGCAGCAGGCCACCGCCCGGCGGAATCAGTCCGGCCACCGAGTGAATCGCGCTGGCTTCGAGCGCCTCGTCGAAGGCGAGTGGCGGGAGCAGGCCGGGCAGTCGCCGAGCCAGCATCGTCTTGCCGGCGCCGGGCGGACCAATCATCAGCAGGTTGTGTCCGCCGGCCGCAGCCACTTCAAGCGCCCTTCGCGCGAACGCCTGCCCACGCACATCCGCCAGATCCGCCGCATCGTCCGCGGCGGCGGTGGGTGCCGGTGGCGGAATGCGTGCCGGCCATCCCGCCTGGCCGCCGTTCAACAGCGTCACCGCTTCGCTCAACGTGCGGACCGGCAGCAGTTGCAGGCCCTCGACGACGGATGCTTCCGTTGCGTTGCCGGCGGGGAGGAGCAGCGCCGCGGCGCTGTCGCGTCTGGCACCGACGGCAATCGGCAACACGCCGCGCGCCGGGTGAATGGTGCCGTCGAGCGACAGCTCACCAACAATCACAATCTCGCGGATGTCCGTCGCGGTGACGACGCCGCTTGCGGCGAGCACTCCCAGCGCGATTGGCAGGTCGAACGACGCCCCGGCCTTCCGCAAGTCCGCCGGCGCCATGTTGATGACAATGCGGTGCTGCGGGAAGTCGAAGCCGGAGTTGCGAATCGCCGCGTGCACGCGATCGCGGCTTTCCTTCACCGACAGGTCGGGCAGGCCGACGAGTTGAAAGCGGGGCAGGCCGAAACAGAGGTCCACCTCGATGTGCACCGGACTGGCGTCGATGCCGATGACGGTGGCGCTCCGGAGCGTGGCGAGCATGCGCCGGGTAGTGCAAGCCGAACGCCACGCTTGATTCGGCCGACGGCGTCGCCGCTTTCGCGCGGAAATCAGGGAGAAGCAGGCAGCAGGGAAGCAGGAAGCCGAGATGTGCGAGGAGCAGCGAGTGTGAGGTGGCGGAGGCTGCGTACCGTGGCGGACGGAAGGTACGCAGATAAGAAGACAGGACCTAAGTCCTAAGTCCTAGGCAAGTGATCCTGCCTAAGACTTAAGACCTAGGACCTAAGACCTTCGTTCCTACTGCTGCGCCAACGCCGACCGTGCCGGCTGGACGACGAGGCGGGTGCCGATGCTGAGCGTGGTGCTCTTCAGCCGATTCCACTCGCGGAGCTGGTCGACCGACACACCGTGCCGTCGTGCGATGGCGTAGAGCGTGTCGCCCGATCGCACGCGGTAGATCGTCGCCGGGACGTCCTCGTCCGGCTCGTCGACGGTGGTGACGGCGACGGCGCGGACGGCGTCGGTGCCACCGGGCGCGGTGTTGCGCGCCAGCAGCGCCGCGGACGGCATGCGGGGCACCACCAGCTTCTGGCCGGGCCGCACGCGTGCCGTGATCTTCAGGTAGTTGGCCTCCGCCAGGTCGGCGCGGCTCACCTTCAGCTTGCGCGCGATGGAGACGAGCGTCTCGCCCGACTTCACCGTGTGCCACTGCAGCGCGTTCAGATGCGAGGTGTTGGCGACGGCCAGGGCTTCGACGACGCGGGCGCCGCTGCCTTCGGGCACGCGAAGCTCATAGCTGCCTTCGCGGATCGGCGTCGTCCAGCGGCGCAGTTCCGGATTGAGCTGCTGGATGCTGTCGACGGCCACGCCCGTCCATTCGGCGACGCGACGCAGGTCCAGCGCCGCCGGCACCGCGATGCGCTCGGTCGGCACCGGCGCCAGGGGTTCGATGTTGTCGAAGCCGTACTGCGCCGGGTTCTTCGCGATGATGATCGCGGCGAGGATCATCGGCACGTAGTCGCGCGTTTCGCGCGGCAGGAAGCGCGTGGACGAAGTGAGCTTCCAGAAGTCGTCCATGCCACTGCGCTTGATGGCGCGCTGCATGCGTCCCGGACCGCCGTTGTACGACGCCATCGCGAGGTGCCAGTCGCCGAACATGCCGTTCAGCGTCTTCAGGTACTTCGCGGCGGCGACCGTGGCCTTTTCCGGATCGGCGCGCTCGTCGATGTACCAGTCGGCGACCAGGCCGTTCTCGATCGCCGTGCCCCGCATGAACTGCCACACGCCGCGGGCCTTCGCGCGCGAGAGCGCCGTCGGCTTGAAGGCGCTTTCGATGAGCGGCACGTACGCCAGGTCCAGCGGCAGCCCTTCGGCGCGGAACACCTTCTGGATCATCGGCAGGTACTGCGCGCCGCGCGCCAGCCCTTCCGACAGGAAGACGCGCAGGCTGCCCTGGAACACTTCGACCCAGCGCAGCACGCGGTCGTTCATCGGAATCGGGATGTCGTGCACCGTGGCTTCGAGGTCGGCGGCCACCGCCTGCGCGGTGGAGAGCTGCGGCGGCGTGGTGTCGAAGGTTTCAATCGCCAGCAACTGGTCGATCGAGGCGGGTTCGGTGCGGGTTTCCGTGAAGCCGTCGCCGGTGGCCAGGGCCTGCTGTTCGAGCACGGCGATACGGTCCACCATCCGCTCGAAGTGCTCGCGCACACGTGCGTTGGTACGGGCACCGTCGGGCGATTCCAGGACGACGTCGAGCGCGCGGTCGAATTCGGCGCGCGCGCGTTCGAGATGGCCGAGCGCCAATTCCTGCTGGCCGGTCTCGAAATGATGATTGGACGTGGCGATGAGTGCGGTAACGGGATCGACAGGCGAGGCGGCCGGGGATGCCGCGACGGCTGCCGGCGGCGTCGGTGGGACCACCGTCGCCACCTTGGGCGCCGAAGCGCCGCAGGCAGTCAGGACCAGCGCAAGGCTGGCGGCAAGCGTGGGTCGAAGGATCTGGCTGGGCATTCCACCCCTGGAAGCAAGGCTGTGAAGTCGGCAGGGTAACACGCGCGAAAACGGGCGGTCAACCTGTTGAAAGGGCGGCGCTTAGGAACGAAGGCCCTGCCAGGTGAAGACGCGCGCGGCTTCGCCGGCATCCCGCGCCGCGGGCGTGATGAT
>JADZCY010000157.1 GCA_020851325.1 Acidobacteriota bacterium | reverse complement strand
TGCTGATGACGCTGTTCGTCGGTGGCAACAGCCTCATCGTCGGCGTGCCGGGCCTGGCGAAGACGCTGCTGATCCACACGATGGCGCGCGTGCTCGATCTGAAGTTCAACCGCATCCAGTTCACGCCCGACCTGATGCCGTCGGACATCACCGGTACCGACATCATCCAGGAAGATCCGGCGACGGGGCGACGGTCGATGGTGTTCGCGCCGGGACCGATCTTCGCCAACATCGTCCTTGCCGACGAAATCAACCGCACGCCGCCGAAGACGCAGTCGGCGCTGCTCGAGGCGATGCAGGAACATCGCGTCACCATCCAGGGCCGTACCTACAAGCTCGAAGAGCCGTTCTACGTGTTCGCGACGCAGAACCCGATCGAGCTCGAAGGCACCTACCCGTTGCCGGAAGCGCAGCTCGATCGTTTCATGTTCCACATCGTCATCGAGCATCCGCCGGAAGACGAAGAACTCGAAGTCATTCGCACGACGACGGCGATTGTCGAGCCGCAGTTCGAGCGGCCGGTCAGCGGCGCGGATCTCGTGGCGTTCCAGCGCCTCGTGCGCCGCGTGCCCGTTGCTGACCCGGTGCTGCGCTACGCGCTGGCGATCGTGCGCGCCAGCCGCCCGAAGTCGCCGACCAGCCCGGACAACGTCAAGAAGTGGGTGGCGTTCGGCGGCAGCGTTCGCGCCGCGCAGTACCTGGTGCTGGCCGGCAAGGCTCGGGCGTTGACGAGCGGCCGCTATCACGTGAGCTTCGAGGACATCCGCGCGCTGGCGCATCCCGTGCTGCGCCACCGCGTACTCACCAACTTCCACGCCCAGTCGGAAGGCATCACGAGCGACATGCTCGTCGATCGGCTGCTCGAAGCCGTGCCGATGCCGCGCTCCGGCATGTAGGACGCCGCCATGGCTCACAGTCCGGCCCCCGGCGCGCGTTTCGTGGACCCCGCGGTCCTGGCGCGCGTCGGCAACCTGGAGTTCGTCGCCCGCTCGGTCGTGGACGGCGTCATCAACGGACTGCACCGTTCGCCGTTCTTCGGCGCGTCGGTGGACTTTGCCGAGCACCGCGGTTATGTGCCCGGCGACGACATCCGGCGTGTCGACTGGAAGGTGTTCGCGCGGACGGACCGCTTCTTCCTCAAAGAGTTCGAAGCCGATTCGAACGCCAACTTCACCGTGCTGCTGGATGTCTCGAAGTCGATGGCGTTCGGCGAGCGCTTGAGCAAGTTGGACTACGCGAAGACGCTGGCGGCGTGCCTGACCTATCTGGTGCACATGCAGCGCGACCGCGTCGGTGTCGCGACCTTCGACAGCGAAGTGCGTGAATTCGTGCCGCCCTCGGCGAAGCACTTCGATCAGGTGCTGCACACGCTCGACCGCGCCACCGCCGAGCGGCCGGGTGACATCGGTCCGCCACTGACCAAGCTCGCCGAACACTTCGGCCGCCGCGGCATCGTTGTCGTGATTTCGGATTTCTATGCCGAGCCGGACGTGATCTTCCAGGCGGTGTCGCCGATCCGCTTCCGCGGCAACGACGTCATCCTGTTCCACATCCTCGATCCGGCGGAGGTGGAGTTCGCGTTCACCGAAGCGGCGAGCTTCGAGGACCTCGAGACCGGCGATCAGATGCCGGTGGTGCCCGATGTGTTCGCGGATCAGTACCGCGCGCTCATCAAGGCGCACATCGACGCGCTGTCGAGCAAGGCGACCAGCCAGGGCGTGGACTACATGATGTTGAACACGTCGCGGCCGCTCGACTACGCGTTGTTCCATTACCTGTCGTATCGGGATCGTCTGACGCGGACGCGATGAGCTTCCTCACCCCGCTCTTTTTGCTCGGGCTGGCGGCGCTCGCCGTGCCGGTGCTGATCCACCTGACGCAGCGCGAACGCACGTCGGTGGTGGCGTTCCCGTCGCTGATGTTCATCAAGAAGATCCCGTACGAGTCGGTGCGCCGCCGCCGCATCCGCGACTGGCTGCTGCTGGCGCTGCGAGCCGCGGCCCTGGCGCTGATCGTCGCCGCGTTCGCGCGGCCGTTCGTCCGCGGATCGACACTGGCGGCCGACGCCAGCGGCGCGCGCGAGATCGTGCTGTTGCTCGATCGCTCCTACAGCCTCTCGGCCGACGACACCTGGACGCGCACGCGGCAGGCGGCGGTGAACGCGCTCGGCAACGTCGGGCCGCTCGATCGCGTGTCGCTGATCACGTTCGCATCCACGGCGGAACTGGTGCTGCGTTCGAGTGCGGATGCGTCGCGCGTCACGGCGGCCATCGAGACGGCGCAACCGTCAGCCGGCGCCACGCGCTACGCGCCGGCGCTGAAGCTGGCGTCCAGCGTGCTCGCGGAATCGACGCTGCCGCAGAAGCAGGCGATCCTCGTGTCCGACTTCCAGCGCGCCGGGTGGCAGGCCGACGAGGCGTTCCGGCTCCCCGCCGGCAGCGTCTTCACGCCGGTCGTCGTTGAGCCCACGAGCGGTGTCAACCTCTCGGCGACGCCCCTCGCGATCCAGCGCGTGATGGAGGGCGCACAGTCGCGCGTCGTCGTCACGGCCGGCGTCGTGAACCGCAGTGCCACGACGGCCGCCAGCGCAAAGCTCGACCTCGAGGTGGATGGCCGCGTCGTGCAGTCCGCCTCGGTGAAGGTGGAGCCCGCCAGTTCCGCAGCGACGACGTTTGCACCGATTGCGATGCCGGGCACACCGACGCGTGTGTCGAGCCGGTTGTCGGCCGATGCGCTGGCCGCCGACAACGCGTTCCACGCGGTGGTCGCGCCGGCACGGCCCGTCACCGTAGCGCTCGTGGGCGCGGCCAATCGTGCCGCCGCCGATCTGTATCTGACACGCGCGCTCTCGATCGGCGATCGTCCGCGCTTCGAGGTGACGACACATCAGGCGGACGCACTCACGGCCGATCTCCTCGCCCGGACCAACGTCGTGATCCTGCAGGACCTGCCGATCGGCGATGCCCTCGCGACGCGCCTGCAGGCGTTTGTCGAGGGTGGTGGCGGACTCGTCCTCGCGCTCGGCTCCCGTGTGTCGGTGCCCGACGCGCCGTGGTGGCCGGCGGCCATTGGTGGTGTCGACGATCGCACACGCGGTGCCGCCGCGAAGCTGAGCGGGTTCGACTACGGCCACGTCGTGTTCGAACCGTTTCGCGCGCCGCGCAGCGGCGACTTCTCGACGACCCGCGTCTACGGTTACCGTCAGCTCACCGCACGCCCCGGCGCGGTGACGCTGGCGCGTTTCGACGGCGGATCGCCGGCGCTGGTCGATCGCAGCGTCGGCCGCGGTCACGTGCTGATGTGGGCGACGTCGCTCGATCTGTCGTGGAGCGACCTGGCGTTGAAGCCCGTTTATCTGCCGTTCGTGCATCAGCTCGTCCGCTATGCCGCCGGCTATCGCGAAGATCCAGGCTGGCTCACCGTCGGGCAGGCCATCGACGCCGGTGACGCGTCCGCCGTGGTGCTGAGTCCCTCCGGTCAGCGCTGGACGCCCACCGAGGGGACGACGGCGACGGAGCTGACCGAAGCCGGGTTCTATGACGTGCGCGGCGCTCGAGAGGGCCAGACGATCAGGACCGTGGCCAGCAACGTCGAACTCGCGGAATCCGACGTGACGCCGCTCGATCCGGCCGAGGTGGCGGCGGCGGTCACCGGCCAACCGGGCGGCACACCCGATGCGCCGACAGCTGTCGCCATCCCCGATGGCGTCCAGGAACAGGCGCAACGTCTCTGGTGGTACCTGCTGTTCGCGGGTATCCTGCTCTTGATCGCCGAATCGTGGCTGGCGCGCCGCCTGGCGCCCGTCCGACCGTAGGGAGGGCTGGTGATGAACGAATACGCCCGCGCGGAACTCGTCGCTGTCATTCGGCAGGTCCGCACCCGCTGGCGGACCAAGCTGGCCATCCGCGGTGCCGTCGGCTTTCTCGTCGCCGGCGCGCTGGCGATCATCGCCATCGCCGTGGCGCTCGACTACTTCCGCTTTTCACCCGCCTCCATCTTCTGGTTCCGCATCGTCACCGGCGTGATGCTCGTCGCTGCCGCGACGTGGTTCTTCGTGCGGCCGCTGATGCGCAAGGTGACCGACGAACAGGTGGCGCTGTATCTCGAGGAACACGAGCCATCGCTCGAGTCGACGCTGCTCACCGCGATGGCGGCGCCGGGCGACAAGGACGCCTCGCCGGCGCTCGTGCAGCGAATGATCGAAACGGCAGTGGCCCGTCTGCACGAGGTGGAAGACGGCGCCCGCATCGAGCGCGAGCCGCTGCGCCGCTTCAGCATGGCTGTCGCCGGTTTGTCGATCGCGACGCTGCTGGCCTTCACCATTGGTCCGGCGATCCTGCGCCAGGCACTGTCGGCGCTGTTCGTGATTTCGCGCAGCGTTGAAGCCGCGGCGCCGTATCGCATCGAGGTGATGCCCGGTGACGCCACCGTGCCGAAGGGCGCGGATCAGGCGATCGCGGCGAAGCTGGCCGGTTTCGACGCGGCGGAAGCCGCGGTGGTGTTCAAGAAGAACGGCGCCGCCGACTACGAACGGCTGGCCATGCTGAAGGACGAGAACGGGCAGTATGAAGGCCTGCTGTTCGATCTCGGCGATTCACTTGAGTACTTCGTCGAAGCGGCCGGCGTGCGTTCGCCCGTGTTCAAGTTGTCGGTCGTCGAACTGCCGTATGTGAAGACGCTCGGCCTCGAGTATCGCTTCCCGGTGTACACGGGCCTTGAGCCGCGCACCATCGAAGACGGCGGCGACATCGCCGTGCTCGCCGGCACCGAGGTGCGCCTGACCGTCACGCCGACGATGGCGTCGAAGGGCGGGCGCGTGGCGCTTGGCGAGGGCGAGAGCGTGGAGTTGACGGCGGCGGCGGACGGCACGCTCACCGCCGCGTTCACGGCGAAGACGGACGGCTTCTACCGCATCGAACTCGAAGCGCCGAGCGGCGATCGCGTGGCGGCATCGCCGCAGTACGCCATCGACATCCTCAGCGATCAGACGCCAACCGTGACGTTGTCGAAACCAGGCCGCGACACCGACGCGACGCCGGTGCAGGAGTTTGCCATCGAGGTGAAGGCAGACGACGACTACGCGGTGAAGAATCTCGAGCTCGTGTACTCGGTGAACGGCGGCGCCGAGAAGACGATCAAGCTCTTCGACGGTCAGCGCGCGACGCCTGAAGTGACCGCCGGCCACACGTTCTATCTAGAGGAACTCGGCGTGCAGGCGGGCGATGCGGTGTCGTATTACGCCCGCGCCACCGACAACAACGCCGTCGCCGGACCGCAGCGCGCGACGAGCGACATGTTCTTCCTGCGTATCCGGCCGTTCGACAAGGACTTCAAGCCGGCCATGTCGATGGGCGGTGGCGGCGGCGGTGGGGGCGGCGGCATGGATCAGGTCGGCGCGCTGTCGCAGCAGCAGCGGCAGATCAT
>JADZCY010000156.1 GCA_020851325.1 Acidobacteriota bacterium | reverse complement strand
CGCAGCCGCCGACGATCACGCTGAGCGAACAGATGACGCTCTATCGCGGCGGTCGCGAGATTCGCCTGCTCTTCCTCGGCCGCGGTCACACCGGCGGCGACATCGTCGTGTATCTGCCGAAGGAACGCATCGTCGCCAGCGGCGACCTGCTGACGGCCGGGCCGTCATACCTCGGCGACGGCTACTTCGCCGACTGGATCGAGACGCTCGATCGCCTGCGCACGCTCGACTTCGACTGGGTGTTGCCGGGACACGGTGAGGCGTTCCAGGGCAAGGCGAAGATCGATCACTTCCAGGCGTATCTGCGCGACTTCCTGACGCAGGCCAGAACACTGCACGACCAGGGCGTGCCCGCCGCCGAGGCGTCGCGGCGGATCGACCTGCGCAGGCAGTCGGTGAACTACCCGACGATCCGCGACGCCGGCATCCTCGATCACGGCGTCTATCGCGCCTACGAACAGATCGAACGCCCGCCCGCACCAGTGCGCAGATAGCCGCGCCTCACAACAAGTGCCCGGAACACGAAGGGCACAGGAAGAGCCCGGAACACGAAGATCACGAAGACACGAAGCGAGGCACACGAAGGTTTTAGCTTTTCCCTTCCAAACTACAAACCCTTCTTCGTGTCTTTCTTCGTGCCCTCGTGTTCTTCGTGTTTCGGGCACTTGTCGTGCTCTTCGTTTCTCGTTGATGCCCCGACCGCGCGCAGCGCGGTCCCAACACCCTGCCGCCGCGAAGCGGCGGTCCCTTGTGTTGCCGTAGCAGCACTACCAGCGCTTTGCCGGCACGAACTCGATACAGCCGTTCGGCGTGGCCGGTTCATCGGAGAAGAGCGGCGTCAGTGTCGGCATCGCCTCCGGATGGCCGCGCTCGACGATGAGCGCGCGTCCCATTTCCGGCCCCTCCTTCATCGTCACGAGGTAGCCGATGCGTCCGAGCGTGTCCAGCAGCTGTTGATCGAACCCCGGCGGCACATCGTCATAGCGGAATCCGAGGTAGATCAGCAGCCGCGCGCCGAAGGGTAGCTGCTCGAGGAGATCCATCGAGCAGCGCGCCCGTCCCGGCATGAACTGCGCCCGCATGATCGCGCTGCCGTCAGGCAACTGCGCGCCGACAGACGGCGTACCGACGGGCACCTGGCCATACCACCAGATTGCCGGCTGCGCCAGCGCCGTTGTCACGACGATGTCGCCGGGACGATGCCACGACAGCAGCCAGCGCACGCCGCCTCTGTCGTCGACGCCGTGATTGGTCTCGACGCCACGACCAAGTTCGCGCAGGCCGTGCGGCACGGTGTCGTTGATGAGCATCATCACCGCCACGAGCGCCGCCGTGGGAAGAGCCAGCATCCACGGGCGCCCACCCGCGGCATGCGTGCGCCACGCACGAACCGCGCAGTCCACGGTCAGTGCGATGCCGACGAACATGGCCGGCATCGTCCACAGCGCGAGCCGATCGATTAGCGGCACCAGACGCAGGAAGGCGAACACCACCGCCATCACCGGCATCGAGGCCATCAACCAGCCGAGCGTCGTCCGCGACCACACCCAGCCGGTGATGACGACGGCCCAGAACAGCATCGGCATCGACGTGCCGCCCGGTGCGTTGGCGACGCGCCCGAGCTGGTTGATCAGCCACGTCACGGTGTCGACGACGCTGGCGCGCAGCGGCGGCAATCCCGACGCCCAGTAGTTGGCCAGGAAGTCGTTGCCCGTCACATCACGGATCGACAGGACATAGTGCAGACCGACGGCGCCGAGGCACAGCAGCCCGCCGGGCACGGCGCGCAGCACTTCGCGCAGGCCATACCGGCGCCAGGCGTCGATGGCGATGACGGCGACGCTGCCCGGGGCGACGAACGCCGCGCCATACGCCGTGAACTGGCCCAGCGCCGCCGCCGCCCACCATCCCATCGTCCGTCGTCGTCGTGCGGAAAGATCCGGCGCTTCGATTGTCCAGACGGCCAGCGCCGGCAGCAGCAGCGCCCAGAACACATCGGCCGTGTAGGACTTGAGTTCGCCGGCGTAATACGCGATGCCGGGCGAGGCGCCGGCGAGCAGCGTCAGGCAGACGGCACCGGCGGTCCCCATCCATCGCTGGCCGATCCACGCTGCCGCCGCGGTGGTGGCAATGGCGAACGCCATGGGCAGCAGCCGCAGCGCGACTTCACCGTCGCCCAGGACCGACACCACGGCGCGCTGCGCGAGGAGCCATCCGAGCGGCGCGCCCTGATCCAGCCACAGCGGACCTATCAACTCCGCGGCCGATCGATCGCGGACGTTCAGCGCGATCATCTGTTCGTCGAGCCACAGCGGGCGCGCTCCGAGCCACTGCCCGATCAGCCGCAGGCTCATCCACGCCGCCACGGCGGTGACGGCGATCGATGTCACTGACAACGACGCGCGCGAGATCCATCGGCGCAACGCCTGACGATCGGCACGCCACGCCGCGCGCACGTCTGGGCGTGAGAACCACCACACGCCCAGCGCCAGCACCGCGGTGAAGAGCAGGACGCCGACGGGATTCCGCGACGATACGCGGACGCCGAAGATGCGGCCGGCCACGCCGCCGGTCTGCATGACGACGAGGGTCCACAGCAGGCCGAGGCACACGCCCGCCTGCAACACATGCCGCACACGCGCGCGACGCGTGCTCCGAGGATCCTGCTGATTCACGATCAAGATGCCGAGCGATTGTACGAGGCCTGCGCCCCGAGCGCGAAGCGCGGCGGTGTCGAGCGCTTCGCCGCGTCAGTACCGCCCCGCCTTCGCGCTCGCGCGCGACGACTTGGCGGTGGCGGGCGGTCCTGCGGCCCCACCTTCTCGCCGCAGCGCGAAGCGCGATCCTGCTCTTCCTGCCGCGGCGAAGCCGCGGTCCTGATGCCCCTGAGCTCCTACCGCGGCGAAGCCGCGGTCCCAATGTGTTGTACCGTGAGACTCCCGCATGAAGATCGCAACGTGGAACGTCAACGGCGTGCGCGCGCGCCAGGGTGATCTGCTGACATGGCTGGCGGCCGAACGGCCGGACGTCGTCTGCATTCAGGAAGTGAAGGCCGGCATCGATCAGCTGCCGTTCGACCTGCGTGACGTCGATGGCTACTGGCCGGCGTGGCACGGGCAGAAGGGCTACTCGGGCGTCGGCCTGCTGGTGTCGAAGAGCTTTGTCGACGCGCCGCCGCTGGTCAGCTCGCCGGCGTTCGACTTCGAGGCGCGCATCCTCACCGCGGACCTTTCCGTCGGCGGCGAGATGTGCACGGTGGCCACGGTGTATGTGCCGAATGGCGGCAAGGACTTCGCCGCCAAGCTGCGCTTCCTTGCCGACCTCGACGAGTGGGTCGCGGCGCTGGCGCGCAACGGCCGGCCGCTCGTCCTCTGCGGCGATCTCAACGTCGCGCGTCACGAACGCGACGTGCATCCGCGCGAGCGCAAGCCGAACCAGATCGGCACGCGCGCCGAGGAGCGCGCGGTGCTCGAGGCGATCATCAGCCGCAATCTCGTCGACGTCGGCCGCGCGCTCGATCCCGACAACGACAACCTGTTCACGTGGTGGGCGCCGTGGCGCAACCTGAAGCAGCGCAACATCGGTTGGCGCATCGACTACGTGCTGGCCGCGGCCCCCATCGCCGCCCGTGCCCGCACCTCGATCGTCCAGCGCGAAGTCGGCACCAGCGACCACGGTCCCGTCGTCGTCACCTTCGACCCGCCGCCGCCCTGTTGAGGGTGATCGGATCCGTCGAAGCCGAGCGTCGGGGCGTTCG
>JADZCY010000155.1 GCA_020851325.1 Acidobacteriota bacterium | reverse complement strand
CGCAGCCGCCGACGATCACGCTGAGCGAACAGATGACGCTCTATCGCGGCGGTCGCGAGATTCGCCTGCTCTTCCTCGGCCGCGGTCACACCGGCGGCGACATCGTCGTGTATCTGCCGAAGGAACGTGTCGTCGCCAGCGGCGATCTGCTGACGGCCGGGCCGTCATACCTTGGCGACGGTTACTTCGCCGACTGGATCGAGACGCTCGACCGCCTGCGCACCCTCGACTTCGACTGGGTGCTGCCGGGACACGGCGAGGCGTTCCAGGGCAAGGCGAAGATCGATCACTTCCAGGCGTATCTGCGCGACTTCCTGACGCAGACCCGAGCGCTGCACGATCAGGGCGTGCCCGCCGCCGACGCGGCGCGGCGGATCGATCTGCGCAAGCAGTCGGTGAACTATCCGACAATCCGCGACGCCGGCATCCTCGATCACGGCGTCTATCGCGCCTACGAACAGATCGAACGCCCACCTGCACCAGTGCGCAGATAGCCGAGCCTCACAAACAAGTGCCCGGAACACGAAGGACACGAAGGCACGAAGGGAAACACACGAAGAAGGTTTTGTAGTTTAGAAGCAAACGAAAACAAAGAGACTTCGTGTGCCTCGCTTCGTGTCTTCGTGATCTTCGTGTTGCCGTAACACTGCTACCATCGCTTCGCCGGGACGAAATCGATACAGCCGTTCGGCGTGGCGGGTTCGTCGGAGAAGAGCGGCGGCAGCGTCGGCATCTGCTCGGGACGACCGCGCTCGACGATGAGCACGCGTCCCATCTCCGGCCCTTCTTGCATCGTGACCAGATGGCCGATGCGTCCGAGGCTGTCCAGTAGCAGCTGATCGAACCCGGGCGGCACATCGTCATAGCGGAAGCCGAGGTAGATCAGCAGCCGCGAACCGAAGGGTGACTGCTCGAGGAGATCCATCGAGCAGCGCGCCCGTCCCGGCATGAACTGCGCCCGCACGATCGCGCTGCCGTCAGGCAACTGCGCGCCGATAGCCGGCGTGCCGACGGGCACCTGGCCATACCACCAGATTGCCGGCTGCGCCAACGCCGTCGTCACGACGATGTCGCCGGGACGATGCCACGACAGCAGCCAGCGCACGTTGCCCCTGTCGTCGACGCCGTGATTGGTCTCGACGCCACGACCAAGTTCGCGCAGGCCGTGCGGCACCGTGTCGTTGATGAGCATCATCACCGCCACGAGCGCCGCCGTGGGAATCACCACCAGCCATCGGCGTGCACCCGCGGCATGCGTGCGCCATGCACGAACCGCGCAGTCCACGGTCAGTGCGATGCCGACCAACATCGCCGGCATCGTCCACAGCGCGAGCCGATCGATCAGCGGCACCAGACGCAGGAAGGCGAACACGATGGCCATCACCGGCATCGAGGCCATCAACCAGCCGAGCGTCGTCCGCGACCACACCCAGCCGGTGATGACGACGGCCCAGAACAGCATCGGCATCGACGTGCCGCCGGGTGCGTTGGCGATGCGTGCGAGCTGGTTGATCAGCCACGTCACGGTCTCGACGACGCTGGCGCGCAGCGGCGGCAAACCCGACGCCCAGTAGTTGCTCAGGAAGTCGTTGGCCGTCACATCACGGATCGACAGGACATAGTGCAGTACCACTGCGGCGAGGCAGAGCAGCCCGCCGGGCACGGCGCGCAGCACTTCGCGCAGGCCATACCGGCGCCAGGCGTCGATGGCGACGACGGCAACGCTGCCCGGCGCGACGAACGCCGCGCCATACGCCGTGAACTGGCCCAGCGCCGCGGCGGCCCACCATCCCATCGTCCGTCGTCGTCGTGCGGGAAGAGGCGGTGCTTCGATCGTCCAGACGGCCAGCGCCGGCAGCAGCAGCGCCCAGAACACATCGGCCGTGTACGACTTCAGTTCGCCGGCGTAATACGCGATGCCTGGCGAGGCGCCGGCGAGCAGCGTCAGGCAGACGGCACCGGCGGTCCCCATCCATCGCTGGCCGATCCACGCTGCCGCCGCGGTGGTGGCAATGGCGAACGCCGTCGGCAGCAGCCGCAGCGCGACTTCACCGTCGCCCAGGATCGACACCACGGCGCGCTGCGCGAGGAGCCATCCGAGCGGCGCGCCCTGATCCAGCCACAGCGGACCCATCAACTCCGCGGCCGATCGATCGCGGATGTTCAGCGCGATCATCTGTTCGTCGAGCCACAGCGGGCGGGCCCCGAGCCACTGGCCGATCAGCCGCAGGCTCATCCAGGTTGCCACGGCGACGACGGCGATCGATGTCACTGACAACGACGCGCGCGAGATCCATCGGCGCAACGCCTGAAGATCGGCACGCCACGTCGCCCACACGTCGGGACGCGAGAACCACCACACGCCCAGCGCCAGCACCGCGGTGAAGAGCAGGACACCGACGGGATTCCGCGACGACACGCGAACGCCGAAGACGCGGCCGGCCACGCCGCCGGTCTGAACGACGACGAGGGTCCACAGCAGGCCGAGGCACACGCCCGCCTGCAACACACGCCGCACACGCGCCCGACGCGTGCTCCGAGGATCCTGCTGATTCACGTCCAAGGTGCCGGACGATTGTACGAGGCCTGCGCCCCGAGCGCGAAGCGCGAAGGCGGGCGGTCCTGTTTCTGTTGTACCGTGAGACTCCCGCATGAAGATCGCAACGTGGAACGTCAACGGCGTGCGCGCGCGCCAGGGTGATCTGCTGACATGGCTGGCGGCCGAACGGCCGGACGTCGTCTGCATCCAGGAAGTGAAGGCCGGCATCGATCAGCTGCCGTTCGATCTGCGTGACGTCGACGGCTACTGGCCGGCGTGGCACGGACAGAAGGGTTACTCCGGCGTCGGCCTGCTGGTGTCGAAGACCTTCGTCGATGCGCCGCCGTTGGTGAGTTCACCCGCGTTCGACTTCGAGGCGCGCATCCTCACCGCGGACCTTTCCGTCGGCGGCGAGATGTGCACGGTGGCCACCGTATATGTGCCGAATGGCGGCAAGGACTTCGCCGCCAAGCTGCGCTTCCTTGCGGACCTCGACGAGTGGGTCGCGGCGCTGGCGCGCAACGGCCGTCCGCTCGTCCTCTGCGGTGACCTCAACGTCGCGCGTCACGAGCGCGACGTGCATCCGCGCGAGCGCAAGCCGAACCAGATCGGCACGCGCGCCGAGGAGCGCGCGGTGCTCGAGGCGATCATCAGCCGCAACCTCGTCGACGTCGGCCGCGCGCTCGATCCCGACAACGACAACCTGTTCACGTGGTGGGCGCCGTGGCGCAACCTGAAGCAGCGCAACATCGGCTGGCGCATCGACTACGTGCTGGCCGCGGCCCCCATCGCCGCCCGCGCCCGCACCTCGATCGTCCAGCGCGAAGTCGGCACCAGCGACCACGGTCCCGTCGTCGTCACCTTCGACCCGCCGCCGCCCTGTTGAGGGTGATCGGATCCGTCGAAGCCGAGCGTCGGGGCGTTCG
>JADZCY010000154.1 GCA_020851325.1 Acidobacteriota bacterium | reverse complement strand
TCCCCCGATCCGTCAATTGCCAATGCAAATGCAAAGAGGGATGCCCGTTTCCGGAGCATCCCTCTTTGCGAGCGAGCGCGAAGCGCGAGTGACGGTTACGGCGTGGTGATGCGCAGGTTGCGCGGCGCCGGCGGCAGGTTGTTGAGCACCGTGCCGGGCTTGCCAATCACTTCGAAGCCGGTGATGTAGGCGCCGGCGGGAATGAGGTCGGTGGTGCTGCCGTTGCCGTTGATGTCGAGGACGTCGACGCCGCGGCCGACGGCCGGCGAGGCGCCGCTGCACGAGGCGACGGGCTGACCCTGCGCCGTGCACAGGCGGAAGTCGTTGGCGCCGGCGTTGACGTAGAGCGGGTTGCCGACCATCGACGCCGGACCGGCGGCGTCGCGGCCGAACGACGACTGCCACTGCGCGAACGAGCGGAAGCCGCCTTCGAGCCAGGCAAAGCCGAGCGGGTGGTTCTGATAGACGTTGTGTTCGAACTGCAGGTCGCCCGGCGACGAGAACGTGATGTTGATGCCGGTTTCACCGTTGGCCGTCAGCAGGTTGTTGAAGAACTTCAGCCGCGACCACGCGTTCGACGTGCCGCGCAGCCAGATGCCCGACTGCCGGCTGTTGTGCACGGTGTTGTTCTGGAACGTGTCGTCGCGCGGTTCGTTGCCGGAGAGGCCGCTGAAGTTCAACCCGAAATTGCAGTTGATGAGGACGTTCTGGTAGACCTTGCTGTAGTGCGAGCTGAGCAGGCTGATCCCGACCACCGTCATGTTGTAGATCAGGTTCTTGCGGATGATCGTGCGGTCCTGCGTGTAACCCGGGTGGATGCCCTTCACGTAGACGCCGACGCCGGCGTCGTACATCGTGTTGTTCTCGATGATCGTGTCGTTGGCGTCGTACATCATGATGATGGCGTCGTTGCCACCCTGGATGCCGAGCGTGCGCAGGCCGTGCATCTCGTTGCCGAAGACGCGCGTGAAATTCGACTGCTCGATGCGGATCGAGTTGTGGTTGTCGTTGTTGCTGCTGTTGGTGCCGATCAGGTGCAGGTTGCGCGCTTCGCAGCCGGTCGATCCGAAGAAGTCGACGACGCCGGTGTCGGAGGTGCGCGGCGCGGTGGCTTCGTCAATCGTGAAGCCGTCCCAGATGATGTAGTTGCGATCCTTGCAACCAATCTGCGCGCCGGCGCCGCCGGACAGCTGCAGCGAGACGAGCGCGCCGCTGGCGGCGCGGAAGGTGATCGGGTTGCTGGCGTTGCCGGAGTTGGCCGGGTTGTACGCCGGCGTGAAGCGCGTGCTCGATCCGGTCGTCGTGTAGACGCCCGCGGCCACGATCACGACGTCGCCGGCCCGTGCCGCCTCGTTGGCGTTGGGCGAGGTGCGGCTCGTCGATCCCCACGTGGCGCGGCCCAGCGACCGCCACGGCGTCGAGGGGCCATTGGCGGCGTAACTGACGGCGTCGTTGCCATTCGCGGCATCGACGTAGAGCTCCTTCGCCTCGACGCCAATCGCGGCCACGAGCGTGAGCATGAGCGCAGCAAAGATGTTCTTCAACTCTCGACCCTCACAGGAACAGCGTAAGCTTTTCACTTCGACCATAGAGAACATTCCCGGGGAGGCAATGGAATAGCGCGCCAACCGACTGGAATGGCACACCAGCGAGCACATGATGCAATGGTCATACCACCGCCGGGCAAACCGGCTGAGCCGTTTTTTGCCCGGCTTTCCGGGCCTGGCCCAGGCCGCCGGCGCGGGGACGGCACACTCGCCGGCAGAACTGTAATCGGCACCCGGCGTCCCCGGTTGATGGTCCGGCCCGACCCGCCGCCCCCGGTCGTCAGACGCCGAGCGGGACGTGGGAGGTGACCCACTTGAACTTGCCGTTCGGCGCGTTCTCCAGCGCCTCCACCATTCGCACCTCGATGCGCACATCGTCACCCAGACGCGCCTGGAGTTCGGAGACCAGGTGTCTGGTATGCGCGTCGGTGTAGGCAGGGCCGGGAATGAGCCGCACCTCCACCGCGTCGCGGGCTGTCTGGACGATCTGTGAACCCTCGATGCAGTCGAGCGGCTTGAAGGGATGCGTCAGGACCGACGGCGAGATCAAGCGGCCGTCGGCGAGCGTCAACAGGTCCTCCGCCTTCGTCGTCACGTCCGCCATCACCTGCAGGCCGCGCCCGCACGAGCAGCGATGCGGTTCGATGGCCGACCAGTCGCTGGTGACGTAGCGCAGCAGCGGCATCGCCATGTTGTGCAGGCTGGTGCCGACGAGGCGTCCTTCCGTGCCCGCGGGCAGCGGCTGACCGGATTCGTCGACGACCTCCGCCAGGCCGTACTCCATCGCGACGTGATGGCCCTCGTGCCTGTCGCACTCGCCCGAGAACACCACGCGCTCGGCGGCGGCGTAGTAATCGAACATGCGACAGCAGAAGCGCTCTTCGATCACGGCGCGCTGGAAGTCGTACAACGTTTCAGACGAGGAGATCACGGTGCGAACCGGGAAGGTCTCGCCGCGATTCTGCAGATACTTCGCCAGCACGTACAGCGTCGATGGATAGCCGTCCATCACCGCCGGTCTGAATTCGCGCAGCGCCTCGAAGTACGCCGGCAGGTTGGCCTTCGACAGGTGAAACGACGACAGCATCAACTGGTTCTGCGCGCGGTTCATGCGCCAGAACGGGGGTCGCCGTTGCGCCAGTGGCACGATCACGTTGCCGCGCGCGACGGCAATGCGGTCCGGCGGATTCGCCAGGCTCGCACCCGCCCACTGATAGTGCCGATCGAACACGGCATACGTCATCCACACCGTCGCATCGTCATACCCGACGGTGAGCGGTGTGCCGGTGGTGCCGCTGGTGTGGCCCGTCTTGAGACGCGCCGCCGGCACCGTGCGCGATCGCAGGTCGTCGAAGTGCTGGCGGATGTCGGCCTTGGTCAGCAGCGGCAGCTTGCCCAGATCCGCCGTGGTCCTCACGTCGGCGGGCGTCAGCTTGCGTTCGTCGAAGATGCGCCGGTAGTACGGCACGTGCTCGTACGCATGCGCGACGATGGCGCGAAGCCGTTCTTCCTGCCAGGCGACGATCTGGTCGTGCGACTGCCATTGCTGCTGTTCGAGCCGCTCGCGGAACTCCTGGTAGCGTCCGCCGTAGCGCTCGCGCTCGAGCTTCCAGCCGTACAGCGACAGCAGCAGGTTCTGCGTCCAGATGGGAGCGGCGCGATAGGCCGCCGCGGCAAGTGGGTTCATTGCGTCCTCACCATGTCGGCAATGCCGCGGGCGTACTGGCTGGGCATGTGGGTCGTCAGCACGCGCGCCCGCGCCGCCTCGCCGATGCGGCGCCGCAACGCCGGGTCCGCCGCGAGCAGACGCACGGCGCGTGCGATGGCGTCGGGATCGCGCGGCGGCACCAGCACGGCGGTCTGCATGTCCTCGACGTAATCGACCGTTCCGTTCGTCTTCGTCACGATCACCGGCTTCCCCATCGTCATCGCGTGCACGAGGACGGTTTGCCCGGTGGAGATCTGACGGTCCTCGAGCGGCAGCACGACGATCATGCACCGCGCCAGGCGATCGATGAGCTCGGTCATCGGGATGTCGTAGAGCACGCTCACCGCCGGCGGCACCGGTTCGCCGCCAAGGCTCGACGGCGACGCGACGATGGTGAGAGGCAGATCGAGCGTGGTCCAGGCACGCAGCAGCGTCGGGTAATCGCGAAACGTTCGCCCGGCTGCGACGACAGTGCCATCGTCGTCTCCAACCAGCGCCGGAGTTGCTGGTGGCACTGAGGCGATGGCGCTCCCGACAATCCCATTCGTCCCGACAGCGGTGCCCGTCCCGTGATCGACTGCGGTCCCGGCACTCGCGGTCTTCCCGCCTCCCGTCTCCCGCCTCCCGTTTCCCGACGCGATCTGCAGAAACGACGGATCGGTGTGCAGCGGCAGGAACGCCACCTTGCGCTCAGGCCAGCCGAACGCGCGCACGTAGTAGGCGGCCTCGCCGCGCGAGGAACACACGCAGAGATGCACGGACGAAAAACACCAGCGCATGAATGCGTACTTGAGGCGCGACTTCAGCGTCCCCGTGTTCTCGCGCATGATGAACTGCACGATGAGGTGACGCGGCGATCGCAGGAACAACAGGCTCTGCACGCCGGCGACGATGAACGAGGTCCAATCGCACTCGAAGGTGACGATCCAGCGCGTGCCGCGGCGGCGCTCGGCGGCCAGTACGCGCAGGCACTGCCACAGCATCGGGAAGAAGCCGGGCGACCACGGGCCGGCCGGCCGCGGCCCATTCAGCGCCACGACCTCGTAGTCGACCTCGCAGCCGAGATGTTCGCGCGCGATCTGGTCCCACCACCACGGCGGTCCGGACCGCCGCGACAGAATCAGGACGAGCGCGCGATCGCGAGGCATCACTTGCCCGCTGCGCGGCTCGATCGTGCGGCGATCGCCGTTTCGTAGGCACCGAGCAGACGCTGGCCGATGATGCCCCACGAGTAACGCGTTTCCGCCAGCGCGCGCGCCGCGGCGCCGAGCGAGCGGCGTCGATCTTCATCGTTCAGCAGTGTCACCACGGCGTCGGCAAACGCCTCCGGCGTGTCGCCAATCAGCCGGTGCGTACCAACCTCACCTTCAATCCCCTCGCTGCCGACCGTCGTCGACACGATCGCCTTGCCCATGGCCATCGCGTCGAGCACCTTCAGCCGCGTGCCGCCGCCAACACGCAGCGGCACCACGTAGACCGCGGCGTCGTCCACGTGCGGGCGGATGTCCTGCACGAACCCGGCGACCACGATGCGAGGATCGACGGCCGCCTGCGCCCGCAGTTCCGGCGGCGGGTCCTGACCGATGGCGAGAAAGCGCACCTCGGGCACGCGGGCGGTGATGCGCGGCCAGATGTCGGTGGTGAAGTGCAATACCGCGTCGCGGTTGGCGAACATGTTCATGCCGCCGGTGTAGATGAGCGTCGGTGTCTGACGCCGGCCGGGCTCGGGCCGGAAGTAGTCGACGTCGACACCGTTCGGCACCACCGCCGTCCGCAGGCCGGGCGTCATCTCGAGCAGCGTCCGCTCGTCGTTCGGCGAGACGACGACGTTGACGTCGTAAGCGCGTGTCACCGTCATTTCGTGCGTGCGCAGCTTGGCCGCTTCGCGGCGGAGGAAGGCGCGTGCGGCCCACGAGCGCTCCACCGCGGCGCGACGCGCCATCAGCATCGACTCGATGTTGTGGTGCGTCAGCACGGAGGGCAGCGCGCGGTGCGGTCGGACGAACGGGTCCAGGCCGATGGTGTCGACGTGCACGAGATCGAAGCGCGCGGTCGCGAGAAGCGTCCGCAGTCGCTGGTCCAGCGCCGCCGAGCGATGCGCGATCATGCTGAACGGGCTTGCCGACAACGCGCTCATGCCGAGTGCCGTGAGTCGATGCGCACGTGAGGCCTTGGCCCACAGCGGGAAGTACTCGATTGACGCGCAGAACGCGCCGAGCGCGGCGCGGCTCTCTTCCACGGCGCGCGGCGTCGACATCTCGTCCGGGTGCACGAACGCCATCAGGTGCACTTCGGTGTGCCGTCCGAGCTCGCGCAGCAGGTTGTAGCCGCGCTGCAGCACGCCGCCGTGCGGCGGATACGGCACGATCTGCGACAGGAAGAGGACCTTCATCGCGCCAGTTCCCGCCGGTCCCATCGGCGCAACTGCGGCTGCGTCCGCGGCTGCCGGGGTTGCAGCGACCAGTGCACGTGCACCTCCGGCGCCCCCGGCCGCTTCGTCGAAAACTCACCAGTGGAGGCCGATAGCGACTGCCGGCGAATCAGCCAGCGGCTGGCCGTCGACAAACCGGCGATCACATACAGATGCGGGAAGTACACCGCGCTCAGGAACGCGCCGCCGACGGCGTAGGCCATCATGGCGGCACTCAGGCTCGCCAGCAGCCGCCGTTCGGTGAGCGTCGTCGAGGGGTCGCGCGTGTTCAACTGCCTCACCAACTTCGCGTTGGCAACGAAGTTGGCGGTGATGAGCGCGATCAGGATGAATAAGCCGGGGAACCCGAGCTCGCCGAGATTGAGGAAGTAGATCGAATGCGCGGTCTGGTACGGCGTCGTCGGCGACGTGCGGTATGAGGACCCATAGGCAAACGCGAAGCGCCCGGCGCCCACGCCGAACAGCGGATGATCGAGCGCCATGCGCAGGCCGCCGTTCCACGCTTCCAGACGGCCGGCCGCCGACCCCTCACGCGTGTTGACGATGTCGTTCATGCGCTGCCAGTAGGTGGGCGGCGCCAGGATGGCCACGATGAGTGCCGCCGCCACGGCCAGGCCGAGCGTGCGCAGTCGATTGGAGCCCTTGATCCAGTAGTAGAAACCCACCGCCATCAGCGCCACCGTGCCGCCGCGCGACTGCGTGACGACGACGAGGAAGATGAGGAAGAGCAGCAGGCCGATGTTGATGGTGTGCCGGCGCGCGGTGGATTCAAAGACCAGGAACAGACACAGCGTGATGGCAACATTCACCGAGAGGGCGAAGTCGTTGGCGTCGCCGAGAAAGTTGCCGGAGGCGATGTATTGCCGCTCCTGGCTGAGCAGCAACGACGGCGTCAGCAGCGCCACGATGATGTTCACGGCCACGATCGTGAGGAACAGGCCCTTGATGCGCGGCAGCGTGCTGGCCTGTTTGGCGAGGGCGACGAAGAGCAGGATGTACTCGAACAGCGCGCGGAACATGTCGAAGGCGGCCAGCGACGAGTCGGACACGACCACCGACAGCGCCAGCAGGCCGAGGAAGACCAGCAACAGCCGCGTGTTGATGTCGCCGAACAGCTCCTCGTTCGACATCCCCTGCTTGCCCAGCAGCGACGCCAGCGCCACCGAGTAGAGCGCCAGCGAGTTGAGGTGGAGGATGCTGAGCGCCGGCACGTACGAGGTAGGGCGCACGTACTCCAGGAAGAAAAAGACGATGAGCAGGCGATAGACCATCATCGTGGTGCCCCCGCCAGTTCCCTGTAGATCGACTCCATGGCCCGCGTCCGCGCCGAGAAGTCGAAGCGCTGCTGCACCATGTCGTGGCCGCGCGCCGCCATCGCCGTCCAGCCGTGGCGATCAGCAAGAAACTCGGTGATGCCCGACGCCAGCGCGTCAGGCGACGACGACGGGACAAGGCGGCCGGTGACGCCGTCGGTGATCACTTCCGGCGTTCCACCGACGCGCGTCGCCAGCACGGGCACGTGCATCGCCAGGGCCTCGAGCGCGGCGTTCGGGAGCCCTTCGGTGTGCGACGGCAGCACGAGCAGA
The DNA here is from genome assembly GCA_020851325.1 of Acidobacteriota bacterium. GTDB lineage: Bacteria > Acidobacteriota > Vicinamibacteria > Vicinamibacterales > UBA2999 > VFZN01. The sequence continues at coordinate 3,480 of JADZCY010000154.1, read as the reverse complement.
TCGGTTTCTTCGAGCACGCGCTGCGGATTGTCCAGATATCCCGGCATGATCACGTTGTCGACGAGGTGATGCGCGGCGATCTGCCTCGTGAGCGCGGCGCGTTCCGGGCCGTCGCCGACGAGCACGAGCGTCACGCGCGTGCCGCGCGCGTGCAGCAACGCCAGCGCCTCGACGAGATCCGCATGACCCTTCTCGGCACTCAACCGGCCGATGCTGGCCAGCACGGGACCGGCAAACGGACGTCCGGCGAGTTCGGCGAGCAGGCCGCGCTGCCCGGTGCGACGGTAACGATCGAGCACGATGCCGTTGTGCACGAGGCGCAGGCGCGACGACGGCATGCCCAGCCGCGCCATCTGGGCGCGAATGGGTTCCGAGACCGCGACGACGCAGTCGAAGCGCGCGGCGACATGGCGATCGATCGCCGTGAACAGCCGCTGCTTCCGGCTGTTCCCAATCCACCCATGCAGCGTGGTCATCGTCCGGCACGGCGCGAGGAACGAGGCGAGATAGGCCAGCACGTCGGATTTCACTTCGTGCGCGTGAACGATGTCGATGCCGAGGCGGCGGATGAGCGCGGCGGTGCGAGAGGCCAGGCGCGGGTCGTACTGGTTGTAGCCGTCGATGAAGTGCACCGGCATGCCGATGGCGCGAGCCGCGGTGATGAACGGCGAGTCGTCCGGTTCGGTGCGCGTGCGGAAGACGCCGACGTGCAGTTCGAAGGCGGCGGTGTCGATGGCGCGGCCCGTTTCCAGAATCGTCTTGCCCGGACCGCCGATCTCGAACGTGTCGCGAAGGTCGAGGACGCGGATGCGTCGGTCGCTCATTGCGCGGCCAGCCACGTCCGGCACTGCGCAAGCATGTCGTCCTGCCACTCGGGCAGCGAGAAGATGTGGTTCGCCTGCGGCGTGATGTGGATCGTGTAGCTGCCGGCGGCGGCCAGGCGCTCGCGCTGGCGGTTGGCGAACTTCTCCTCGAATTCCCAGTGCAGGCGATCGTTGCCGGCGAAGATCATCAGCACCGGGCGCTTCCGCTCCAGCATCGCGAACAGCGCCGGCGCGAACCGCGGATTGCTGTTGTCGCCTGGCGTGGCGCTGCCATCCGTCGGCGCGGCCGCGGCCGGTCCGCGCACCCGCGACTGCAGCGGCGCGGTCAGCGATCGCCACAGCAGGCGGTAGTCGCTCTGCCCGATGAGGAAGCGGCCGATGGCCTGCCACGTCGAGGCGCGCCACAGCTGCAGCTTGCTGAAATAACTCTGCCGGATGCCGGCCAGCTCGCCGCTGGTCATGTGCTGAATCGGATTGCTGTGTGAGCCTTCGACGACGACGGGAATCGCCAGCGCCAGCAGCGCCGTGACGCGATCGTCGCGCGTCGCCGTCAAGAGGCCGGTAATGGCGCCGCCGCACAGGCCGGCGGCCACGAAACGGCGGCTGCCATACGCGGACTCCATCCAGTCCATCGCCGCCATCGTGTCGTCCACATAGCGGCCGGTCTGAATGGCGCCGTACAAATCGGTGAGCAGCGCTTCCGGAACGTCGCCTTCGGCGTCGCCCAGCCCTTCGAAGTCGAAGCGCAGCACGAGGTGACCTGCGGCGGCAAATTCCTCCGCCATCCGCAGATACAACCGGTGCGGGGCGACGCGCATCTTCACGCCCGGCGACAGCAGCAGGATGGCCGGCGCGCCGGCTCGTGGCTGCGCCGGTGCGTGCAGCATCCCGAACAGGCGATGGCCCGCCTTGTTGGGAAACGTCACCGGCTGCGGCAGCGGCGTCATGCGTCAGGAGGGCGCCTGCGGCAGTGCGGCCTGCCAGCGGCGCGTGATATCGAACAGGTGATCCGCGCGGCCGTAGAAGCGCGGGATCTCTTTCCAGAACGGTTCTTCCTCGGCCACCTCGGCCCGGGCGTCGGCATGCTGCGTGGCCAGCCCCATGATCTCGGACTGCGCGCGCGTGCCCTTCGGCACGATCGACACGACGAGCGTGGGACCGCCGTGCGCGTGCGACTGGCGGGCAAGGTGCACCGCCGAGAGTTCGGAGAACAGCGGATGTCGCAACTCGTAGCCGTCGATGTTGACGCTGCCGCCGGCTTCCATCACCTGCACCAGCTCGGCGCGGTCCTGGCGGATCTCCTTGTGCTGCGCCATCTGGCCGGCCAGGTTCACGCGCAGCAGTTCCTGCATGTATCGCGCGCCGTCCACGATCGGCGCCCACAGAATCAGCTGTCGCACGTCGCTTCGTTCCGCCGCGACGAGGCTGGCGACCGTGGCGCCGAGTCGAAGACCGAGCAGGTGCACGGCGGGGGCGCCGGTCAGGCGCCGCGCGAACTCGATCGCGGCGTTCGTATCGGCGACGAGCGTCGCGAGTGACGATGTTTCGAACGTGCCCTCACTGTCGCCATTGCCGCGACAGTCGAAGCGCAGCACCGGGTAGCCATCGATGGCGAGTTGCCGGGCGAAGCTGACGAAGACGCGATGCGTCCACAGCTTCTCTTCCGCCAGCGGATGACAGAACACGAACGGCACCCGCGGCACCGACCCACCGGGATCGTGCCAGATGCCGAACAGCCGTCCGCCTGGGGTGTCGATGAACTGCGGCGTCTCTGTCATGCCTGCGATCGCGATCGGGCTGGTGCGCCGGCCCTCGCGATCATCTGCGCGGCGCGGTCGGTCCGGTACCGTTCGCTCGCGAACGCCGCGGCGACATCCATCGGGTCTTTCGCCCCGAGTACCAGACGCTGCACCCACTTCAACGGCATCGACAGTACACCAAGACACCATGCCGGAATCCAGACCGCCCGCAAATCGGGCCTGGTGTCGAGAAAGCGGGTCAGCAGCGCCTGCCGCGTCGGCGGCGGCGCTTCCACCATGTTCAGCAGGTCGGGCGCGGCGTCGAAGTCCTCGAGCGTGGCCCGGATGACGCGGGCGGCGGTGGACACGTCGCAGACGCTGAGTGGCCCGCGTTTGGGGCCGATGGCAACAAACCACGGGCCGACCTCGCGGCCCAGACGCCCGGGCGGCTGGTAGGCGGCGTAGTCGACGAGCGGCCCGGGACGAATCACCTTCAGCGGCAGCCCCAGCTCGCCGGCGCGCTGGCGGGCCAGCACCTCGGATTCGGCCTTGCCCCACACATACGGCCCGCGCGACAGGCTGGCCGGATCCACCGGCGTCTCTTCGTCGAGCGCCGCGCCCATCTCGCGCGACGTCTTCAGCACGGCCAGGCTCGACACGTGAATCATGCGGCGGACGCCGTGCGCCGACGACAGTTCCACGAGCTTACGCGTGGCGTCGATGGAGTTGCGCTGATGATCGCCCTTGCCGCCGGCAGTTTCCGCGGCGCAGTGGACGACGAGCGAGATGCCGCTCATGTGGCTGGCATCCAGACCGGCGGCGAGATTGCCGCCGACGTAGTCGATGCCCGGCAGCCGCATGCTGGCCGGCGGGACACGGCGTGCCACGACGCGCACGCGGTATCCGGCATCGCGCAG
>JADZCY010000153.1 GCA_020851325.1 Acidobacteriota bacterium | reverse complement strand
GAACAGGCACAACTCCATGCCCTGCGCCTGACTCGAGAACACGCGGAAGTGCGTGCCTTGTCCATCCCACGTGGCGCCCAGGGCGCCGTCAATCGTCGTCATGCGGGTTGTCGCTCCAGAAGGGACAGGGGGAAGTGTCGCCACAGCGCGGAGAGCGGCACGGTGCCGCCCTCCACTTCGGTGTTGGTGAAAGCGTCGATCCAACGGCCGGAAGGAAGCTGCACGGCCTCGTCTTCCCAATTCACGCCCAGCGTGCGAATTGGCACGACGATGGCGAGAGAGTCGCCGCGGCGGAAAGCGACCGCCCGCGGCGGCGTGTGGCCGGTGACCTCCAGTGGCTCGTAGCGCGCCTCGGGCAGGAGATCGGCGTGGGTCCGCCGCATCTGCAGCGATCGCGTGAGAACGTGCAGCTTCGGCAGGCCGTCGGCAACGCCCGCCATGATGGCGGCGATGTTCGAGGGATCGCAGGCGCGCAACCGATCGGCGAGCGTCGCGTGATCCACGGCGCGCCGGTTGTCCGGATCGCTCAGGTTGTGCAGCCACGACGTGCCACCCTGGTAGATGTCCGCCACGCCAGGAGTTGTCACCTTCAGCAGCGTTTCCGCCAGGCTCTTGTGCCAGTCGGCCGGGGCCAGCGTGGCCACGAACGCGTCGAGGCTGTCGGTGAACACGCGCGAGTCGAACAGCCCGTCAACGAGACGATGCACGGCGCGTTCGTATTCCTCGGATGGCGTCGCCCAGTTCGAGAACAGCTTCCCTTCGCGCACCGCCTTCTCGGCGTGCTGGTGCACGCGTTCGCGCGTCAGCGGCCAGCCGCCGACAAGTGTTTGATACAGGTAGTACTCGAAGTTGGCGTCGGGCCAGCCGTCGATGCGCAGCGTGTCGGTGATCGCACGCCACTGATCGACCTGCGCGGCCCAGGCCTCCGGCATTTCCGAGAGCACGGTGAGCCGCAGGCGCACGTCTTCGGCGCGCTTCGAGTCGTGCGTGCTCGTGGCCCGCAACCCGCGCGGTTGTTCGCGCTGCCAGCGCGCGATGGTGGCGTGAAAGTCGTCCGGCGAAGCCGAGAACCACGCCGGATCCGCGCCGACCTCGTTGTGCGCGAGGCTGCGCGTGTCGCGAAAGAACGCCGTGTCCTCGATGGCCTTGGCGGCGACGGCCGTGCACAACTGCTGCAGCCGCAGGACGAATTCGATCGGCTCGCCCGGACCCACACACAGAGCCCGCGCGTAGGCAACCAGCGGCGCCGGCAGATCGGGCCGGCTTGCTTCCATTGCCGCTAACATCTCGCCCAGGATGCGCGCGTCGTCTTCGGCGGCACCAGCGGCGGTCACGTAGGTGCGATACACCGGGCACCGCGCGACCAGCTCCTGCACCACCGACAGGCAGTCGCGCTGCGAATAGTCCCGCAGCCGGCGATCGCGCTGGCAACTGTCGTAGAGCACCGTGGCCACGCGTTGCGCATCGCCCAGCAGCCACTGACTCAACACTTCCTGCCGCGCGTCCATGGCCACTTCGGCAAAGCGGCCGGACAAGCCGGTGAAGGTATCGTGCAGCGTCGTCAACGGCGCTTCGCCTTCGGGTGCGGTGAACAGGCGCGTCGTCAGCGCCGAGAACTCGTAGCCGGTGGTGCCGTCGACGGGCCACGATCGCCACGGCTCGTCGCGCGCGACGATCTTCTCGATGACAATCCACGCGTCAGGTGCGGCCGCGCGGAGGCGAGTCAGATATGCCGCGGGATCGACAAGCCCATCGACATGATCGACACGCAAGCCGTCGACGAAGCCCTGTTCCACCCACGAGAGCGGCAATCGATGCAGCGCGTCGAACACCTCGGCGTCTTCCACGCGCATGCCGACGAGGCCGTTGACGTCGAAGAAGCGCCGGTAGGGGCTTTCGTCGCGAGCCAGGCGCCACCACGCCAACCGGTACGATTGCGCCTCGAGCAGCGTGTGGAGGCGTTCCTCGTCGTCATTCACGGCGGCGACGAACGCATTGCGCGCATCGCCGGCGACGCGCGCCTCCGCCGGCAGCGATCGTCCGGCGAGCGGGAATCGCGCCTCACCGTACGCCACCTGAAGCATGCCGTGCTCGTCGACGACAGCGAGGCGGCGCGCGGCGAGTTCATCACCGTACGGTGCAGCCAGCACCGGCAGCACGAGCGAGGCGTTGGATCCGGTCTGCTGCGTGTCGGTCCCCAGATCGAAGAAGCGTCGATACGGACTCGACTCGCCATGCTCGAGCACGTCCGTCCACCACGGATTGCCACTGATGGCCATGTGGTTGGGGACGATGTCCGCGATCAGACCGAGGCCGGCGCTGTCCGCGGCAGTCGCCAATGCCTGCCATCCCGCATCGCCGCCAAGCGCGACGCGCACGCGCGATGGATCCGTTACGTCGTAGCCGTGTTGGCTGCCGGGTGTGGCTTCGAACACAGGCGACGCGTACGCGTGCGAGATGCCGAGCGCGTGCAGATCCGGCAGGATGAGCGCGGCGTCGGCGAACGTGAACGACGGGTGGAATTGCAGGCGGTAGGTGGCGGTGAGCGGGCGCATGCGGCGGGGGCCGTTGAGGGACACGGGAGCCGACACCGGCGACGCCGTCAGGGGAGCTGCGGCGCCGCCGATCGCACGTTTACCGCGCGCGAAGGACGAGCTGGTTGTCGATGCGATAGCCCGGCGCCTCGCGCATGGCGATCTCTTCGGCGCGGGCGCGCTCGTCAGCCGTCGCCACGCTGCCCTTCAGCGTCACCACCTTGGCGGTGCCGTTGGTATCGACGTTGATGTCACTGGCATCGACCGCCTGGTCCATCGTCAACGCGGCCTTGACGTCGATGGTTTCGGCGGCGCCACGCACGGCGTTGCCGGCGTCGCGACCGGCTTCACGCGCGGTGTCGGTGGCCGACGGCTGAGCCATCGGGTCGGCCGGGCGCGGTTCACGTTCACAGGCGGTGGCGCCAACCGCCACGGCCCCGGACAGCAGCAGAGCGGACACAGACAAGCGTTTCATGATGACTGACCTCCGCTTCACTTCGTAGCAGGGCGCGTGCCAAGGTGCGTCAGGAAGCCACGAAGACAGGAGGCCGATGGAGTGGCCTGAGAGCGAACTCGAAGGCAGGCCGTGAACAATGCGCGCGTTGAAGAAATGTTTTCATACGGTCGGGCGCCACAAGGTAGGCAATCCTTCGCCAACCTTCGGTAGTTACCCGCACGACGCGCGTGGCCATGCTCTTGCATTGATTACGCGCCCCATGGCCTCTGTTGAACAGATTCCCATTCCGCCGTTCGTTCCCGTGCTGGCGCAGCGCGTGCGCGCCGAGTATGACGAAATGCCCGGCTTGTCGCTGACCTTCGCCCAGGCGATTCGCCTGTGGAACCTCGACGCGCCCATCTGCGCGCAGGTGCTCGAGGAACTCGTCCGCAGGGGATACCTGCGGCTCAGCGATGGGCGGTATCTGCGCGCCTAGCGCGT
>JADZCY010000152.1 GCA_020851325.1 Acidobacteriota bacterium | reverse complement strand
GTCGGTGACGATGGATGAGTTGTGGCGGACGCTGCCGGGAACGCGCGTCGCGTCGGTGCACATGGCGCTCTTCCCGATGGGCGACGAACTGGCGCCGTTCCGCGATCCGGATCTGCTGGACCGCTGGGCAGCGCTTCGACATGCAAGGGACGTCACGAACGTTGCCCTCGAGGAGCAGCGGACAGCAGGAGAGATCTCTTCGAATCTCTCGGCGCAAGTAGACATCTACAGCGATGCAGAAGCTTTTGAGAGGCTCACCCCCTACCGTGACTTCCTACCAACTCTGTTTGGTGTCTCGGAAGCCAGACTCCACGGCCCGGATTCGCCTGGCCTTGATGAGGGTTGGGCGCACGATGGCGGGGCCGGGTGGACCCGTGCGAAGGTCAAGCGCGCTGACGGCGTGAAATGCGAGCGCTGCTGGCGCTATGTGCCTGAAGTGAGCACCGACCCGGCGACGCCGGGCCTGTGCGCCCGTTGCGTCGACGCGCTGGCGCCGGCGGGGACGCATTGAGCGAGCGCCGCCTCGAAATCCTCATCGTGCTGGTGGTGGTCGTCGTCGACCAGATCACCAAGCAGATGGTCCGCGGCGCGCTGCAGTTGCACGAGAGCGCCGAGGTGTTTCCCGGCTGGCTCGACCTGACGCGCGTCCACAACACCGGCGCCGCGTTCGGGATGATGAACAACGTGAACTTCGCGTTCAAGACGGTGGTGATGTCGATCGTGGGTCTGGCGGCACTGGGCGGTATCGCCTGGTACGCCGCCAGCGTGCCGCTCGGCGATCGCCTGGCGCGTATCGGCATTGCCGGTATCGTCGGCGGCGCGATTGGCAACCTCATCGACCGCGCCACGGCCGGTTACGTGCTCGATTTCGTGGACGCCTATTGGAATGGCTGGCACTTCTGGGCGTTCAACGTCGCCGACGCCGCCATCACCGTCGGCGTCTGTCTCCTGATTCTCGATACCCTGGGGCTGGGCCGCCGTGCATCCAATCCTGTTTAGTCTCGGACCCGTCACGATCTACTCGTATGGCGTGCTGCTGGCCACCGCCTACCTCGTCGGACTCGGCCTGGCGGTACGCCGGGCCCGCGCCGCCGGACTCGACGGCAATCGCATCCTCGACCTGGGCATCTGGGTCATCATCGCCGCGCTCGTCGGTGCGAAGGCGCTGCTGTTCATCGTCGACTTCCGGCACTTCACCAGCAGCTGGAGCGAGTTCACGACGCTGCTGCGATCGGGCGGCGTGTTCTACGGCGGCCTCATCGGCGCCGTCGTCGTGTGCATCTATCAATTGCGAACGCACAAGCTTCCCGTCTGGCCCAGCGGTGATCTCTTCGCGCCGGGCATCGCGCTCGGCTACATGATCGGGCGGCTGGGCTGCCTGATGGCCGGCTGCTGCTACGGCAAGCCCACCGACGTCGGCTGGGCCATCACCTTCACGGATCCGGCGGCGACGCTGAACGTCGGCACGCCGCTCAACGTGCCGCTGCACCCGACGCAGATCTACGAGTCGATGGCCGGGCTCGTCATCTTCGGGCTGCTGCTCGTGCTCGAGCGCCGCGGCCGCCACTTCGCCGGCCGCACCTTCTGGTCGTTCGTGCTGATGTATGCGGTGTCGCGCTTCATCATCGAGTTCTATCGCGGCGACGATCGCGGCTTCGTGTTCGACATGGTGTCGACCTCGCAGGCCATCTCGATCGTGCTGGTGCCGCTCAGCTTGTTGATGCTGTGGTATCTCGGCCGCCCGGCCATGCCGGCGACGCCGGACGCCTCTCGCGGTCCGCGCCGGCCGCGCTTCGCCTGATGACGACGCTCACGCTGGTGGTGCCGGCAGACGCGGAAGGCGAACGGCTGGACCGCTACCTCGCCGGCGAGATCCCGAACTACTCGCGCTCGCAGGTCCAGCGCCTGATCGACGACGGCCACGTCACAGTGCCGCGCGTCAAGACGACGAAGGCGAACGTGCAGCTGCGGTCGGGCGACGCTATCGAAGTGTCGCTGCCGGATGTGGAACCGGCGGCGCTCGAGGCGCAGAACATTCCCCTCGAGATCCTGTTCGACGATCCGGACGTCGTCGTGGTCAACAAGCCGGCGGGGATGGTCGTGCACCCCGCGGCGGGAAACCCGGACGGCACGCTCGTCAACGCGCTGCTGCATCACGTGAAGGACCTGAGCGGTATCGGCGGCGAGGCACGTCCCGGCATCGTCCATCGGCTCGACAAGGGCACGAGCGGCGTGATGGTCGTCGCCAAGAACGACGCCGCGCATCAGGAACTGGCGCGGCAGTTTCACGATCGTGAAGTGGAGAAGGAATACGTCGCGCTCGTGTGGGGGCTGGTGCAGCAGCGCAAGCGCATCGACGCCTCGATCGGCCGCGATCCGAAACATCGCCAGAAGATGTCGACGCGGGCCACGCGCGCGCGTGATGCCGTCACCCGCGTCACCTGGGCGCGCGACCTGAAGGGTCTCACGTTGCTGCGCGTGGCGATTGCGACCGGCCGCACGCACCAGATTCGCGTCCACCTCAGCGCCATCGGTCACCCCATCGTCGGCGATGCCCTGTACGGCGGCGTGCATCGACGCGTGCCCGGACAGTTCCGTGCGGTGCAGCGGCTGACGCGGCCGTTCCTGCACGCGGAGCGCCTGGCGTTCACGCATCCGCGCACGCGCGAGCGCATGACGTTCACCGCGCCCATCGCGCAGGATCTGCTCGACATCCTGGCCGACGTCACGCCGGACGAGTTGCGGTCCACCCTGTTTCAGACGCCCACCGACGACAGCGATGAGCCAGACGACGAGGCATAGCCGCCGGGAGATCTATCAGGGACGGATCTTCCGGTTGGAGGTCGACCGGGTGACGCTCCCTGGTGGCCACACCCTCGACATGGAAGTGATCCGCCATCCGGGATCGGTGGTGCTCCTGGCGATGCCGGCGCCCGAGCAGATCATCCTCATTCGTCAGTATCGCTACACGCTGGACCGTTACATCTGGGAACTGCCGGCCGGGAGCCTCAAGGTGGGCGAGGATCCAGATGCCGCGGCGGCGCGCGAATGCGAGGAAGAGATCGGCCTGGTGCCGCGGATCGTCGAGCGGCTGCAGGGCTTTCATCCGACGCCGGGCTTCTGCGACGAGTTGATGACCTACTACCGCTGCCTGGACCTGTCGCCGCCGGCGCCGGATTCGAGCGTGCAGAAGGACGAAGACGAAGACATCGAGCCGCGCACGTTCACGCTCGCCGAGGCGCGCGCGCTGATTCGGTCGGGCGAGATCGTCGATCTGAAAACGGTGGCGGGACTGTCGTTGATCTGACGACGCCGACGTGACGGCGCGTGAGAGCGGCGCCGTACGCAGGAACGGCGGGATCGCCGGACTTAGCCGGAACAATCCCGCCGTTGATCTAGTTTCTACTGAAGCGCGGCGTGCGGCCGTGCCTTGGCGCCCGCCTTGGCCTTCATCGCACTCCCGCGCGAGGCCGGCAGCAGCGCCAGCAGCAACGCTTCGTCGATCGTGCTGACCAGATGAATCGTCAGCCCGCGGCGGAGTTCCTCGTTGAGGTCCTCCTGCACGTTCTTGGCGTTCTGCTTCGGCAGGATCACTTCCTTGATGCCGGCGCGCTTGGCGGCCAGCACCTTCTCCTTGATGCCGCCCACCGGCAACACCTTGCCGGAGAGCGTGATTTCGCCGGTCATCGACACATCACCACGCACGGGACGCCGCGACAGCGCGGATACCAGCGCCGTCACCATCGTGACGCCAGCCGACGGACCGTCCTTCGGAATCGCGCCCGCCGGCACGTGCAAGTGGATTTCCGACGCCTTGAAGAACTCCGGATCGATGTTCCACTCGGTGGCATGCGTGCGCACCCACGACAGCGCGGCGCGCGCCGATTCCTTCATGACGTCGCCAAGCTGACCGGTGAGCGTGAGCGAACCGTTGCCGGCCATGCGCGAGGCTTCGACGAACAGCACGTCGCCGCCCACCGGCGTCCACGCCATGCCCGTCGCCACGCCCGGCTGCTTGGTCCGGTGCTCCACTTCCTCGTCCATGAAGCGCGGCGCGCCGAGCAGTTCGTGCACCAGCTCCGGCGTGACGCGCACCTTGGCTTCGTCGCCCTCGGCGCGGCGGCGGGCAATCTTGCGGCAGATTGCACCGATCTCGCGTTCGAGGTTGCGCACACCGGCTTCACGCGTGTAGCCGCGAATGACGGTCCGCAGACCGCCATCGGTGAAGGTCACGTGCTTGTTCGTCAAGCCGTGATTCTGCACCTGCTTGGCGACGAGGTGATCGCGGGCGATGGCCAGCTTCTCCTCTTCGGTGTAGCCGGCCAGTTCCAGGATCTCCATGCGATCCCGCAGGGGGCCGGGGATCGTGTCCAGCACATTCGCCGTGGTGATGAAGAGCACCTCGGAGAGATCGAACGGCACGTCCAGATAGTGATCGCGGAACGTGTTGTTCTGCTCGGGGTCCAGCACTTCGAGCAGCGCCGATGACGGGTCGCCGCGGAAGTCGGAACCGAGCTTGTCGATCTCGTCGAGGATGAATACCGGGTTCTTCGATTCGGCGCGGCGCAGGCCCTGGATGATCTGCCCGGGCAGCGCGCCGATGTAGGTGCGCCGATGGCCGCGGATTTCCGCTTCGTCGCGCACGCCGCCGAGCGAGATGCGCACGAACTTGCGGCCCAGCGACTGCGCAATCGAGCGCGCCAGCGACGTCTTGCCGACGCCCGGAGGGCCGACGAAGCAGAGGATCGGTCCCTTCAAGGCCGGATTGAGCTTCCGCACCGCGAGGTATTCGAGGATGCGGTCCTTCAACTTGTCGAGGCCCGAGTGCTCGTCGTCCAGGATCGCCTTGGTGCGCTGCAGGTCGATCACCTCGTCGGTGCGCGTCGACCACGGCAGCGCGACGATCCAGTCGAGATACGTGCGCGCGACAGTGAACTCGGCGGCCGCGGGCGGCATCTTCGACAGGCGATCGAGCTCGCGCAGCGCTTCCTTTTTCACCGCTTCCGGCAGGCCGGCGGCTTCGATCTTCTCGCGGATCTCGTCGACCTCGCGCGTCTGATCGTCGCCTTCGCCCAATTCCTTCTGGATGGCCTTCAACTGCTCGCGCAGGAAGTAATCGCGCTGGTTCTTGCCGACTTCCGACTGTACCTGCGACTGGATCTTCGAGCCGAGTTCGAGGACTTCGAGTTCCTTGATCAACAGGCGGTTGAGCAGATCGAGGCGGGCGCGCACGTCGAGCGTGGCCAGCACTTCCTGCTTGGTCTCGGTGCTGATGGTGCTGAGGCTCGAGGCGATGAAGTCGGCCAGGCGGCCCGGCTCGGTGATGTTGAGCGCGAGTGTCTGCAGGTCGTCGGACATCAACGGCGACAGCGAGACGATCTGCTGGAAGTTCGTCTTGATGTTGCGCTGCAGCGCGTCGACTTCGAGCTTGTCCTTGTCCTTCACCAGTTCCGGCAGCTCGGTGACCCGCGCCCGCAGGAACGGCCGCGTCGTCGTCACCTCGTCGAGGCGCACCCGCGCCACGCCCTGGACGATGATGCGGAGGCTGCCGTCGGGCAGCTTGAACATCTTGTGAATGTGGCTGGCGGTGCCGACGTCGTGCAGGTCGGCCTGCTGCGGATCGTCTTCGGCGGCTTCGCGCTGGGCGAACACGGCAATCATGCGACCGGCGGCCACCGCCTCGTCGATGAGCCGCACGGAACTCTCGCGCGCCACCGCCAGTGGCATGAAGGCCTGCGGAAACAGCACCGTGTCGCGCAGCGGCAACACCGCGATTTCCGGCGGCACCGGCGCCGACAGGCGATTGGGCTCTTCGGAGACGACAGCTTCGATGTGATCGCTCATGCGACCCCCCACGAGAAACGGAAACTTGTTGGGGCTCGACCGATGGAGAGGGTGCAGGCCCCGCCACCGGCGGAGCCTGCGGTCAGGAAGGACGCCGGGCTGTTAACCCTGGAACTCGTAGAAGAGGCTGGAGGCACCACGGCGCTGGGCCATGCGCTCGCGCTTCTGGGCGTTTTCACGCGCTTCCTCGCAATCCTTGCAGCGGACGGCGAAGGGCAACGCGCGCAGACGCTGTTCGGCGATTTCTTCGCCACACTCGAAGCAGCGACCGTAGGTCCCTTCCTCGAGCCGCGACAGCGCCTCGTTGATCTTGTTGAGGGTCTCGGCCTTCATCTGGATGAGGGCGAACTCGATATCCTCCTGGATGTCGACCTCGCTCGTCTCGCCCGGATCCATCACTTCGTGCGGCTTCTCCGAGCCCTCGGCCCGGACGCCACGGATGCGACCCTGAACTTCACTGAGGATGTCGCGCTGGCGATCCTCGAGGATGCGGCGGAGCTCCGCGTATCGGGCTCCCTTCGATGCTACGGCCACTGCCGTTCCACGCTTAGTAACCTTGGCCATGACAGCCACTCCTTCCTGATCCCTCCCGACCGTTTCCATCGGGGAGATATGATGCCCGCCTCTTTGCAAACGCGGTGCCTATGAATGCCGGCCGAACCCTGGGGCCGGGAAACGACGAACCTGCTGTCCGATGAGCGAGCGACGGGATGTATGAAATCCGCGGCCACGTGACCGGTGTGGCAACCTCTGCCGACCCGGAGCGCATCCGCGCTGATCGATCAACCGTAAACCACTCTCTCACAACGACTTACTAACCAGAACCGAAGTGAGCGCCGTTACATTGAACGCCGTTCACAGCTATTAGACGCCGAGTGTTTCGATCGGGTTCTTGGACAACTGTCGCCCCCACCTGTCCTTAGCTGGAGACAAACAAACCGGGAGACGGTAGCACGAACCGCCCTGTGTGGCAAGTTGCCCCAATTGCGAGGGATATTTCCCACGTGTGTGCAGCCACCGCGTACCCGGAATCCGGTCCGTCGCGGCGGGCCCGGCGGTAATCTCTACACGTGACCTGCCCGCTTTGCTCCCGCCGGCCCGTCCGTCGCGCCTGCCCGGCGTTGGGCCACGACATCTGCCCCACCTGCTGCGCCACCAAGCGCCTCGGGGAAATCCGCTGCACGCCGGACTGCCGGTATCTGTCGAGCGGCCGCGAACACCCGGCGGCCGTGGTACGGCGGCAGCAGGAGGCCGACATTGCCCGGCTCATCGTGTCGATGGGCCGGCCGCTGACCGAGGCGCAGCTGCAACTGTTCTTTCTCATCGCCAGCGTGATCGTCCGGCACCGCCCCGACGGCATCG
>JADZCY010000151.1 GCA_020851325.1 Acidobacteriota bacterium | reverse complement strand
GCATGCCGATCGACATGCGCGTGGCCGCGCTCGATCGCCCGAAGATGTTCGAGCAGTTCTGGCGCATGGGGCTCTCGAAGAACTTCCCGGAGTGGGAGACGGCGATGCGCATGCAGCAGCTGCCGCTCTTCAACACCGCCTACGCCGATCGCGACGGCCACATCGCCTACGTCTACAACTCCACGCTGTGGAAGCACGCCACCGGCGACTACCGCTTCTGGCAGGGCGTGGTGCCTGGCGACAAATCGGAGCTCATCGGCACGGAGATCGTGCCCTACGACGAGATCCCGAAGGTGGCCGACCCGTCGACCGGCTGGGTGCAGAACTCGAACGACATGCCGTGGACGTCGGTGTATCCGATGGTGCTCGACTCGACGAAGTTCGCGCCGGGCTTCGCCGCCGCGCAGGGCATCACCCAGCGTGCGCAGCGCGGCATCCGCATCCTGTCGAACCTGCCGGAGAAGATCAGCTTCGACGACATCAAGAAGGGCAAGCTCGACACCCACGTCGAGACCGCCGATCAGTTCGTGGACGAGATCGTGGCCACGGCCAAGGCGCGCGGCACACCGGTGGCGAAGCGCGCCGCCGACGTGCTGGCGACGTGGGATCGCCAGGGCGAAGTGGACAGCGTGGGCATGCTGGTCTTCTACAAGTTCATGTCGGCCGCCGGCTCGTCGTTCGAGAACATCGGCGGCTTCAAGGTGTCGACCGACGACCGCCGTCCGCTCGAGACGCCGCGCGGCTTTAAGGATCCGGCCAAGGCGATGTCGCTGCTCGACGACGTGGCGGCGGCGATCGAGAAGGAATACGGCACGCTGAACGTGAAGTGGGGCGACGTACTGCGCTTCCGCCGCGGCAACACCGACGTGCCCGGCAACGGCGCGCCCTCGTCCCTGGGCGCCATCCGCACCATCAACACCAGCCCATTCAAGGACGGCAAGGTGGAGGCGGTGTCGGGCGACACCTTCTACGGCGTGATCGAGTTCTCGACGCCGCAGCGCGGCGAGGTGCTGCTGAACTACGGCAACTGGTCGAAGAAGGGCTCGAAGCACATCGACGACCAGCTGCCGCTGGCCTCGAAGAAGCAGCTGCGGCCGATGTGGCGCGACAAGAAGGACATCGAGGCGAACCTCGAGAGCCGGAAGGTGCTGAACTAGGCGAACGCCATCATCTCGCGATACTCGAGGCGCTTCACGGCCGGCGGCTGAGGGCCGCTGGCCCGCTGCAGGGCGTCGAGCGCCTGTTCGGACTGCGCCACCATCGCCCGTGCGATGTCGTGCTTGTGGACCGAGTGGTACTTCGCGGGCATCGCCCAGTGCACCAGCGGCAGCAGCGTCTCGAGCGCCCCTGGCGTGTTGCTGTTGCCGAGGATGACCGCCGGCCGGTAGAGGCCGAGGAACTCGAAGCCGACCGACTCGGCGGCCCGTTCCTTCTCGCCGATGACGCGCACGTACTTCATCCGGCTGTCGGGTGAGGCGCCCACGGCGGTCATCACGCCGGCCACCCGGGCGCCGGCCGCCTTCGCGGCGCGACAGAAGGCCAGCGGGTAGCCGATCTCGATCGTCCGCACCTCGTCGTCGGGCATCGTCGCCGTGCCCTTGCCGACGCCGAAGGCGGCCAGGGCGATGTCGACGCCCGACACGCGCGTCGCCAGCTCCTGCTCGAGTCGGTCCATGTTCACGACCACCTCGGTCACCTTCGCATCCGCGAACGCGTGGGTGGGTCGGCGCGTGACGACCGTGATCGACCGGCAGTGCGGACTGCCGATCAGGCGCCGCACGATGTCTCCACCCACGTTGCCGGTGGCGCCCAGCACGATCGCGGCATATGGCGTCATCGATTCGGTCTCCCGGGCTACGAGGTCGGCTGGGCTCAGGCGCGCAGGATCTTCTCCATCGCCTTGCCCTTGGCCAGTTCGTCGACCAGCTTGTCCATGTAGCGGATCTGCTGCATCAGCGGATCGTCGATGTCCTCGATGCGCACGCCGCACACGACGCCGGTGATCTTCGTGCGGTTCGGGTGCATCGCCGGCGCCTTGGCGAAGAACGTCTCGAAGCCGACACCGGTGTCGATCTGCTTCTGGAGCTGCGCCTGCGTGTAGCCGGTGAGCCACGTGATCACGCGATCGACCTCGGCCTTCGTGTGGCCCTTCTTCTCGGCCTTCGCGACGTAGTGGGGATACACGCCCGAGAACTTCGACTTGAAGATGCGGTGGGTCATGGCTGGCTCGATGGTAGTGCGTCGACCTCAGAACGCCCGCAGGCCGAGCACCAGGTGACACGACACGGCGCCGTCGCCGAAGCGCGACGGCTGGTGCTGGGTCTCGACGCGCTGGTGCTCCGAGAGGCCCACGCTCTGGCCGGCGCCGAGCTGGTTGCCGGTGCTGATCTCGTAGTGGGCGACGCTGGCGAGGAGATTCAGCAGGTCGGGTGGACTCCACTGCGTGTCGTGCACCTCGAGGTTCAGCAGTCCGAACATTTCCATGCCGGTCGTGTAGGCCGAGAGGCCGACGCTGTCGCTCACCAGGTGCAGCCCGATCCACAGCAGGATCGGCAGGGCCTCGCGCGACGCGTTGCGGGCCTCGGCGGCGTAGCGGGCCGGCTCGATCACGATCGACGCGTGCGGATTGAAGACGGCAGCGGCGTCCGGACGCGTCGCAATCACGCTGGCCACGCCGCCGACGAGCTGCAGGTTCAACTCGGTGGGGGCGAGGGTGTCGGACTCGGCGAACACCACCACGTGCGCCTCGTGCGCCCGCAGTTCGGCCTCGGCGGCGGGCCAGTGCCACGCCGCCCGCACCGACCACTCCACGTCGTCCCAGGGAATCGGGGCGGCCGTGTGCATGAAGCCGAGCACGCCACCCGGGATCGGCATGGTGGCCGCCGCCGGCGGTGTGCTGTCGGGGTCGAGTGACATGCTGGCGCGGTCGATGCCGAAGGCGTCGGCGATGCGCGGCCAGTCGAGCGGGTCGGTGGCACGAAGCGCCACCATCGCGATGATCCGGTTCATGGAGTCTCCAGGCGAACGCGTCGAAGACGCCGTCAACGGCGCGTGAACTCCATGATCCAGTTCGTCTCCCACGTCGCGCCGCCGTCGGCCGAGAACGCCTGTTCCCAGCGCGGCCGATCCGGCGACGGCACCGACCACGTGAAACGCATCACGATGGGAGTGCCGTTGAACGTGTCGTGCGCCAGGAACACGCCGATGCCGTGCTCGAAGCGGCCCACGACCGGCACGTCGATCGCGCCCGGGGAGCGTCCGTCGAGCCACCAGATCGACCACGTGCCGGCCTTGGCGTCGAAGGCGCGCAGCGTGACCGCGCGGTAGGCGCCCTCAGGCAGCTCGAGCAGGTTGTCGTCGGCGTTGCCGAAGCCGCCCAGCGTCTTCATCACGGTGGTGCGGCCGGGGAACGTCTCCCAGTCGAACGCGCCAGCGAGGCGTGTCTTGAGGCGCGTGTGCGTGACGTTCCACTCGCCGATGACGAAGTCGAAGTCGGTGGGGCAGCCGGGCTCTGAGGGCAGGAACATGGATGCCTTACAGCTTACGCTTCATCCCGGCGTGCGTGGCTTCGAACCCGAGGCGCTCGTAGAAGCGGCGGGCATCGACGCGCGTCACGTCGCTCGTGAGCTGCACCAATGAACAGCCGGCCTCGCGACAGCGATCGATGGCGTGTTGCACCATCGCCTCGCCGATCCGCTGCCCGCGATGTGCCGACGATACGCGCACGCCCTCGATCTGGCCGCGGAGTGCCCCGAAGCGGCTCAGGCCCGGGATGATCGTGAGCTGCAGGCAGCCCACGATGTCGTCGCCCAGCGTCGCCACGAGCACGTCGTTGCCGCCCTGCGCCTGCATGGCCGCGAACGCACGCGTGTACTCGTCCGGCAGCGGATCGGCGTAGCGCTCGCGCGTGGCGCCGAGGCTGTCATCGGCGAGCAGGCGCACCACCGCGGGCAGGTCGGCGGTGGTGGCGAGGCGGATCGCGATGGCTGACACAGCAGGGCTCCTGGGGGAGGATACTGCGAGTATGCCGCGTCCGCGTTCGTTGTCCGCCGTCGCGATCCTGTGCCTGAGCATCGCGGTGTCGGCGCAGCCGTCGATCCGGCCCATCGTCCCGCCAGCGATTCAGGTGCACGTGCGCGACGAGCGTTTCCAGCCGGTCACCGCCGTGCGTGGACTGCCGCTCGGCGTGCGCGAAGAGCTGCAGCGCATGTTCGGCAGCACGGCGATGGCGATTGCCGATCCCGGCGAGCGCTTCCAGGTGACCGACGTGATCACCGAGCCGTCGCTGCCGATCAGGCGCATGAGCGTCGCCGGCTGCTCGCAGGATCACTGCCTGGTCTACTACGAGCGCGGCGGCATCGCGCACACGTGGCACGCGGTGCTCTTCCACTGGACGCCCGACGGCACCCGCGTCGAGGCCGGTGGCACCGCGCCCGCGGGCATCCGATCGCTCGATGATCTGCGGAACGCGGTGCTGTCGGGGGTGCTCAAGGG
>JADZCY010000150.1 GCA_020851325.1 Acidobacteriota bacterium | reverse complement strand
GCCGTTGTCGCCGCGTCCGCGGGTGCATCCGCCGACGGCATCCAGCCGCCGTCCGCCTGCTGACCACGCCGGATGAAACTCAGACACAGCGCGCGCTGCTTGTCGGCCATCACATCGGACGTGACGCCCATGGCCAGCAGCACGCCGGCAGCATCGGCCACCGTGAGCACGTCGGCGGTGCGCGACCAGCGATCGGTTTGCGCCACGGCGAAGTCGTCCGGCTGACGGCCCGACGAGATCAGCGCCGCGCGGGCGCGCGCCGTCACCGCCGGCGTCGTCCAGCCGATGCTTTCTTTCGTCGTCTTCCACGAACCGTCGGCCTGTTGATCCGCGACGATCAGCTTGGTGGCGTCGAGCAGGGCCAGGCTTGGTGAGGTGTCGCCTTCACTCAGCACGGCGAGTGCGGCGGTGAAGAGCACGCGCATCAGTGGCCGATCCGTCTCCGCGGCCTTCAGCGCGTTCCAGTTGGCCGTCGCGGTCAGCGTCGGCGTCATCGTCTTCACGGCGTCACCGGCGTCGTGACCCTGCTGCGCCGCGATCGCCAGCGCGCGCACGGCTTCACCCGCCAGCAGCGGATTGTCGCGCCAGCGCGAAGTGTCTTTCAGGAACGTGACGGCCTTGCCTTCGGCCGGTGAACTGGCGGGTTGATGGATCAGGGACCGGATACCCATGCGCCTCCATGCTAACCCGCGAGGTCTGCCGTGCAGGCGACCGATGCACGGCCGGGCTGCGGTGCCGGCTACGACGGCGGCGTCTGCCGCGTCAGGAACAGCAGCGCCGCGCCAATGGCGACACCGGCGAGGCTGAGCAGACGCCACACGCGGAAGAGGTCGTCGGCCTGGCGCTGTCGCTCCGCCGCCGCGTCGACGCTCGTGGTGAAGTGCGGCGCGTATCGCTCCAGCACACGCCGAAGATCATCCGCCATGCGCGCCGCCTGATCGCCGCGGACGCGCAGGATCAGCAGCCGATACCCGGTTTCGCTGGCGAAGATGCGTTTGAACCTCGCCTCGTCGATCACGAGCGCCGGTGGTCCGAGATCGAGGTCGGTGCGATCGATCACGCGCACCGCGTCGGGGACGTCGGCGGCCGGCGTGAGCACGATGTCCCCCGTGTCGCGCCCACCGGTGAACGACGGCGAGGGCCGATGCGCAATGCCGGGGATGATGGCCCCGGGCAGTTCGTCTCCCAACCGCGCGCGCGCGTCACCTGGGCCGGCGCCGACGCGAACGTGCACGCCCAGCACACGACGCACGCCATCGTGGACGCGCACGCGTTGCACGTGGACATCACGCCACGCCTCGTCTGCGGGATCAAGGCCGAGAGCGGCGCGTCCGGCCGCCATGTGGAGGTCGGCCATCACCGGCAAGGCGGTGTCCACGAACACCGTCACTTCTTCCGCCGCCGTGTCCACGGACGGTCGCGGTGCAAGCGTCACGCCGATGACGACGCCGGCGATCAGCGCGAACAGCACGAACGCGCGACGCGGCCAGCCGTCCCGGCGGCGGCCGCCGAACCACACGGCCAGCGTGGCGACGATGGTGGCGGTGAGCGCGGCGGCCAGCAGGCTCGTCGCGTCGATCCGTAGTGTCGTTGTGATGCCGCCAGAATGCGCCGGCCACCAGAGCCGCATCGCCGCCAGCAGCACCGTCGCGTAACCCGCGCCGATCGCCAGGCCCGCCGGCAGCGCGATGGCCAGGCACGCGTAGATGTCGCGCGACAGGCGCGTCCGCACATCCGCGAGCGGAAAACCGATCATGCGGAACAGCAGCACCTCGTCACGACGCTGATGTTCGACCTGTCGTGGACGCAACCACACGGCGAGCCACAGCGCCGCGAGAGGCACGAGATGCGCCATCAGCAGCAGGGTGTCGTACGGCAACACCGGGGCGTCACGCATCGGCAGCAGCGATGACGCATCGAGCGCCGTCGTCAGCGTCGCGCGCAGCGGATCCATCGTCACGCGTGTTGGCATCTCGGCGCGCACGGCCGCGGCGACGGCGTCGGCATCGCGCACGGCGAAGCGAATCGACGAGATCTGGCCGTAGCTGTCGCCCCAGAGTTGCTGGCCCACCTCGAGCGGCACGAACGCCTTCGGCGCCGTTCGCCACTGCGCCCAGTAGGCTTCGTCCTCGGCGCGGATGCGCGTTCGATCCAGCGGCATCGGCGTGCGCCACGAGGCCAGCGTCGGCGCATTCGCGATGCCCGGCCAGTCGGGGACGAGCGTACGGTCGCCGCCGATACGCATCATCGGCATCACACCCTCGAGACGAAACGACGCGTGTCGCGGCGTCAGCCCCGCATCCGCCGACCACGCATCGAAATCCAGATGGACGGTGTCGCCCGCGGCCGCGTCGAGACGCGCCGCCGTCCACTCGTTCAGCCAGATCGCGCCGTGCTCCGGCGGGTCGTCGGTGGTCGGCGTCCGAGACGATGTGCGTGTGTCGGGCGCGGCCGGTGACGCGGTGGCTTCCAGCATCTGCACACGACCCACGCGTGTGCCGCCGCGGCCGACGCGAACCTCGAGTGCGCCGCGCACCAGCGGATCCGATTCACCGGACAGATCGACACCGGGACCGGGGGGGCCGGAGGGCACCGACAAGCGGAGGTAGCCGTCGAGATCGATCGCCGCGACGGTGGAGTAGGGCACGCGCCGATCGCCGACGCGCAGCGTGTTCGCCACCGCGGCAAGCGCCGGAATGCCCGGGCGTTGCAGCCGCGCCAGCGCGCTCATCACGCGCGTGGCGACCGGCGGCGGAACGACGCCGCCGAGGCCTTCGAGCGCCATGACGTTGTCGCCCGGCACGCGGCGGATGCGCAGCCCGTGATCCGGCAGCGCCGCAGCAGCCAGCCACGCGCGCTCGACGCCGCGGCCCAGCGCCGGCATCGACACGGCGTCCGCATCGGCAAGGCTGACGAGCACGGTGTTGATCCGCGTGCCCAGGCCCAGCGCCTTCTGCAGCCACGTCATCGGCACGACAATCACCGGGACCGGTGCCGCCGATGCGTTCAGGTCGAGTCCGGCGGTGTGTGACGGCTCAATCAGCGTGCTGACGGCGACGGTGATCGGTCCTGGCAACACGCGGCGCGCCATCATCGTGTCAGCGGGGATCTCCGACGGCGGCCACACCACGAGTTCCAGCGTGTCGCCGAGGGTGGCGCGGAGTCGATCGAGCGTGTCGCGCGTCAGCGCGGCTCCTTCGGCCAGTGACACCGCCGGCAGGTCGTGGAATGGCCAGAAGCTGTCGGCGACGCCGACCACGCGCACGGCGATGCGTTCGTCGTTGCTGTCCGTCTTGCGCGCCGAGGCATCCACCACGAGCACGCCTTCCGCCACGCGCACCACGTCCGGTGCCGCGACAACCATGCCTGCCGGCAGCCGCATGCTGAAGGTTGCCTGCGTGCGCAGGACGACGTCCGTGCGACCAATTGCGTGGAGGCGGTGCTCGCGTGCGCTCGTCCGCAGGCTCCGTCCGGCCAACAGCGGTCCCGCGACGCCCGCGATCAACAACGCCAGCACCATCGTCGTCACGGCGTGCAGCCGGCGGTGCCGCCAGAAGGCTGTCATCGCCATGATCGCCTCACGCCGCGGCGAGGCGTCCGTCGGTCAGACGCAGGCGGCGATCGAAGGCAGCGGTGTGATCCGTATGGCGCGTGAAGAAGACGAGCGCCGAATGATGCCGCGCGTGCAGTCGCATCAGCAACTCGACATACGTTTTCGCCAGCGGCGGCGCCAGAGATCGCGCCGGGTCGTCGGCCACGACAATACCGGGGCTTTGCAGGAAGGCCCGCGCCAGTGCGGCGCGGTGCCGCTCGTCGTCTGTGGCGGCGCTCGGCTGCAG
>JADZCY010000149.1 GCA_020851325.1 Acidobacteriota bacterium | reverse complement strand
CTCAGCGGATCCTTTTCCGACGCCACCAGCTCCGGCGCGTGCACGTCGAAGCCCGGGCCCGGATCCTTGAAGTAATAAACCAGCGATCGCTCGGTCCGCACGGCCGCCACCTCGACCACCTTGTTCGGATCGAAGCCGGCGCCATGCTCCATCGCGTTCAGCAGCACTTCACGAAACGCCGTGATCAACTGATAGCGCTCGGTGGCCGGCAGATCGCCGGCGAGCTCGTTCATGAACCGCGTGATCCGCTCGGCGTTGACGCGACGGCAGGCGACACGCAGCGCAATCCACTCCGGCAGTGCCGAGGTCACCTCGATGCCGCTCTGCCACCCATCGTCATCGAGCGCCTGACGGATGGCGATGCGGAGTTCCTCCGGCGGCGTCGGCAGCGTGAAGTAGGCGTAGACGTGACTGCGGAGCGCGGTGATGATGTCGGCCGGCGCCAGGCTCGACGCCAGGACGATGACGCGGACGCCGGGCTGGAGGCGGCGGGCCTGGGCGGCGATGTTCATGACGCGGCTGGCCGAGGCCATCGGGCTGGTCACCACGACATCCACCGCCTGCGTCGCCAGATAGGCCAGCGCGTCGGCTTCGCGATGCTTTTCGGTGACGCGGCAGTCGGGCCAGTCGGCCGCGCTGATGCCGAGATCGCTCCAGGAGCACGGCCCCACCACCAGCAGTTCCCGCACGCGTGTTGGCCTTTCGGGTCGGGGATCGATGTGCCGGCTGCTCACACGAGGCGCCACTCGGACATGGGCCGGCTCAGCATACACCCGGAACCTGTACAATCGGCGCGTCCGTGATCGACCCTCTGCCTTCGAGACCGGCGGCCGTGCACCGTCCCCGCCGGCGCCTGTTCTCGCCGCCGCGTGTCCTCGCCCTGTCCATCGCCGGACTCATCCTCGTCGGAACCTTCCTGCTCTGGTTGCCGATCTCGACGCGCCCGGGCCTGGACACTTCGCTCCTCGACGCGTTCTTCACCGCCAGTTCCGCCGTCTGCGTCACCGGCCTCATTGTGCTGGATACGCCAAATCACTTCTCGACGTTCGGTCTCACCGTCCTGATGCTGCTCGTCCAACTCGGCGGCCTCGGCTACATGACGATCTCCACCGTGCTGGCGGCCGCACTCGGGCGCGCGGTGTCGATGCAGGAACGCCTGTCGCTGCAGGAAGGGCTGAACGTGCAGGGCCTCGACGGCCTGCTGCGCTTCGCGTTCAACGTGCTGAAGCTGACGCTGGTGATCGAAGGCGCCGGCGCGCTGCTGCTCGCGCTGTACTGGTGGGACGACCTCGGCGCCAATCGCGCCATCGGGTACGGCCTGTTCCACGCCATCTCCGCCTTCAACAACGCCGGCTTCACGATGTGGAGCGACAACCTGGTGCGCTGGCGTGCCGACGTCGTCGTGAACCTCGTCGTCTCGACGCTCATCATCCTCGGCGGCCTCGGCTTCTTCGTCATCACCGAAGTCGCCGATCGCCGGCGCAAGGTGCGGCTGTCGGTGCACACGAAACTCGTGCTGAGCGCCAGTGCCATCCTGCTCGTCAGCGGCACCGTGGCGCTGTATCTGCTCGAGCGCGACAACGCGCACACCTTCGGCAGCCTGCCCTGGCACGAGCAGTGGCTGGCCGCGTGGTTCCACTCCGTCACCGCGCGCACCGCCGGCTTCAATACGGTCAACTACGCGCTGATGACCCCACCGGCGCTGTTTCTCACCATCGCGCTGATGTTCATCGGCGGCTCGCCCGGCAGCACCGGCGGCGGCGTCAAGACGACGACGTTCAGCATCACGGTGATCGCGCTGTGGGCCACGGTGCGTGGCGATCACGAGCCGCACGTGTTCGGCCGCCGTCTCGGCAGCGACCTCGTCGCCCGCGCGCTCTTCGTCTCGCTGATCTCGTTCCTCGCGCTCAACGCCGCCGCCGGCGTCGTCCTGCTCACGCAGCAGCGCGATCTGATGACGACGCTGTTCGAGTCGGTATCGGCGTTCACGACAACGGGGCTGTCGATGGGCGAACACGGCGCGCCGGTGTCGCTGGCCGCCTTCTTCACGCCGTTCGGCAAGCTGCTGATCGTGCTGATGATGTTCGCCGGCCGTCTCGGCCCGTTGACGCTGGCGTTCGCCATTGCGCGGCGCGGCTCGATGCAGCCGCGGGTCCGCTATCCGGAAGGGAAGGTCTTGATTGGCTAAGCGCAGCTTCGCGGTGATCGGGCTGGGACGTTTCGGCTCGTCGATGGCGACGACGCTGGCCGAACTCGGTCACGATGTCATCGGCCTCGATGGCAGCGAGGATCGTGTCCGCGCGCTCGCCGACGTGCTGTCGCTGGCCGTGCAAGTGGACGCGACCGACGAAAAGGCGCTGCTCTCCGTCGGGATCACCGACGTGGACGTTGCCGTCGTGTCCATCGGCGAGAACATCGAGTCGAGCCTGCTGGTGGTGACGCTGCTCCGCGAGATCGGTATCAAGACCATCATCGCCAAGGCGGTGACGCCGCTGCACGGTCGCATCCTCGAGAAGCTCGGCGTCTCGCGCGTGGTCTTTCCGGAGCGCGAGACCGCCATCCGCCTCGCCCACAGCCTCGTCATCCCCAACGTCCTCGACTACATCGAGTTGTCGAACGAATTCTCCATCGTCGACATCCCGGCGCCCGACGACTTCGTCGGCAAGTCGTTGAAGGACATCGGCCTGCGGTCGCGGTTCGGCCTGACGACGATTGCCATCAAGCACCCGGCCGACACGCCCGGCGGCCGGCCGCAGACCAACATCGCCCCCGGCCCCGACGATGTGGTGCGGCGCGGGGACGTGTTGTCGCTCCTCGGGAGCAACGAACGCCTCGGGCATCTCGACAGCGTGCTCAAAGGCCGGTCCTGATAAACTTCTGGACGCCCAAATGAAACTGTCCGTCATCATGCCGGCCTACAACGAGCAGGCCACCATCCGGGAGATCGTCTCGCGCGTGCTGGCCGTGGACCTCGGCCCGGTCGAGAAAGAGCTCGTCATCGTCGATGACGGCTCGAAGGATGGTACCCGCGACATCCTGAAGGAGATGGACGGCAAGGACGGCGTCCGCGTCTTCTTCCAGCCGCACAACCAGGGCAAGGGCGCCGCGGTGTGGCGCGGCATCCGCGAGAGCACGGGCGATCTGGTCATCATCCAGGACGCCGACCTCGAGTACGACCCGCACGAATATCCGCAACTGATCCGGCCGATCCTCAACGGCCAGGCCGACGTCGTCTACGGTTCGCGCTTTCTCGGCTCGCCGCTCGGCCACCGCGTGCTCTACTTCTGGCACTCGGTCGGCAACCAGGTGTTGACGATGTTGTCGAACATGTTCAGCGATCTGAACCTGACCGACATGGAGACCTGCTACAAGGTGTTCAAGCGCGACATCGCGATGCGTCTCGACATCCAGATGCGCGACTTCGGCATCGAGCCCGAGATCACGCAGAAGGTGGCGCGCATGCGGGCGCGCGTCTACGAAGTGCCGATCTCGTATCACGGCCGCACCTACGAAGAAGGCAAGAAGATCGGGCTGAAGGACGCGTTCAAGGCCGTCTACACCATCCTGCGGTTCTGGCGGTGGACGCCGCCGCCGCGCTGACACCCGAGCCGCGAGCGGAGTCGAGGCACGTGCATCGCGCGGGGGCGGGGATCGCGCGATCCGGATGGACCGCGCTGGCCGCATTCGCGGTGTTGAGCACCGCCGTCACCTGGCCGCTCGCGCGTGGCCTGGGCCGTGACGTTCCCGGTGACTACGGCGATCCGCTTCACGCCGCGTGGGCCATGGCGTGGGTGTCGCGCCAGATCGAACGCTTCCTCACCGGACACCTCGACGGACTGACGCACTTCTGGCAGGGCAATCAGCTCTACCCCGAGCCCACCGCCCTCGCGCTGTCGGATCACTTCATCGGCCAGGCGCTGCCGCTGCTCCCGTTCTACTGGGCCACGCACAACGCACTGCTCCTGCTCGGCCTCGCGTATCTCGTCGCGTACACGCTGGCGGGCTGGAGCGCGTGGCTGCTGACGCGCGAGGTCACGGGCTCGTCCGCCGCGGGATATCTGGCCGGCGTCACCTTCGCGTTCAATCCCAACTTTCTCGTCTACGAACTGGTGCACCTGCAGGTGGTGTCGGCGTGGCCGATGCCGCTGGTGATCTACGGCCTGCGCCGCTACTTCGCGCATGGGGAACGACGCGGCTTGTGGATCGCGGGCGCGTCGATGGTGATGCTCGGCTTGTCGTCGGGTTATTACCTCGTGATGTTCCCGCTGTTCGTCGTGCTGTATGTGGCGTGGGAACTCACCGCACGTCGGCGGTGGACCAACATTACGACGTGGCGACACCTGCTGCTCACCGGTGTGGGTGTTGCCGCGGCGATGGCGCCGGTGCTGTGGCCGTACGTGCAGGCGCGCCGGCGGCTGGGCTTCGAGCGCTCGGTCGAAGAGACGACGCGGATGGCGGTGAATGTCGACGGCTACATGCTGGCGGTGGGGCCGATGATCGTGCCGTTCACGGCGGCAACGCTGGCCATTGTCGCCGCGCTCGTACTGCGTGCGTCACGCGCACGTCGCGGGCCCGCGGATGGTGTGGTGGATGGCGCGGCGCAGCCGTTGTTCCTGTTCACGATCGTCGGCGCCGTTCTCGCGTTCTGGCTGTCGCTGGGGCCGGTGCCGGCGTGGGGCAGCGAGACGTATCCCTCACTCGGCTTGTATCGCGTGCTGCAGGACTACATGCCCGGCATGAGCGTGCTGCGCGTGTCGTCGCGCTTCTCGATCGTGTTCACGCTGTTTCTTGCCGTGCTCGCCGGCATGGGCGCGGCCCGATTCGTACGAGGCACGGCGAGCGCGATCGTCGTCGTGCTGCTGGCCGTGGCTTCCACGGCGCTCAATCGACCGACGCCGTTTCCGCTCAACAAGGAAGACCTGCCGACGCAGGACGTGTTGAGTCCGGCGGGGTATCTGCGGCCCACGGGATCGGCGCCGGCAGTGTATCGCTACCTCGCCTCGCTGCCGCCGGGCACGGTCGTCGCCGAGTTGCCGTTCACGGACCTCTGGCACAACACGCGCTACCTGTATTTCTCGACGTTCCACTGGCATCCGCTGCTGAACGGCTTCACGTCGTTCTTCCCGCCGGACTACATCGAGCGCGTGCGCTGGTTGATCAATCCGGTGCGGACGCCGACGGAAGCGTGGCACGTGCTGGTGACGAGCGGCGTCACGCACGTCGTGATTCACCGCGCCGCGTGGTTCACCGAACAGGCTCCGGCGCTCGAGGCGTGGCTGACGTCGAACGGCGCGCGCCTGCACGGCGTCTTCGATCGCGCGGCGGTCTATGAGATAGGACCGCCCGCCGGAGCGCAAAGCGCGAAGGCGGGCGGTCCTGTCATTCCGTGAGCGCCTTCTTCAGCCACGCGCGTGCGGTGGACCAGCGGCGCTTCACCGTAGCCGGCGAGATCTCTTCCACGGCCGCCACTTCCTCGATCGACAATCCGCCGAAGTAGCGGAGTTCGACGAGGCGGCCCAGTTCAGGATCCATCGCCGTGAGCCGCGTCAGCGCTTCGTCCAGATCCTCGAGGTCGACGTCCACATCATCCGGCTGCGCCACGTCGACGAGCGTGACCCGTTGACGATCGCCGGCGCGTTTCAATCGACGCCGCGCGCGTGCCTGCTCGACGAGAATCTGTCGCATCGCATGCGCCGCGATGGCGCAGAAGTGCGCGCGGTTCTGCCAGCGCGGGTTCGGTTCACGCGCCAGGCGCAGATACGCCTCGTGCACAAGCGCCGTCGCCTGCACCGTGCGGCCCGGCTGCTCGCGACGCATGTAGGCCGCGGCCACGCGCTTCAGTTCGTCGTAGACGACCGGCAGCAGATCGTCGATCGCGGGACGCGCCTGATCACTCATCCGCGGTCCCCAGCGCGCTGCGCACCGTCGCCGGTTCGATGAACCACATCGCCAACCGTCCACTCACCGCCATCGTCAGCAGCACCGCGGCGGGCAGCAGGCGATCGGCGGCGGCCGCCACCTGCGCCGCCAGCAGCAGCACGATGGTCATGCCCCACTCGAAGCGCCACAGCCACGGCGCCGCCTGACGACGAACGGACATCACTTCGTGCGGCTGGACGCGGGCGATGAACAGCCAGTGGAGGCGGATGGTGGCGACGGCGGCGGCCATCAGCACGACGGCCAGCACCACGGCCGCGCGCACGCGGCCGGGCACCTCGGGTCCGCGAATCATCCACGCCGGAATCACCATGGCGATGTAGAGCGTCGCGATCACCGCCTGGTGCACACGCCACCACGTCAGCGACGGCGCAGTGACGTCTGACGCCGGCGTGGCCGCCACGCGTGCGATCGCGTCTGCAAGCTCCGTCATCGAGGCGAATCGCGCCGCGGGATCAGGAGCCGTGGCGCGATCGATCACGCGCGCCAGATCCGGCGGCACCTGACGCGCGTCGGCCGTGCCGGCCGCGCTCTGCCCGGTGATCAGTTCGCGCACCAGCACGCCCATGGCGAAGATATCGATTGCCTCGCCGCTGTCTTCCCCGCGGAGTTGCTCCGGCGCCATGTAGCCGGGCGTGCCCATGATCTCGCCGTCGAGCGTCAGGCGTCCCGCCCACGGCGCCACGCGCGCCAATCCGAAATCCAGCACCTTCACGCGGCCATCGCGCGTGCGCATGATGTTCTCGGGTTTGAGGTCGCGATGGACTACCCCGCGCGCATGCGCCGCACCGACCGCGCGCGCAATCTCCAGCGCCGTCGTCAGGGCCACGCTGAGCGGCAGCGGCCCCTGCGCCAGCTCCTGGCGCAGCGTCACGCCGTCCACCAGCTCCGAGACGATGAAGGCGGTGCCGTCGGCGTCGGCGTCGAGCGCATAGACGAGACCGACGCCGGGATGCGCGACCGCGGCAGCGGCGCGGGCTTCGCGCTCCAGCCGGGCCCGGCGCCGGGCGTCGTTCGCCAGCGCCGGCGGCAGCACCTTGATGGCGACGTCGCGTCCCAGCCGCGTGTCGTGCGCGCGATAGATGATGCCCATGCCGCCGCGGCCGATCTCGCGATCGATGCGATAGGTGCCGAGCATGCGGCCGGGCGAGAGCGGCGTGTCGGCGACGAGGTGCGTCAGCGCGGACGCCGGCTCGACGAGAAAGTCTCCGCTCGCGTCGTGCGCCGCCAGCAGCGCCTCGGCCTCGCGACGATCGTCGGCGGCCAGCGCGAAGCGGTCGAGGATGGAGGCCCGCACCGCGGCATCGAGGCCGATCGCGGCTTCGACCGCGTCGCGAATGCGTCTCCACCGCTCGGCGTCCATCACGTGGATTCTAGACGGTCCTTCGACTGCGCTCAGGGCAGGCGGGAGGCGGGAGGCGACAGTGAGCCGGTTTCCGTGTCTTCGTCACATTCCCGGTTGAAGGAGATCCCGATGCCTGCATCCGCTGTCTCGTCCGTGTCGGCCGTGGCGTCCACGGCCCCTGCCGTCACCAGTCACGTGCGCATCAACACCGGCGTGCTGGCCGCGCTCGAGCGGCGGACGCTGCTGTGGATGGCGGCGCGGCTGCCGCGATGGATCCATTCCGATCACCTCACGACGCTGGGCGTGATGGGCATGGCCGGTGTGGGTGCGGCATTTGCGCTGGGCGGATCGCAGCCGCAGGCGCTGTGGCTGGTACCGCTGGGCCTGGCCATCAACTGGTTTGGCGACAGCCTCGACGGCACGCTCGCGCGCGTCCGGAATCAGCAACGTCCGCGCTACGGCTACTACGTCGACCACGTGCTGGACGTCGCCGGCACGGCACTGCTCTTCGCCGGCATGGCGCTCGGCGGACACATGGCACCAGCGATTGCCGCGTCGCTGCTCGCCGCCTACGTCGCCGTGATGGCCGAGGTGTTCCTGGCCACCGCCACGCGCGGCACGTTCCGGATGTCGTTCGCCGGTTTCGGCCCCACGGAACTGCGCCTCATCCTCGCCGCCGGCGCGCTGGCGCTGCTGCGCTATCCCGACGTGCGCCTGCCGATGGTCGGCGAGGTGCGCCTTTTCGACGTCGGCGGCATCGCCGCCATCATCGGCCTGACGGGCGTATTCGTGATGTCGGCGCTGGTGAATGGACGGGCGCTATATGGGGAGGAAAGGGGATGAAGGGCTGGAGGGCTGGAGGGCTGAGACCTCAGGACTTAAGACCCAGGACCTAGGACCTAAGACGGCGTGAGTACAGACAAAGCCCCCGCGATGCGTGAGCACCACGGGGGCTTTTCGAACTGTCCGCGGCTGTTTAGGCCAGGACCTTGATCACGACGCGGCGGTTCTGCGAGCGGCCGTCGCGGGTCTTGTTGTCCGACGCCGGCTTCTCTTCACCGTAGCTGATCGTGTTCATCTTGTGGAGCGGCACCTGGTGCTGCTCGTAGAGGTAGCGCTTCACGGCTTCGGCGCGCTGCATGCCGAGCCGCTCGTTGTACTTCGCGTCGCCGACGTTGTCGGTGTGGCCTTCGATCTCGATCCACACGCTCTTCTTGTCGGCCTTGAGCTGGCCCACCATCTGGTCGATGGCGCCCTTGGCTTCGTCCGGGAGTTCGGCGGCGCCGAAGTTGAACTTGCCGCTGTCCTCGCTGATCACGGTTTCGAAGATCAGCTTGCGGGTTTCGGCCTCGATGGCCGAGGCGCGCGCATCGGCGCGCTTGCCGACTTCCTGCGCTTCACCCGAGGCGGCCTGGGCGGACTTCTGCGCATTGGCGGCGGCGGTGTTGGCGGCGGCGGCCTTGGTGTCGACCTCGCCGATCTTCGTTTCGTTCTGACGGACCCGCTCCTGCGTCTCTTCGAGCGACTTGCCCATCGTCCCGACCTTGTCGTTGACCTCGCCCACCGACTGGCGGACAAAGCCCTTCGTGGCGCAGGCGGGTGCGACCGCCAAGGTCGCCGCCGACAACGCGAACACCATCACCTGTTTACGCATAAGACCTCCTGTATGAACTGGCACGAGCTGTTATGTGGGACCACCGGGTTGTCAGTGTCGCGACGAGAGGTTGTAGCCCCCGCGCGCCCGCACCGTATGATCCCCGTCCTTCGTCCGTATCTCGAGCGGGTGCCACCCTGTGGCCGCCCCCGGCTCGAACCCGATGAGATAGATGTGGCGAAGCTCTTCGACCACGTCTTTGGCCGCCTTGCTCGTCGAGGCCGGGCCGCTCGCGTAGTGGAGCGAACCGCCGGTCCAGCGAGCGAGGTCTTCGATGGTGCCGATGTCGGCCGCGCGCTGCCCCGCTTGTGGCGTGGCCCGCTTCGACGTCGGATCGTCGATCGGCAGCACGGTGGCGATGATGTAGACCGGCACGTCAATCGCCGCGGCCACGCCGGACACTTCCGCCGGCGTCAGCGCACTCGATGTGTCGATGCCATCAGTGAGCACGACCACCGCGCGGCGTGGATGCGTGCGTGCCGACACCCGGTCGGCCGCCGCCGCGATGGCATCGTGCAGTGAGGTGGCCCCGAACGGATCGACCTCCCCCAGCGCGCCGTTCAGAGCACGCGTATCGACCGTAAACGGGGCCACCTCGTGCAGCCGGCTGTCAAAAGCAAACAGCGCGGCTTCGTCGCGGCCCGGCTCCAGTTGTGACAGGAGATGATGGGCCGCAAATCGTGCAGCAGTGAAGCGATCGGCGACGGTCATGCTGCCGCTGATGTCGAACAGGATCGCCAGGCTCAGAGGAGCGCGGTCGGTACGGAACTGGCTGATGGCGCGGGTTTCCCCTTTGTCCATCACCACGAAGTCCCGGGCTTCCAGACCGTTCACGAGTCGCCCCTTTCTGTCGCGGACCGTTGCACTCACCGTGACGAGATCAACGCCCGCCCTGAATACGATCTGCCCCCCTTCGGAATCTTGGGCCTGCACCGGGGACACAGTCGCCAGGAGCGACAACACCACGATGCTTCCGGCGAGGAGGCGCCGCTGCATGCCCGGCCTATAACCAAGATCGTTGCCAAGTCTGTAAGTCATTGATATGTCTGCGATTAGGCTCCAGAACGGTCGTCCGGCACGGCCTTGGGAGGGTGTAACGGTGTAGCTTTTACATCATCAGTATTCCGACACGTACCCACAGTCGGTAGTTAGAAGGCGCGGGCGAGGCTACCGGCTCCCGGCGGTCCCTCGGCCGGCCGGTCAAACGCCCCGCTGGGGCACGCAAGCACTTGGGCCAACTCGCCTGCCCCGCTTGGCTCAAACACGGCCGAGTGCCGACCAGCGGGTCGTTTGTCGGTCATGCGAAACGGCCGGCCTCGAAGGACCGCCCGGAGCCGGTAGCCTCGCCCGCACCTTCGTGCCGCACCTCCGTGTCGCACCTTCGTGGAGCACCCGCGTGGAGCACCCCCGTGAAGCACCTTCGTGGAGCACCCCCGTGAAGCACCCCCGTGAAGCACCCCCGTGAAGCACCTCCGTGAAGCACCTCCGTGAAGCACCCCCGTGCTGTACCATGTCTGCCGTGTCCACCGTCTCCACCACCATCCGCACCGCGCAGCGTGTCGATCGATTCTCCTACGCGATCCGCAACATCGTCGCCGAGGCGAAAAAGGTGGAAGCCGCCGGCACACGCGTGCGTTACCTGAACATCGGCGACCCCAACCAGTTCGGGTTCCTGACGCCGCCGCATCTCATCGAAGCCGTCTCGCGCGCCATGCGCGATGGACACAACGGCTACACCGCCTCGGCCGGCATCGTCGAGGCGCGGGAGGCGGTGGCCGCGGATTTCACGCGGCGCGGCGTCGAGACCGACCCCGATCGCGTACTGATCACCTCCGGCACATCCGAAGGTATCGAACTCGCCCTTACCGCTATCGTCGACGAGGGCGAAGACGTGCTGGTGCCGTCGCCCACCTATCCGCTCTATACCGCCGTGCTGGCGAAGATCGGCGCGCAGCCTGTCTACTATCGGACGGATCACACCAACGGCTGGCTTCCCGATCTGGATTCGATTCGCCGCGCCATCACGCCGAAGACGCGCGCGCTGGTCGTCATCGATCCGAACAACCCGACCGGCGCCATCTATCCGGATGAGACGCGCCGCGCGCTGATCGCGATCGCCGAAGAGCACGGCCTGGTGATCCTAGCCGATGAGGTATACGGCGATCTCGCCTACGACGGCGAAGTGCCGCCGATGGCCATCCTCGATCAGGACGCGCCGATCATTTCCTACTCGAGCCTGTCGAAGGCGTATCTCGCGCCGGGCTGGCGCGCCGGCTGGATGGCCGTGGGCCGCTCGCCGCGCCTCGATCCCGCACTGGCGGCGATCAAGAAACTCGCGGATGGACGCCTCTGCAGTCCGGGACCGATGCAGTACGCGGTGACCGCGGCGCTCACCGGCGACCGCTCGCACCAGGACGTGTTCCGCCGTGAACTGCGCGTCCGCGCCGAACTCACCACCGAGCGCCTCAACCAGATTCCCGGCATGTCGTGCGTGATGCCAAAGGGCGCCTTCTACGCGATGCCGAAGATGACGCTGCCGCCCGGACGCACCGACAAGGACTACGTGCTCGGTCTGCTCCGCGCCACCGGCATTCTCGTCGTCTATGGATCGGGCTTCGGCACCGATCCGGTGGATGGCTTCTTCCGCGTGGTGTTCCTCGCCTCGCCGAACGAGTTGGGCGAGATCTACGACGCGATGGCGAGCTACCAGTTCGCGTGACCGCCGCGCCGCCGCGCCCGCCGCGCCTGGCGTGGGTGACGCTGGCCTACGCGGCGATCGCGCTCGTCGTCACCTGGCCGCTGGCGGCGGGACTGACGCGCGACGTCCCCGGTGATCTCGGCGACGCGCTGCTCAACATCTACATCCTGCGCTGGGGCGCGGATCATCTGCCGGGCCTCTTCCTCGGCGGCGAACGCTGGGCGGCGTTCTGGAACGCGTCGATCTTCCATCCCGAACCGTTCACCCTCGCGCTGTCGGAACACATGACGGCGCAGGCGATCGTGGCCGCGCCGATCATCGCCGTCACCGGCAACGCCATCCTCGCCTACAACGTGATCTTCCTGTCGACGTTCGTGCTGTCGGCGATCGGCGCGTATCTGCT
>JADZCY010000148.1 GCA_020851325.1 Acidobacteriota bacterium | reverse complement strand
CACAGGCCACAGATGGCACAGATAGCACAGATGGAAGACCGACGGGCCGCAGATGCGGAGATAGGACAAATGGAAGACCGACAGGCCGCAGATGCGCAGATAGCAGGCACGCGGGCCGCGGATGCCGCGTCGATTCGCCAATCTCCCTTCGCCAGCGAATCACCCACCGCTCAATCGCGAATCGTCAACAATCGCGAACTGACCCGATCCGTCAATCGCCAATGCCTTGCGTCAGCCGCGTCAGTTCATTTGTATCGAGATGAGCTTCGACACGCCCGGCTCTTCCATCGTCACGCCGTAGAGGCGGTTGGCAATCTCCATCGTCTTGCGGCTGTGCGTGATGATGATGAACTGCGTCTTGTCCATCATCCCGCGCAGCAGTTCGACGAAGCGGCCGATGTTGGCGTCGTCCAGCGGCGCGTCGATCTCGTCGAGCAGACAGAACGGGCTTGGCTTGTAGCGGAAGATGGCGAACATGAGCGCGATGGCGGTGAGCGCCTTCTCGCCGCCAGAGAGCAGCATCACGCTCTGCAGGCGCTTGCCGGGTGGTGAGGCGACGATGTCGATGCCGCTTTCGAGCGGATCGTTCTCGTCGAGCAGGCTGATGCCGGCACGGCCGCCGCCGAACAGCGTCGAAAACGTGACCTGGAAGTTGCTGTTGATGGCGCTGAAGGCCTCGCGGAACCGCACGTGCGTGGTTTCGTCGATGCGCTTGATCGCTTCGTTGGTCTGCGCGATCGACTCGAGCAGGTCCTGACGCTGCGTCGTCAGGAACACGTGGCGCTGCTCGAGCTCGGTGTGCTGCTCGATGGCCATCATGTTGACGGGACCGATGCGATCGATCTTGCTGCGCAGCGAGGCAATGGCTTCCTCGGCGGTCATGCGTTCGGGGATCGGCGCCTCGGCGTCTTCGGTCGCGGCCGGTTCGTCGTCGTCCGGCTCGGCGGCTTCGGCGGCGCGGATGGCGCGCGCGTCGGGCTCGATGGCGCCCTCGGCTTCCATCTGCTCCACTTCCTCGCGCACGGCGTCGAGGCCAATGCCGACGGCATCGATCGTCTGCTGCGCCAGGTGCGACAGGTCGGACTCGGCGGTGGCACGCGTCACGTCGAGTTCCGCCGCCAGCGCGCGGATGGCGTCCAGCGCGCGGCGCGCGTCGCGGATGACGCCTTCCTGCGTCTCGACAACCGCGCGGAGTTCGGTGGCGTGCATGTCGGCCTCGCGCACCTGCTCGCGGAGGTCCTCGAGCGCGCGCACGTCGGCGTCGAGCTGCTGTTCGTTCTCGCCGACCGCCTCGATGAGACGCTCGCGCTGCTCGCGCATCATCGTGATGTCGCGCGCGGCAGCGGTCACGCGGTGCTCGAGTTCGACGGCGGCCGCTTCCATGCGCGTCACTTCGTTGGCCGCGGCGCCGCAGCGCTCGTTGAGCGCGGCCAGATCGGCGCGGGCTTCGGCGGCCTGGCGGCTGGCGTTCTCGGCCTGTTCACGGGCGTCGGACAAGCGCTGCTGCGCCGTTCCGAACGCCTCGTCGGCAACGAGCTTGTCGTCGTCGAGACGAACCACCGACTCGCGCGCTTCGGTCTGGCGCAAATCGAGGCCGCTGATCTCTTCACGGACGCGCCGCGTTTCGTTGGCGATCAGATCCGTGCGCTGCTGCAGGCGGAACTCGTCCTGCGCGGCGCGGGACACCTGCGCCTCCACTGAAACGATGGCCTTTTCCTGGCGGTGGATTTCGGCGCCCAGCGCCTGGATGGCCGCCGTGGCGTGCGCGATGGTCTGCTCGAACTGCGTCGTCTCGTCGGCGAGTTGGGCCAGTGCCTGCCGCTCGGCGCCGATGCGCTCGCGCAGTTCCTTGATCTCGCGCTTGGTGGCGAGGATGCCGCGCGACTCCGCCTTGTCGCCGCCGGTCACCACGTGGCGGCCGCGGAATACATCACCGTCGAGCGTCGCCACCGGGAACGGCACCAGCGGCGCCACCTGGCTGGCGGTCGCGAACGACTCCGCAATCAACGCATCGCCAATGGCAGCGCGCAGGGCGTGCGCAAAGGGTCCGCCCACGCGCACGACGTTCTGCAGGCGCACAGTGCCGCCCGGCACTGCCGCATCCGCCGCGCCTTCGTCGTCCATCAAGGCTTCGCCCGGTCGTCCGACGATGAAGCCGCAGCGGCCGGCGTCTTCCTGGCGAATCAGGCGGAGGCCGGCGGAGACGTGTTCGATCCGTTCGACGAGCACGTGCTGCAACAGATCGCCGAGGCACGCCTCGACGGCGCGTTCGTAGCGCGGCTCGACTTCGATGAAGTCGGCCAGCGCGCCCATCTGTCCCACGGTGCCGTTGGCGTTCACGAGCACCATGCGCGCGGCGTCGGCGAAGCCGGCGCGGTGCGCGTCGAGTTCCTCGAGCGACCGCAGGCGTGCCGCCAGTCCGGCCAGTTCCTGTTCGCGCGATCGCACGTCGCGGGCGCGCCATTCGTGCTCGATGCGCGCACTGGCCAGTTCCGATTCACGCGCGGCCCGCGCCACGCGCGCGGCGTCGAGCCCGTCCTGGGCGCGGCGCAGTTGCTCGCCCGCCGTCTGACGTTCCGTGCGGGCGCGATCGAGTTCCGCCTGCAGTTCGCGCGATTCCATCTCGAAGCGCTGCTCGGACTCGACGGCGCGTTCACGCTGCGCCGACGCCGACTGGATCGCCGCGTTCAGCGCCGTGACGGTGTTCATCACCGCGTAGACATCGGCGCGCGCGCGCTCGACGTCCTGCTCCACCGCTTCGATGGCCTGCTGCGCCCGCGCGTAGTCTTCCGCCGCCGCCTGGGCGACGCTCGCCGCCTGATCGCGCTGATCCTCGGCGTCCGCCGCCGCCTGACGACGACCGTCGAGGGCGAGGCGTTCCGGCTCGCGACGGGCTTCGAGCTGTTGACGTTCCTGCTCCAGTTCACCGGCGCGCGACTCGAGCATCGTCGCCTGCTGCTTGTCGAGCGCAATCTGCTGCTGGCGGCGATTGATCTCGAGCTCGCGGGCGTGCGCGGCATCGCGCGCGCGGCCGGCCACGGCATCGGCTTCCGCCTGCTCGATGCGCAGCGCGCCGAGCGTGTTCTCCACTTCGGCCAGACGCGCCGCCGCCGAGGTTTCGCCCTCGCGCGCGTCGGTGAGCCGTGCCCGCGCGGTTTCGATGCTGTCGGCCAGCGCCCGATAGCGCCGCGCGAACAGCACCTTCTCCCAGCGCCGCATCTCGTCGCGCAGACGCGAATAGCGCCGCGCCTTGGCGGCCTGCCGCTTGAGCGCGCCCTTCTGCTTCTCCACTTCGAAGACGATGTCTTCGAGGCGCGTGAGGTTCTGCTGCGCCGCATCGAGCTTGAGTTCGGCGGAGCGGCGGCGGGCCTTGTACTTGGTGATGCCGGCGGCTTCCTCGATCAACTGACGCCGATCGGTCGGGCGCGAGCTGAGGATCATCCCGATCTTGCCCTGCTCGATGATGGCGTAGGCCTTCTGGCCGAGGCCGGTGTCCATCAGCAGTTCGTGGATGTCCTTCAGGCGGCAGTGCTGGCCGTCGATCAGGTATTCGCTCTCGCCGGACCGGAACAGCCGTCGCGTCACTTCCACTTCACGCGTCAACTGCTGCGCGAACGCGCTGGTGAAGCCCAGCGGATTGGCGTCGTCGGGCGGCGGTACGGCCACCGGTGTGTCGTGGCCCATCTCCTTCTCGAGCGACGGCGGCATGATGACGCCGCTCAGCCGCAGCCGCACCTCGGCGGCGCCGGTCGGCTTGCGCGCGTCCGAGCCGCTGAAGATGACGTCCTCCATCTTCTCGCCGCGCAGGCTCTTGGCGCTCTGCTCGCCGAGCACCCACGTCAGCGCATCGGCGACGTTGCTCTTGCCGCAGCCGTTGGGCCCGACAATGGCGGTGACGCCTTCGTCGAAGGCAAGCTCCGACCGATCGGAGAAGGACTTGAAACCGGAAATTTCGAGGCGTTCGAGGCGCATGGCTGATCGGCTGGGATGGAACCGCCGGCCAGTCTAGCAAGCCCTTCCCCTTGTGGCAAGGCGGAAGGGCGACCCCAATATCTTGAGGGCTGCTGACCTATTCTTCGACGCCCTGCGCGGGCTTGGCCGGGCGGTTGCGGCTCATCTCGGCCAGGCGCTCGGCCTCGCCGAAGCGCGTCAGCGCGTAGCCGGCCTGCGGGTCGGCGGTAATCAGGCGGCGGCGGGCGGTGGCGATGTCGAACACCGCCTGGTCGATCTCGAAGCGGATCATGGCGCGGATGAACGGCAGGTCCTTCGCCCACGCGTCCTCGTCCATCTTGGTGTTGCGGCTGATGACGAACGCCTTGAAGTCGTCCACCATCTGCTGCGTCACCTCGAAGTCCTTCTTCACGTACTTGAACGTCGGCGCCTTGCTGCCGGGACGCGTGTCGCCCTCGTAGAAGAACTGCTCGGCGAACGAGAGGAACAGGCCGCGGTTGTAGACGGAGCGCGAGAAGCGCGTCGGGCTGAACCCCTCGAGCGGACCATCGACGCGCTCGTCGGGTTCGATGCCGCCGCCCGAGTAGACCTTGCGGCCGCCGGTCGTGTACTTCAACTGATCCGGCGTGTAGGTGCGCTGTCCCTGATCCTTCATCGTGTAGGTGAGGTACTCGTCGAAGGTGCCGTCCCACGGCCGCTGGATCAACCGGCCGCTCGGCGTGTAGTAGCGCGCGGTGGTGAGCGCCAGGCCGGCGCCGCCGCTGACGCGATAGACCGACTGTACCAGCGCCTTGCCGAAGGTGGTTTCGCCGATGATGAGCGAGCGGTCGTAGTCCTGCAGCGCGCCGGACACGATCTCCGAAGCGCTGGCGCTGCTGCGATTCACCAGCGTGATCATCGGCAGGTTGGTGTAGCCGGGCGCCTCGGAGGCGCGATAGTCCTGATCCGAGTTGGCGACGCGGCCGCGCGTGTAGACGACCATCGATCCCTTCGGCACGAACCGGTTGGTGATCCGGATTGCCTGATCGAGCTGTCCGCCGGGATTGCTGCGCAGGTCGAGCACCAGGCGCTTCATGCCGCGCTTGGTGAGGGCTTCCAGCGCGGTGCCGAGGTCCTCGTCGGTGTGCTCGGCGAAATCGGTGATGCCGACATAGCCGGTCTGCTCGTCGATCATGAACACCGCCGAGAGACTCGGGATACTCACCTGATCGCGCATCACCGCCATGGGAATGAGCGCGTCGAGCCCTTTGCGGCGGATGCCGATGTTGACGTGAGTGCCCTTCGGGCCGCGCAGCTTGGCCACCGCATCGTCGGTCGTCCAGCCCTTGGTGCTGGTGCCCTCGATCTCGGCGATGACGTCGCCGCGGCGGATGCCCTTGTCGTGCGCCGGCGAACCTTCGAACACGCGCACCGCGGTGATGTCGCCGTTGGGCGCCTGGATGGTGACGCCGAGGCCGTAGTAGCGGCCTTCCTGGCGTTCGCGCATCTGCGCGTAACTCTTCGGGTCCATGAAGCTCGAATGCGGGTCGAGCGTCTGCAGCATGCCGTTGATGGCGCCGTAGACCAGGCGATCCGATTCGACCTTCTCGGCGTACTGCGATTCGATGGCCGCCAGGGCCGTGGTGAACACGCGGTAGTGTTCCGGCACCCGGTCCTGCGTGGCGAGCAGACGGGCGCCAAAGGCGCCGCCGGCCACGGCCGACCCGGCCACGGCAAACACAACAGCCAGTACGGGCTTCGTACGCATAGGCGATGCTAACCTGTAACCCTCGACCCGGCAAGAATTTCCCCGCGGCGAGTGGGGTATACTGGCCTTTGGACGCCGCCGCCGATCTTCCGGCCGGCCGATCCCATC
Organism: Acidobacteriota bacterium; assembly: GCA_020851325.1. Classification (GTDB taxonomy): domain Bacteria; phylum Acidobacteriota; class Vicinamibacteria; order Vicinamibacterales; family UBA2999; genus VFZN01. The sequence goes on along the minus strand of JADZCY010000148.1, from coordinate 16,597 downwards.
TGGAGCGTTCCCATGTTTGGTTCCATCGGCATGCCCGAGCTGATCATCATCTTCGTGATCGCGCTCATCATCTTCGGTCCGAGGAAGCTGCCGGAACTGGGTAAGTCGCTCGGCCGCAGCCTCAACGAATTCAAGAAGGCATCGAACGATCTCCAGCACACGCTCGAGCAGGAGATCAAGATCGAGGAACAGAAGGAAACCACGGCGCGCGCCGTGCAACCCGAACCGCCCGCGTCGACCGCAGAGTCCGCGGCCCCCAGCCAGACCGTCTCGCGTTAGTCCCCGCTCATGGCGTTGGTGCCGTTCCCCAAGCGGGACGACGAGTCGCCGCAACCGTATCAGCCGCCGAAGGAGCCGGTCGTCCCGGCCAGCGACGCCGCGTCGCCCTTCGGTGAAGAGGAAGACGCCCTCGACGGGCGCATGACCTTCCTCGAGCATCTCGACGAACTCCGCAAGCGCATCACGCACGCGGTGGTGGCGCTGCTCGTCGGCTTCATCATCGCCACGCTGTTCTACGAACCCGTTCGCGACTTCGTCTACGGCGGACTCCTCGTCGGCATCCCCGAAGGCAAGTTCATCTACACCGAACCGGGGGAAGGCTTCTTCCTCTGGATCAAGATCTCGGCGCTGGCCGGCGTGCTCATCGCCTCGCCCTACGTGATGCTCCAGGTGTGGTTCTTCATCGCGCCGGGACTCTACGCGCGCGAAAAGAAGCTGGCCATCCCGTTCGTGCTCGCGTCGACGTCGCTCTTCGTCGGCGGCGCGGCCTTCGCGCACTACATGCTGTTTCCGGCGGTGTGGAACTTCTTCGCCTCGTTCTCGAATCCCTACATCGTCTTCACTCCGCGCATCGACCCGGTGTTCGGGCTCTACGTCAAGCTCATGCTCGGCATGGGGCTGGTCTTCCAGATGCCGGTGCTGATGTTCGTGCTGGCCCGGCTCGGCATCGTCACGGCCGGATTCCTGCTGCGGAACATCAAGTACGCCATCCTGCTCATTGTCATCGTCGCGGCGGTGATCACGCCGGACGGCAGCCCCGTGACGCAAGGCCTGGTGGCGCTGCCGATGTGCGCGCTCTACCTGCTCGGCATTGGCGTCGCCTGGCTCTTCGGTAAGTCCGACCCCGCGCCGGCCGACTGACAACACCGCTCGATAACATCCCGTAAACACGCGTCTGCATTTGACTTCCGTCGATCGCGGGCCGTATCATCGGGGCATGTATATCCTGCGCCGATTGGCCACTTCCGTGGCAGTGATCCTGGTCGCGACGAGCCCCGCGTGGGCGCAGTCGGACGACCAGGCAACCCGGCCTGCGAGCAGTACCATCATCGGAGATTCCGGTCTTTGGTTCGTGCCCCTCGGCGAAACACTGCCAAAGGGCAAAGTGTCGGGGATGGCGGCTCGCGTCAACTTCGACCGCTCGGAAGGCTTCACCGACGTGTCCGATTTCACCGGCACGTTTGCGTTCGGTGCGACCGATCGCATCGAACTCTTCGGATCGATCGCCGCGCTGCGCCGCATCGACGTCGACCGCCGGCCGGTGCTGAGCGGTCAGCACCCGATGGACTATCCGGTCCGCTCCCAGTGGAAGCAGGGCTTCGGCGACATCACCGTGGGCGCCAAGTTCAACGTGGTGTCGCAGGCCACCAACGACGGCGTCGCCTTCGCCATTCGTGCCGCCGCCAAGGTCCCCACCGCCAGCTATGACGACGGGCTCGGCACCGGCAAGCTCGACTTCCTGGTCGACGGCATCCTGAGCCGCGAGATTGCGCGCTCGGTCGATCTGTCCGGTTACGGCGGCGTCAAGTTCCGCACCAGCCCGGACGACTACGAGTTGAGCCACGGCGTGCGCTACGGCGTCGGCATGGGCTTCCCGAGCCGTTCGCGCCTGAAGGTGTTTGCCGAGGCGACCGGCGAGTACTACTTCGACGACACCATCACCTACTCCGGTACCAACCCGCAGGACCTCGCGCTCGGCGTGCTGCCGCCGTCGTGGACGGTGGATCGTCCGCTGGACGCGTTTGTCGGCGTGCAGTATCACGCCGCCAACGGCTTCTACACCGGCGCCGGCATGAGCTTCGGCTTCAAGACCGATCAGCGCGGCAAGATCAGCGGCTACGACGACGAGGGCGGCGATCGCAATGGCTTCCAGGTGCGCATCGGCTATCACCCCGGCGTCCGCGCTTACGTGACACCGGCGCCGCCGCCACCCCCGCCGCCGCCACCACCGGCGCCGCCCGCCAACCGTCCGCCGACGGTGAAGGCGCGCTGCGAGCCCTGCACGGTGCAGGTCGGCCAGAACACCACGGTCACCGCCGATGCCAACGATCCGGACGGCGACACGCTCACCTACCGCTGGGCCGGCCCGACGGGCACCTTCGGCAACGCCGGTGATCGCCAGACGCCGTGGACGGCGCCGAACCAGGTGGGCGCCGTGCCGCTCACCGTCACGGTGAACGACGGCAAGGGCGGCACCGCGACCGACACCATCACCATCCAGGTGGTGGCGCCGCCGCGCAAGGAATACACGTTCGAAGACGTGCACTTCGACTTCGACCGCTACAGCCTGCGCACCGAAGCGACGCGCGTGCTGGACGACGCCATCAAGGCAATGGGCGAAGACAACACGCTGCGCCTGACCGTCGAAGGCCACACCTGCAACATCGGCACGACGGAATACAACCTGGCGCTCGGCGAGCGCCGCGCCGCCGCCGTCCGCGAATACCTCACCAGCCGCGGTGTCGCCGCCGATCGTCTGCAGACGATCAGCTACGGCGAGGAGCGGCCGAAGCACGACAACAGCCGCGAGGAAACGCGTCGGCTCAACCGCCGCGCCGCCCTCACGGTTCGTCTGCAGTAACGCGGAGAGAGACAAACGAGAAAAAGGCGAGCTCCCTTTGGGGGGCTCGCCTTTTTTGTTGTCTGAGAAAAGGGCTGGAGGGCTGGAGGACTGGGGGGCTGGGGGGCTGGAATCTGGTGATCTTCGGCGTAGCTCAGTACGCTTTCGCGAACCAGGCGGTCACCGTCGCGGGCCGACCGCACTTGATGCAGGGCGCATCCGGCGCCTGCTCGAAACCGAACGGGATGTTGCGGATCGTCGCCTGCGTCTCGGCCTTGATGTCCGTTTCACACTGCGCCGCACCGCACCACGGCGACTGCACGAAGCCCGGCCGCCCCTCCATCATGCGCGTGAACTCGTCGTAGCTGGTCGTCGCCGACGTGTGCGACTCGCGGAAGGCGCGCGCGCGTTCGAGCATCGCCGCCTGAATCTCGTCCAGCAGCGCGACGATGGTCTGCGCCAGGCCGTCCATCGGCAGCGCCTGCTTGGCGCGCGTGTCGCGGCGGGCGGCGAACACCGACGACTTCTCGATGTCCTTCGGCCCGATCTCGAGACGCAGCGGCACGCCGCGCATCTCGTACTCCGCGAACTTCCAGCCCGGCGTGTTGCTGTCGTCGGCGTCGAGCTTGACGCGAATGCCGGCGGCTCGCAACTGATCGCGAATCTCCTCGCACTTCGGCAGCACGGTTTCCTTCCAGTTGCCGCGCGGGATCGGCACGATCACCACCTGCCACGGCGCCAGCTTCGGCGGCAGGATCAGGCCGCTGTCGTCGCCGTGCGTCATGATGACGCCGCCGATCAGCCGCGTCGACACGCCCCACGACGTCGTCCAGACGTGCTGGAGCGTCTTGTCGCGGCCCTGGAACTGAATCTCGAACGCCTTGGCGAAGTTCTGCCCGAGGTTGTGCGAGGTGCCGGCCTGCAGCGCCCGGCCGTCCCCCATCAGCGACTCGATTGAATACGTCTTCGAGGCGCCGGCGAACTTCTCGCTCTCGCTCTTCTGGCCGTCCACCACCGGCATCGCCAGCACGTTCTCGGCGAACTCCTTGTAGAGCGCGAGGATCTTCAGGGTTTCTTCCTGCGCTTCGTCCGCGGTTTCATGCGCGGTGTGGCCTTCCTGCCAGAGGAACTCCGTGGTGCGCAGGAACGGCCGCGTCACCTTTTCCCAGCGGACGACGTTGGCCCACTGGTTGATGAGCACCGGCAGATCGCGCCACGACTGGATCCACTTCTGATACATGACGCCGATGATCGTCTCCGACGTCGGCCGGACGATCAGCTTCTCCTCGAGTTCCTCGGTGCCGCCCTTGGTGACCCACGCCACCTGCGGCGCGAAGCCTTCGACGTGCTCGGCTTCCTTCAGCAGCAGGCTCTCGGGAATGAACAGCGGGAAGTAGGCGTTGACGTGGCCGGTGGCCTTGAAGCGGTCGTCGAGCTGCCGCTGAATCTGTTCCCAGATGGCGTAGCCATACGGCCGGATGACCATGCAGCCCTTGACCGGCGAATAGTCCGCCAGTTCCGCCTTGAGGACGACGTCGAGATACCAGCGCGAGAAGTCTTCCGACTGAGGCGTGATGTCCTTGACGAACGCCTCGCCACCTTTGCCTTGAGTGCTCATATCAGTTTTCGTTTCGCTCAATCACGTGAGCCGACCAGTGTACATCGTCTCTGTTCGGGTGGTCCGAGCGGAAGTGGCCGCCGCGGGATTCGGTGCGGCGCAGCGCGGCGCGGGCCATCAGCCAGCCAATGGTGGCCAGGCTGTTTCGTCGTCGCGCCTCGGCGCTCGCATCGGCCGGTGCGGCCACGAAGGCGTCGCGCGCCACACGCAGACGCCGCTCGGCGTCCGCCAGACCGTCGCCGTCGCGGAGAAGGCCTACCGATGTCCACAATAACTGCCGGATGCTGGTCTCGTCCATCAGTGATGTCTGCGCCGGCTCGGAGTGGCGTGGCGTGCGCTCCCCGGGTTCAGTGAGCGCCCCGCTCGTCGCGTCGACGGCTGCCCCATCGTCAGCGTTGCGCGTGGGTGCGGCGAGATGGCCGCGCGCCGGCGGTTCGCGCATCGCCGTGGCGGCGCGGGCGCCGAAGACGAGTCCTTCGAGCAGCGAGTTGCTCGCCAGTCGATTGGCGCCGTGGACGCCCGTGCACGCCACCTCGCCCGCCGCCAGCAGGCCCGGCACGCTCGTCCGGCCCCACACGTCGGTGACCACACCGCCCATCAGGTAGTGTGCCGCCGGTCCCACCGGAATGCGGTCGCGCGCGAGATCCAGCCCCACCGCGCGGCACGCCTCGGACGCCGTCGGAAAGCGGCGGTGCACGTCGAGTGACGTCAGGTGCTGCAGCGACAGGAACACCGGACGGCCCGTGCGGCGCTGCTCGGCGACGATGGCGCGGGCGACGCGATCGCGCGGCGCCAGATCACCGGCCGGTTCGTAGCGCGCGGTGAAGCGTTCGCCGTCGGCGTTGAGCAGGCGTGCGCCTTCGCCGCGGAGCGCTTCGGATAGCAGCGCGCGTGGCGCCCCAAGCACCGCGAGCGCCGTTGGATGGAACTGCACGAACTCGAGGTCCGCCACTTCGGCGCCGGCGTGCCACGCCAGCGTCACGCCATCACCGGTGGCCACCGAGGGATTGGTCGTGTCGCTGAACACCTGGCCGGCACCGCCCGTCGCCAGCAGCACCGCGCGAGCGCGGCATTGCTCTACACGTGGCGTGCCGTGTTGATTGACGTAGCGGATGCCGACGCAGACGCCGTCTTCGATCCACAAACCCACCGCCTGCGTGTGGCTCTCGACGGTGAGGCGCGGCAGCACGCGGGCACGTTCCCACAGCGCGCGGCCAATCTCGCGACCCGTGGCGTCGGTGGCGTGCAGCACGCGGCGCACGCCGTGCGCGGCCTCGCGCGCCAGCGCCAGCGAGCCGTCGGCGGCGCGATCGAAACGCGCGCCCCACTCGATCAACTCGTGCACGTAACGCGGGCCCTCGTCGACGAGCACACGCACGGCATCGGTGGAACACAGGCCATCGCCGGCAACGATCGTGTCCGCATAGTGCAGATCCGGATGATCGTCCGGGCCGACCGCGGCGGCGATCCCGCCCTGGGCGTAGCCGGTGTTGCTCTCGGCGGTCTCGGCCTTGGTGAGCAGCAGCACGTTGGCGTGCTGCGCCAGATCGACGGCGGCTCGCAGGCCCGCGATGCCGCTGCCGATGATGACGTAGTCCGTGCGCCGCTCCACGGAGTGTTATTCTACCCGTCCGCATGGCCGCGACCCGCATCGAGGTGACTGCCGGCGCGGGCGCTTACCCGGTGGTGGTCGGTGCCGGCGCGCTCGACTCCCTTCCCGCACTGCTCGACGACGCCGGTCTCGGCTCGCAGCTCGTGGTCGTCTCCAGTCCGATCGTGTGGGAGTTGCACGGGCGACGCGTCGCGACGCTGCTGAAGAAGCGCGTCAAGGCGCCGGTGCTGATCCCCGACGGCGAACGCGCGAAGACGCTGCAGACGCTGGCGCGGATTTACGAGGCGTTGATCAAGGCCCGCGCCGATCGCTCCGTGACGATCATCGCGCTCGGCGGCGGCGTCATCGGCGACATGGTCGGCTTCGCGGCGGCCAGCTATCTCCGCGGCGTCCGCCTCGTGCACATCCCGACGACGTTGATGGCGCAGGTGGATAGTGCAATTGGCGGGAAGGTCGGCGTCAATCACGCGCTCGGCAAGAACCTGATCGGCGCCTTCCATCCGCCGAAGCTGGTGCTCGCCGATCCAGCGGTGCTGTCGACGCTGCCGCGCCGCGAGTTCCGGGCCGGGTTGTACGAGGTGATCAAGTACGGCGTCATCGCGACGCCGTCGCTCATCACCGACATCCACACGAAGCGCGCGGCGCTGTTCGCGCACGACGCCGTGGCCGTGGAACCCGTGGTGCGCGAGTCGTGCCGCATCAAGGCGGCGATCGTCTCCGCCGACGAGCGCGAATCCGGCGAGCGTCGCACGCTCAACTTCGGCCACACTGTGGGCCACGCACTGGAGGCGGTGACGGACTATCGCCGCTTCCGTCACGGCGAAGCGGTGGCCTACGGCATGATCGCGGCGGCGGAAATCGGCGCGCACCGCGGCGTCACGCCCGCCCGCGCCCTCGACGCCATCCGCGCCGTCGTCACCGAACTCGGTCCCCTGCCACCGGTGTCAGACCTGCGCGCCAGTGAGATTGTCGCCGCCACCAAGCGCGACAAGAAAGTCGTCTCCGGCACGCTGCACTTCGTCGTCTCGACGGGGTTGGGAACGACGAGTGAGCTGACGGATGTGACCGACAAGGAACTGAAGCTGGCGCTCAAGACGATGGGAATCAGGTAGGACGGGGGTGCGGCACGAAGGTGCTCACGATCGTGCGGCACGGTGGTGCTCACGATCGTGCGACACGGCGGTGCGGCACGGTTGCGGCCGCTAACGTTCGCTCCAGCAGTCCGGACAAAGCGGAGGCTGTCGCGGTGGCACCATTCTCCGCGAGATCACGGCAGCATCGGTTCGCGAAGCTCGTGCTGATAGGCAAGCTTGGGCGCCGCCGACGCGGAGGCCCGTGCCGTAGAGCAGCTCGAGGATCGGGTTCCTGGCCAGGAATCGATGACAGCGAGTGCGCTGAGTGATTGAAGGATTGCGCGGTTCCCAGTCCGGCGCCGCGGTTCCCGTGCAGCAACCCTGCAGGAGCGACGTGTCACCCTAAAACCGGTGCCGCCAGGCACCGCACACCCGCTGCAGTCAAGGCTGTCCGCGCGCCGGCTATAAGGCGACCTCGGTCACTTCGCGCTCGGGCTGGCGTACGACATCGGCGCGCTGCCGGAAGAGACGACGGTCCCGAATCCAGTAAAACTCAAACCACAGTTGATCGCTGTCGCCTTCAATCTGGCACCGTACTTCACCGTCGGCATTCTCGATCAGTCGGGCTAGTCGCAGAAGGGCCCGTACGATTGCACGACTACTGTCTCGGCCTTTGTACTCCAGTTCGATCGCCGTTGAGGTAACTTCAAAGCCCGGAAACTCGGAGACGAGATCAGCCACCTTCCGCGTGACGCCTTCGGATAGGTGCCCGACGATCAGGTACCCGCTGTACCAGCATCGCAGATCGGATTCGGGCCGGTTGAGGTCGCTATTTATGGACATCAAACTCAGCCCCGATGCGTTCGGCATTGCGACGGATGAAATCGAGTACATCATCGTGCACGCCGTTGCGGAATTCGAATAGCGCCTTTCTTCCAGTCGCCTTTGCTGCCGTCAACGTCGCGCGAATCTGTTCCCGGCGCGACGAGCTCAAGAAGTTGTCGGGCTTCAGAAGCGCACTCGCCCCGCCAAATGTCTGACCCACATATTGTTGACTGACGACGTCAAACTCGCGTCCAGCAAAGCCCTCGATGGCTACGCTCGCCCGTCCACCCAGTCTCTGTGCTAATGCCGTTGCCGCAGCATCGATGTCGCCTGTCGACGAAATCCGCGGCGCTCCGCCCGCGGCTTCTTCCAGGATTTGAGTCGCCGAAGACTGACAAGAGGGCGAAAGGAAACAACCGACTGCAGCTCGCCAGACGGTGGGGCCCGTCGCCACCACAGCTCCGGCGACCATCGTGCCAGCCCAGAGCTTTCCCATGGTTGGCGGCATCCCCTTTATCGGCGCGACCATTTGGCCGTTCGGAAGGTAGATGTACCCGGCCTCCCGCCCATCGGGATCGACCATGACGAGCGGCCGATTCAGTGCGTACGTATACCGATTCCAGCGCTGCGGGTCAGTCAGCGCCGCGTCGATATTCAGCACCGGATCGACGGTCGTGAAGCGCCCGGTGAGGCTGGCGTAATAGCGCGCCGCGAAATAGTCGAGGCCCGTTTCCGCATCTCTGGACTTCCCCGCGAACTGGCGCTGGTCCGGATTCGTCGGCGGGTCCCACGCTTCGCCGAACGGCAGAAAGTCGTAGCGCGCGATGACGGCGCCGGCAGCGTCGGTGGTGGTACGGACCGAGCCGATGGCGTCCGTGTGGTAGTAGACGACCTCGTCGGCTTGCGCCCAGACGTCAGTGGCCGCCAGCAGCGAGGTGAGGATGGCCGCCATCGCCAGGCGCGCCAGACGGATGGCATTCACACGAGTCAGCGTCGTCCGCATGTGCTCTGCTCCTCTCTGCCGGTGTTGCGCCGTCACAGCGTCGAGCGTTTGCCGTCCATCGTAACTCTTGTTCGGCTCGGCGACGACGATTGCCACGCCGGCGATGGAGCGGTCTGCAGCATGATCGTGGCCGCCAAATCGGCGCCGACCGCGCGTCTCGCCAGCCAGCGCCGTCGACGCCATCCGCGCCGTCGTCACTGAACTCGGTGCCCTGCCGCCGGTGTCAGACCTCCGCGCCGGCAAAATCGTCGCCGCCACCAAGCGGGATAAGAAAGTCGTCCTTCGGCACGCCGCACTTCGTCGTCTCGATGGGGCTGGGGACGATTCGTTAGCCAACAAACGTGACCCATTAGAAAGGGAAGCAGGCGCTGAGACGAAGACCATTCGGCAAACACGCGGGCGCGGCACTGCTCCAAGCTGGGCTTAAAAATAACTTAGGTGTTCAAGAGCGTCGGGTCTTCCCACACATCCTGGTGCGTACCGTCGGTAAGAAACCTCCAGCCTGGTGGTAAACCCAAGAACTTCATGATCTCCGGCCGCCAAGTCACCAGATGTTCAACGTGCAGAGGCACAAAAAACTCTGGATCGGGCGACGGGTCGCCCTCGCCAGCCCATATGTACCAGCCGGTCGTATTCTCCTGCGGCGGGTGGCGAAGACCGTTGACTGGCACCGTTGAGGACCTGACATTGCGCGCTACACCGACTACAAGATGCGCTGGAGACGGATACCAAGCGGTCCCGTTGGCGGCGCATGTCTCTTGCTGCATCGCCCAGATGTCACTTTGGTTCATCGAGCAGCTTCTTCCGTTGCTCACGCGAGTATCGACTTAACTCGGCGCCTTGTTTCGCAGAACAGGTCGGGCATTGCGGCTGCACGGCGCTCGGATCTCTCATTCGCCTCTTATCTATAGCGCCCGTCTCGTAGTGCTCCTTTACCAGAGGCTTCCTGTGGTCGTCGACCTGTCGGCTTGTGGTCATTCCACAATCGATGCAGGGCTTTCCCTGCACCGATGCCCGTTGGGCTTTGGTGGTTGCTCCGGAAGGACGAGCGTACGGCACAAGTCTATTCTGGGTCCGCTCGGCAGCGTCGGTGGTCGCCCGCACCGAGCCGATGGTATCCGTGTGGTAGTAGACGACCTCGTCGGCCTGCGCCCACGCGTCGGTGGCCGCCAGCAGCGAAGCCATGAGGGCCACGAGCACCAGACGTGCCTGGAGGGTCACAGGTATCGGAGTCCGCGTAGTTCGCATGTTCTGTGTCCTCTCGGCTATTGCGGCGGCACGAAGCCAGTCGTGATGGCCCAGACGTCGTACGTGACGCCGGCAGCGTTCAACGCAGTGCCGACAGTGATTTGGTCTGGCGCCAACGCCGTGACGCTGTTGTTCACCACCGTTGCGCCAGACACGTTTCGTCCGGCTGAATCGCCCGTGACACGGTAGACGCGCGCTGAGCTGTTGTTTGGGACCACCAGAACCAACGCCGGTGCCTTGTTATTGAGATTCAATGACACGGCTCTCGACGTGGTCCCGTTTCCGACGTAGGACGCGACTGCCATCAGTCGCGTATTGGACACGCCGTCAGACACCCGGCCCGCCCAGAAGGCCATGTCTCCCCACGAGGTCCGATCGTGGTTCCGAATTCGACAGTTCCCGGACCCAATGCCTGAATCCGATCGGGGCCAGGGGCCTGCGGCGTTCCGAGCGTGGCCGTCAGGTCGCCCGAGTGCCCGGCGCCCCGATACAGACTGGCCCGGACGGCGTCGTTCGTGTTCTCGAACACGGCCCCGCCGAATACGAAGTCGGGCGTGAACGTCGAGGCCAGTGCGCGGCTGTTTGGATATCGCAACTGGTGCACGAACCCGTCGTCTGCCTGCGCCTTTGCGGGCACGAAAGGTATGACGACGCGGGATGAGGGATCGAACAACGCCACCGCCACATCATCGATCGGCACGCGGCCGTTGCCTAGGTGGTTTATGCGACTACTTCTCCAGCCCAAAATCCCGCAGGCGCGCGAGGAGCGTCTTGTAGCTCACCTGCAGCACGTCCGCGGCGCGGGCCTTGTCGCCACCGGCGGCCTTCAGCGCCTTCTGAATCGCCCGGCGCTCCGCCTCCGCGGCAACGCGCGACGTCACCTCGTTGAGGCTGCCGTCGAGGTCGATGCCGTCCCACGGATCCGGCGGCGCGGCGGCTGACACCGCGTGCTGCTGCAAGCTCAAGTGTCCAGGATGCAGCGTGTCGCCGTCGGCGAGAATCACCGCGCGCTCAATCGCGTTCTGCAACTCGCGGACGTTGCCCGGCCACGGATACTTGCCAAGCGTTTCCACCGCGCGCTCGCTGATCGCCGGCGCCTTGCGGCCCATGTCCGACGCGGTGCGCTCGACGAAGTGCCGCACCAGCAGCGGGATGTCTTCCGGACGTTCGCGCAGTGGTGGAATAGTGACCGGGAAGACCGACAGGCGGAAGAACAGATCCTCGCGGAACTGGCGCGACGCCACGGCCTGGCGCAGGCCGCGATTGGTGGCCGCGACGAGACGCACGTCCACCTGAATCGTAGCGGTGCCGCCGAGCCGTTCGAAGCGTTTGGTTTCGATCGCGCGCAGCAGCTTGGCCTGCAACGCCAGCGGCAGCTCGCCCACTTCGTCCAGGAACAGCGTGCCGCGCTGCGCCAGTTCGAAGCGTCCCGGCTTGCGCTGCACCGCGCCCGTGAACGCGCCCTTCTCGTAGCCGAACAGTTCGGCCTCGAGGAGCGTCTCCGGAATCGCCGCGCAGTTCACCGCCACCAGCGGACCATCGGCACGCGCGCTCAGCGCATGCAGCGCCCGCGCGAAGAGTTCCTTGCCGGTGCCGCTCTCGCCCTCCAGCAGCACCGTCGTGTCCGAACCCGCCGCCCGCTGCACCGACTGCATCGTCTGGCGAATCACGGGCGACTCGCCGATGATCGCCGGCATGCCGCGGCGTTTCGCGGCTTCTTCCTTGAGCAGGTTGTACTCGGCGAGCATGCGGCGCTGCGCGAGCGCGCGCTCCACCATCAGCAGCAGGTGATCGGGATCGACGGGCTTGGCGAGAAAATCGAGTGCGCCGTCCTTCATGGCGGCGACCGCATCCTGAATGGATCCGTAGGCCGTCATCACGACGACAGGGAGATCAGGGTCGGCGTCCTTGGCCGCTCTCAGGACGCCAAAGCCGTCACCATCGGGCAGCCGCAGATCCGACAGGACGACGGCCGGCAGCGACTGCGTGAGCGCCGCTCTCGCCTCGGCCTCGCCGCGCGCCTCGACGACGGCGTAGCCCTGGCCTTCGAGGGCGAGCCGCAGCATCGTGCGGAGCGAGTCTTTGTCTTCGACGAGAAGAACGGGTTCGGCGGCGTGGGACGAACGCGTCATCGGCGTCCGCACCGCGACGCCGCATGGGTCGTCGTCGAACGGCGGTGCGACATTACCGGCCCGGCGACCGCAGCCAGCCGGGCGGGACGTTCTCGCGGCGCGCTTCTTCCTCGATCGCGGCAATCGCCTTCGACTGCTCGTCGAGCTCGCGGCGCAGACGTTCGAGCTCGGCCAGCGCCTTGATGCGATCCTGCTCGATCACCGCGCGCTGCGCCGGATCGTCGCGATTGACGAAGTCGGTGGTGAGCATGTCGATGCGGTTCTGAATCGCGGAGGTGAAAGCGCGCGTGCGTTCCACCTGCGCCCGTGCTTCGGTGATCCGTGCGGACCAGTACGCCTGATCCTTCGCGGGACCCGCCGCCGGAGCATCAGCCGGCTTGTCGGTCGACGCGGCGGCGTCCGCGGCCGGTGTCGTGGCGCCGGCGGGCGCCGCGGCGGCGGTGGGCGGCGGTGTCGGCTTCGTGAAGTCCGGCCGGAGGTTGTCGTTCGTGTAGACCTTGCCGGTGTCGGGCACCGACTTGCGGCGGGCTTCCTCGGTCCGGGCGACGTCGGCCAGCGACTGCCCGAACACCGGAGCACTCCACGCCATGACGGCGACGACTGCGAGCGCGCGCATCTTCATGTCTGGATCGTACGTCCGCATGGGAGGGAAATCAAGAAAGCGGAGCCCGGATGTCTCGTCGCGATTGCACACGAATACCCGGTCGGCACCCGGAAATCGTCACGAGCGGCCGGCACGCGCGCAAAAGATCGGCCTCGAAGCCGCGGCGGCCGCCACCTGGTGACACCGCCAGCGCGTACGCGCGCAGGATGCCGGCGCCACTCTCCATCCCCAACGCGTCATCCTGATCCGGATCATCATCCCGCTCACGGCCATCGTCTGCGATCCACACGAGCACGTAGGCGTCGGCGGGATGCTCCCACGCGGCAAGCGAGGCCAGGCGTCCATACAGGAACAACCGCCAATGCGGGTTGTTGACGCCCCACGGCCGACGCATGGTGGTGGCGTTGCGATCGGCTTCGCTGCACGCCGTGCGACGGCCGCAATTGAGCACGTGGGTTTCGGCGGCGAGATCGAGTGCCACATCCGGCCCGATCGGTCGCACGCCGGCTGGCGCACCATCCACGCCAGGCGCCTGCAACGCGCCGGAGAGCACGGCGTTCCAGTCCGCCGTTTCCAATTCGAGCGACGCCAGTTGCAGCGCGGCATCAGCGGCAAACTCCAGCGTCACCCCGTCGCGATGGTTGCGGACGATCAGGTGGTGCACGAACAGCACGAGCAGCAGCGACAAGGCGAGCACCGCCACGAGTTGCGTGACCAGGAGCACGGTGACGAGGGCAATTCCCCTTTCGCTCCCGCTTGCCCTGAGCGAGGCCGAAGGCCGAGTCGAAGGGCCTTCGCGCTTCGCGCTACGGCGAGGCTTCGCCCACTTGCCCTGAGCGAGCCCGGCGTCCTGCCGCGCATGAAGTGGCGCTGTCTCTCGGGCGAGTCGAAGGGCCTGCCGTCTCCCGCCTCCCGTCTTCTTCATCGCTTCACCGCCAGTCGCAGCGTGACCGTGCGATCGGTCACCCACTTCGCCGCTTCCACCGCTGTGCCGCCCTGCGCGAACAGTGTGCTCGACGGGCCGCGGAACTCGGCCGACAGCACGGCCACGCGCAACGTGATATCCAGCCGACGAATGCGGAACACATCGGCGTCGAACGGTGATGTGGCGCCGGAGTCCGGACACCACGGCCCATCGCCCAGCATCGCCGGCGTGACAGGCGCGAGGTCGCCGACGGGACCGAGCGCCGCCAGCGTCGACAGCGGCACGCCGCTCGTGCGATCGGTCATGCAGTGCGACCCGGGGTCGAACCAGCCGACACGATCGACCTCGCCGGCGGCTGGTGGATGCAGCCCATACGCGGATTCGCCGCGGCCGGTCACCGCATCGCTCTGCCACGGCGCGTGCGCGGCACCCAGCGCGGCAATCTCGAGCGACACAACGCCGTCGACGAGCGGCTCGCGCGCCCCGGCGCCGGTGACGCGGGTGAGCGTGTGCAGGCCGTCGGGTTGCGCCACGAGACCGAAGCGATCCTCGCGCACCGTCACCACCCAACTGCCCTGCTCGTAGGCGCGGCCTAGCGGACTCGCCGGCGTGAGCCGCGCCAGTGCCGCCGACACCGCCGCCACCTCGAACACGTCGAACGCGCCGCGTCCGTCGAACACGACAGCGCGATCGCCCTCGCCGAAGCCGCAGAGATCCGCCACCGCGGGACACCGACCGGTAACATCGACCGTGAGGCTGGCGGCCGGATCGAATTGATCCACCGCGAGACGCGCCACACCTTGTGGAATGACATGCAGCGTGCGCAGCGCGCGGAACGCATCGCCCGGTGTGTTGTCGAGGGAGGTCATCGGCATCACGCGCGGAAAGCTCGACGCGACCGACCAGATACCGTCGCCAATGGCGTGGTCGCCGCCCGCGTCGGCAATGGCGCCGGCCAGCGCATCGGCGCCGGCGTGCAGGCGACGCACCGTGTCGATGACGGCGGGTTCGACGAGGAACGACCGTCGCGCGACCGTCGCCAGGCCAACCGCAGCGGCAACGACCAGCAGCGTGACCAGCAGCGCGACAAGGAGTTCGACGAGCGTGAAGCCGCGCTCGTCGCCACGATGCCGGGAGCCGCACGCGACACCGCGTCGCGGACATGCGCACGATGCTCTTTCCGTTCTCGCTGACACAGGCACAACGGTCATGGTTCCCTCCGTCGGATAGCGCCACCACAGACAAGCGGCGTCGCCGCATCGGACGCCGGCCACGCAAACACGCAGACATCGAGCAGTCGCGCAATGTCGGGTCCGCCCAACTCGGCGATGCGCCAGCGCACGGCAAACGCGGGTGTGGACGACAACGGCGGATCGAGCGGCGCACCGGCGGCATCGACGGCGGCGAATGCGCCGGCGGTGTTGTGCCGCAGACTGTCGGACGCGGTCGGCGTCAGCACCGCGGGTGCGACTGCGACACCGGCCGCGTCGGATTCCCACGGCACCGCCAGCAGCACCGCCATCTGCGCGCGGACCGCGGCGTCCGCGGCGCTTGCCTGTTCGGCGCGCCTGACACCATCGCGCGCCAGCAGTAATCCGCCGCCAAGCCCGCCAGCCAGGATGGCCAGCAGCGCACACGCCACCAGCGTTTCGACCAGCGTCATTCCGCGACCGTTCATGAGCGACTGCATGCCACTGACTGGAGCAATCGCCCGGCCAGCGCGGAATCGCGCGTGTTTACGCCTGTTTTCGAAAGTCGAGCGCCGCGCCTCGACGAGGATGTGGGAAGGATTGCGATGCGCGACGACCGCGCGCCTGGCAATTATCGCGTCGTGTGCGCGAGGGGCAACTGGATCGTGAACCGCGCGCCGCCGTCGGTGCGGTTACCGGCGGTGATGCGGCCGTTGTGCGAGACGATCACCTTCTGCACGATCGACAACCCGAGCCCGGTGCCCTGCGCCTTCGTCGTGACGAACGGCTTGAAGATCTTCGCGAGGGCGTCGGCGGGAATGCCGGGGCCGTTGTCCTCGATGACGAGGCGCGCGTATGGGGCGTCTGTCGTCCCGGTGACGTGGACCTCGGGCTCGATACCCGCCTGCGCGCACGCCTCGAGGCTGTTGCGCAGCAGGTTGCTCAAGGCCTGTCGCAGCAGCACTTCATCGCCGAGAACCTCACCGAACTCGCCGCCGACGACGATGCGCGGCTGCGGCAGCGTCGTGCCGCCGGCGTCCTGATCAGCAACCGCTCGCTCGACGAGGGGGCGCAGATCGAGTGGCGTCAGCGTCAGCGGTTCCGGTCGCGCGAAGTTGAGGAAGTTGGTGACCACCTCACCCATCGCCGTCGTCTCCTGGCGGATGCCTTCCACGTACGGACGATGGTCGTCCGGCACACGCGTGAGATCGAACAGGCGCGCGTAGCCGTGAATGGTGGCGAGGCCATTGCGAAGTTCGTGCGCGAGGCCGGCCGTCATCTCGCCGACGCTCGCCAGCGCTTCCTTCAGGCGCAGCTGATCCTCGAGTTCGACGACATCGGTGAGGTCGGTGAAGAGGCAGACGACAGCCTGCAGGCGTCCGTCGGCGCCGGTGAGCGGCGAGACGCTGACACCGAGGTGCGACGGCTTGCCATCCAGCCGGATGCGGCGGCGCGCCACCGGCAGCGCGGACTCGAGCGTGTCGGTGATGGCCTGCGCCAGCAGTGCGACATGCGCCAGCAGCTGCGT
>JADZCY010000147.1 GCA_020851325.1 Acidobacteriota bacterium | reverse complement strand
GCCTATCGCGCGCCGCGCGAGTTCAACTGGCTGATCGGCATGGGCCTGCTGGTGGTGACGCTCGCCCTGTCGTTCACCGGGTATCTGCTGCCGTGGGATCAGCTGGCCTACTGGGCCATCACCATCGGCGCCAACATCGCGCAGTCGCCGCGTGAAATCACCGACGCGCTCAACATCACCGCCTACGTCGACCCCGGCGGCTTCCAGCGCCTGCTGCTCCTCGGCTCCGACACCGTTGGTGAAGAAGCGCTGATTCGTTTCTACCTGCTGCACGTGATGCTGCTGCCGCTGGTGGCGGCGGCGCTGATGGCGGTGCACTTCTGGCGCATCCGCAAGGACGGTGGACTGGTCAAGCCGGACGATGTCGATCGGCGCATGGATGTGCCGACGCTCGACACCTATCCGGTGTTCACCGAGGCGCCGCAGAAGACGTATCACCTGGCGGCCATCGTCAAGGGACACACGTCCGCGGTCGGGCGCGGGCCCGAACAGACGGTGCCGTCGATGCCGCACCTGTTCTACGCCGAACTCGCGGTGCTGATGCTCACGGTGTTCCTGTGCACGGCGATGGCGCTGGTGTCGGACGCGCCGTTGAAAGAGGTTGCCAATCCGCTGGTGCCGGAGAATCCGGCGAAGGCGCCGTGGTATTTCCTCGGCTTGCAGGAACTGGTGGCCTTCTCCGCGTTCATGGGCGGCATCGGCATCCCGATGATCGTCCTGATCGGACTCGGCCTCATCCCGTTCCTCGACCGCGAGCAGAACGGCACGGGCGAATGGTTCGGCGGCCCGGGCGGATGGCCGCTCGTGCGCAATGCGACCGCCGTCGGCTTCTCGTCGGCGATTCTGATCGAAGCGTTCATCATCCGCTTCGGCTGGCTACGCGAGTGGTTCCCCGACATCCCGCAGCTCGTCATCACGGCGATTAATCCGGGCACGGTGCTGACCGGACTCTACGCCGCGTACTCGCTCTGGCTGGTGCGGCGGTTCAACTCGACGCGCGCCGGCGCGCTGGGGCTGTTCACCTGCTTCCTCTGCGGATTCGTCGTGCTGACGATTGTCGGCACCTACTTCCGCGGTCCGAACTGGCACTTCTACTGGTCGCCGGCCGATTGGCCGGCCGCCCACTGAGGCACGCCGTGGCATCGCTCGATCGGAACAAGTGGCTGCTGCTCGGCTCCAGCGTCGGGGTGCTGGTGCTGCTCGTCGTTGCCGCGCTGCGCGAGAACGTCTGGCTCGAGTGGCGGCAGGTGCAGGCCGAGGTCACCGTCGACGGCGACGCCATACCGGTGATGTTGCGCCAGGTGGTGAATCCGTCGCTGGGCGTGGCCGATCGCTGCGTGTCGTGCCACGTGTCGATGGCGCCGGGCGAGCAGAGCGCGCAGGGACCGGCGCAGACGCCGCATCCGGCGGTGGTGCACGACCCCGCCGAGTACGGCTGCACCGTGTGTCATGGCGGCCAGGGCCGGGCGACCACCAAGGCCGACGCCCATGGCGCCGTGCCGTTCTGGCCCGAGCCGATGCTGCCGGTGGGGTCGACGCAAGCGGGTTGCGGCACCTGCCACGCGGCCAGCGGTGTGCCGACGCGCCCGGTGTTCGATCAGTGGGCGGCGACGTTCGAGCGGCTTGATTGCCGCGCCTGTCACCGTGTCGATGGACGCGGCGGCACGATCCGTCCCGACGGCGGCGGACTCGAAGGCCCGGATCTATCGCGGGTGGGACTGGCCGGCTTCAATCCCGATTGGTACGACGCGCACGTGGCGAGAGCAGCGGCAGCCACTGATGCACCGTGGCGCAAGTCGTGGGGCGAGGTCTCGGAAACGGATCGCGCGCTCGTCGAGCGCTATCTGCACACGCGTGTCGGCGCGCCGCAGGTGATCTCGGCGAAGTCGACGTTCCTGGCGTCGGGGTGTCTTGGCTGTCACAAGGTGAGCGGCGTTGGTGGAGACGATGGTCCAGACCTGACGCGTGTGGGCGAGAAGGATCCGGGCCGGGCGGATTTCACCGCCGTGCCTGGCGATCGATCGCTGGCCGCCTGGTTCGATCAACACGTCCGCACGCCATCCACCGTCGTCGTCGGATCGCAGATGCCGGCGATGCGGTTGACCAGCGGTGAAGTGGACGACTTGACACTCTTCACGCTGTCGCTGCGGCGGCGCGACGTGCCCGGGAGCCATCTGCCGCGCGACCGCATGCAGGTGGCGCGCTTCGGCGAACGCGAGTTCGCGTCCGACGGCGCGACGCTGTATGGCGCCTTCTGCGCCGGCTGTCACGGCAAGGACGGCCTCGGCTTACGCGCGGCTGGCGTCGCCACGTTCCCCTCGGTAGCCAACCCCGACTTCCTCGCCGTCGCGCCCGACGCGCTGATTGCGGAAACAATCCGTCGCGGCCGGCCCGGGCGTCGGATGCGCGCCTGGAGCGACGCCAGCATCGGCCTGCGCGAAAGCGACGTCCCGCAACTCGTCGCGCATCTGCGGACGATGGCCGGCACACCAGCGCCGGCGGATCCGCGACCCGCGCGCTGGGTCGCCGGTAACGTCGAGACGGGCCGCCGGCTCTTCGAACGCACGTGCAGCGGCTGCCACGGCGCCGAAGGTCAGGGCGTGGACGCACCGGCGCTCAACAACGCCGTGCTGCTCGCCGCCGGTACCGATACGTACTTCACCGAGACCATTGCGCGCGGCCGGCGCGGTACCGCGATGGTTGGCTTCGCGGAACCGTCACCGACGCATCCGACGCTCACGCGCGCCGAAATCGAATCCATCGTCACGTTCATTCGTACCTGGGGAGGCCAGCCATGACGCACCCAACTCGCCGCCAGTTCCTCGAACTGGTGGCCGCGGCCGGTTTCGGCGGCTTCGCATTGTCCGCCGACGAGGCCTGGGGGTTGCAGGCGCCATCGAATCCGCTGGCGACGTACCCGAATCGCGACTGGGAGAAGGCGTACCGCGATCTGTTCGCCTACGACTCGAAGTACACCTTCACCTGCGCGCCGAACGACACGCACAACTGCATCCTCAACGCCTACGTGCGCCAGGGCGTCATCACGCGCATCGGTCCGTCGATGGGCTACGGCAAGGCGACCGACCTCGCCGGCAACGGCGCGACGCACCGCTGGGATCCGCGCGTCTGCCAGAAGGGACTCGCGCTCACGCGCCGTTTCTACGGCGATCGCCGCGTCAACCAGACCATGGTGCGGGCTGGATTCAAGAAGTGGGTGGACGCCGGCTTCCCGCGTGGAGCGGACGGCAAAG
>JADZCY010000146.1 GCA_020851325.1 Acidobacteriota bacterium | reverse complement strand
GCACGGCGAAGCGGATGTCCTGCATGACGGCGTCGATGAACACGAATCCCCGCTGATCCTGATGGCGCATCTTCATCTGGTCGACACCGCCGAATTGACGCCGCGCTTCAAATCGTGCCTGCTCGCGCGGCATGCCTTGCGCGACGAGTTCGTCCTCGATCAGGTCGAGGTGCAGCCGCACTTCTTCGTTCAGGCGCCGATCTCGACGTCCGCGCATCAGCACTTCGGCAAGACGACTCAGCAGCGTGCACATATCCGGTTCTGGTAATCCGTTCTATTCGTGACGCAGTGCGACGACGGGATTGAGCCGCGTCGCGCGCAGCGCCGGCACCAGGCAGGCACAGAGCGTGAGCGCGGCCAGAAGGACGACAATGAGCAGCAGCGAAGCCGGAGACGTCAGGCCGACGCCGTCACGTTGACCTGTTTCGAAAGCGCGCTCCCACGCAAACGCGCCGAGGATCCCGAGCACGAGCGCCACGCCGAGAGTCCGGAAGCCGCTGCCGACGATCAGACGCCAGACCTGCTGCCGCGTCGCGCCCAGCGCCAGCCGGACGCCGATCTCTCTGGTTCTGGACCCCACGTTGTACGCGGTGACCGCGTAGAGTCCGACGCCGGCGAGCGCCGCCGCGATGATCGCGAACAGCCCGAGCAGCACATCGCCGACGCGACGACTCCACGCCGTTTCGTAGACGACCTGCGCGAGTGTCAGCATCCGTGACACCGGCAGCAAGGGATCGATGTCCGCGACCGCGTCGCGCACCAGTGGTGCCAGCGACGCCGCCGTACGTTCGTTGCGCAGCAGCAGCCCGACACTCGCTGGCGGCACGAGAGAGATGGGCGTGTAGGCGATCGGCTCAGCGACGTCGGGCAGCGCGAACCGGCGAATGGTCGGCGCCACGCCGACAACGGTGAGCCACTCGGTGGCGCCGCCGGCAGCGTTGGGCATCGTCAGGGCGATACGGCGGCCGAGTGGATTCTCGCCGGCGAAGAACAGGTCCGCGAGCCGCTCGTTGATGACGACGTTCGGCCGTCTCGACTGTATGTCGTCGTCTGAGAGCCAGCGGCCGCGGACGATGCCGAGCGTGAGTGATTCCAGAAAGCGCGACCCGGCCGCGACGGACCAGATCTGCGGTGCATCCGCGTTCGTCTGCGTGCGGCCGTCGATCACCAGCCGCCGCTCCGCGGCGCCGGAAACAGGCAGATGCGAGGCGATCGACACCGCCGACACGCCCGGCAGTGTGGCGAGCTGATCCTGCAGGCGCTCGAAGAACCTGAGACGATCGGCCGGCGTCGGATAGCGATCCGCCGGCAGCGTGATCGCGGCGGTCAGCACGCGGTCTGTATCTACCGCAGCGTCGGTTGGCAACGTCGTGCCGCCGGTGCGCGCCGCCAGCACGAGGTTCGCCAGCATGACGACGGCGAGGGCGAGCTGCGCGGTGAGAAAGGCTGCGGTCCAGCGTCGGCCAACGGTCCGCCTGCCGGGAACGTTGCTGTTCTTGAGCGTCTCGTTCACGTCGGTCCGTGACGCATGCAGCGATGGCAGGAGACCCACAGTCAACAACACCACGGCCGTGATTGCCGTGAGCGCTACGAACGCACGAACATCCATTTCGTAGCGGAACCAGTACGGCAGCAAGCCGGGTGGCACCGCGTCGCGAAACGCTGTCAGTCCCGCCGACGCCATGGCGAAGCCGGCCGCGCCACCGAGAATGGCGAGCAGTCCGCTTTCGGTCAGCAGTTGGCGAACGATGCGCCCGCGCGTGGCGCCGAGTGACGTCCTCACCGCAATCTCGCGACTGCGGCGGACGAAATGCGCGAGCATCAGGTTGGCGATGTTGGCCGCCGAGATGGCCGCGATCAGGAAGCCAACCGAGAGGAAGGCCAGCCACTGCGGTTGGAGCCTGCCCAGGAACTGCTCGTTGATCGGTACCACCCGGGCGCGATTGCCGGCGCTGGTGGCCGCGTGCTCGCGCGCGAGGTTGTCGGTGATGCTCTCGATCTCGGCCCGCGCCTGCGATGGAGCGACGCCGTCGTTCAGCCGTCCGAACACACGCAGTGTGCGCACGGTGCGCGCTTCGGCCGCCAGCCCTGGTGTTGAACCCAGCGGCCGGAACACCTCCGCGGTGCTCGGGAAGCCGGATCGATCCGCCATCACACCGACGATCGTCGTCTGCACGCCGTCGATCAGCACGTGGCGGCCGATGAGTGCGCGATCGCCTCCATAGCGGCTGTTCCACACCGCCTCTGTGATGACGGCCACCGGCGCCGCACCCGGCCGGTCGTCGTCTGGCATGAAGGTGCGGCCGATGAGCGGTTGGATCTGCAACTGCGCGAACGCGTTGGCGGAGATGCGCGCGCCGGGCCGACGCTCCGGCGTGCGCTGCTCGTCGCCAAGCACGGCCGGACCCACCGTGTATGCCGCAAGGCCGGACAGCGTGGTGACGCTGCGCTGCAGGTCCTGGAGATCGAGGAACGACACACCGCGATCGGCCTGGCGTTCGTCGAAGGTGGAGACGAAGAGCACGCGACCGGCACGCGGGATCGGCAGCCCGCGCAGCAGGTGCGCGTCGAAGACCGCGAACTGCATGCTGTTGACGCCGATGCCAAGGCCGAGGACGAGGATGGCGGTGAGCGTGAAGCCGCGATCGCGGACGAGCGACCGCAGCGCGAAGCGCAGGTCCTGCGCCAGCGCCTCGAGCCACGGCAACCCGCGTGCGTCGCGGTAGCGCATCTGCATCTGATCGACACCGCCGAATTGACGGCGCGCTTCCAGCCGTGCGTCGTCGCGTGTCATGCCTCGCGCGACAAGTTCGTCCTCGAGCATGTCGAGATGCAGCCGAACTTCTTCGTTCAGACGGCGATCGCGGTTGCGGCGCAGCACCACCTCACTCGCGCGTGCGCAGAACGTTCGAACGCGAGCCGTCCACGCGCGCGTGCTCACGGTTCGTGCTCCAGCAGGCGGCTGACGATGGACACCGTGCGCGCCCACACTTTCTCCTCAGCGGAGAGTTGTCGGCGGCCGGCGGCGGTGAGTCGATAGAAGCGGGCGCGGCGATTGTTGTCGCTCATCCCCCACTCGCTGCTGATCCAGCCCTTCTGCTCGAGCCGCAGCAGCGCCGGATAGATGGTGCCCTGGTTGAGGCTGAGCGCGCCTTGCGCGACCTGCTCGATGCGGCGGGCAATGCCGTAGCCGTGCAGCGGACCAAGTGCCGCCAGCGTCTTGAGGACCATGAGGTCGAGCGTGCCGTAGGGAACTTCCGCGTCTTGGGCCATTGTGCGTCCTGTTGATAGGCAACAGATCATGCGCCGGTGCGCCAGTGCTGTCAACTGCTGAAGGAGCGCGCACCAGCAACCAGCAGGCCGGGACACCGCATCCATCGGGAGGGAGACATGCTCGGGACGGCATTGCGAACGGGACTGATCGTGGACTGGAGGGCTGGGGGGCTGGGGGACTGGAAGGGCGGCGGGCTTGAAAGGCTTGAGGCTTGGAGGGCTTGCAGGACACCTGATGCCCTGACCGCGAAGCGGTCCTGATGCCCCTGCCGCGCGAAGCGCGGTCCTGACTCCATCGCCCCCCCACCGCCTCGCCGAAGCGCGCAGCGCGAAGGCGGGCGGTCCTCTAAGTCTGGAAGGCTGGAGGGCTGGAGGGCTGGAGGGCGGCTTGACTTAGCGCGCGTGCGGCGGAAAGCTTGCGCCATGTCCGCATCCACGCTCACTCGACGCGATCTGATTGCCGGTGTCGGCGCCGGCGCCGCCGCGGCGCTGCTTGTCGATCCGCACCGCGCGCAGGCGCAGCCGGCGCCGCGCGCCGTTGTCTTCACGCACACCGATGTCGTCACCGTCGACGCCATGCACTACGACGTCGCGCTCGCGGTGGTCGGCGATCGCATCGCCG
>JADZCY010000145.1 GCA_020851325.1 Acidobacteriota bacterium | reverse complement strand
TGTGCGCGATGTGGACGTGACCACCGGTCATCTCGGCGAGCAGGATATCGCGTCCGGCGGTGATTGCCTCGGCGACGCCGGGAATGCCCTTCAGTCCCAGCGACGAGGCCATCGGCCCCTCGTGCGCCACGCCATCGCCCTTCAGCGTCTGGTCTTCGCAGTGCTCGATCACCGGCATGTTGAACATGCTGGTGTATTCAAGTGCGCGGCGCGCCAGGATCGCGGTGGAAATCGGCAGGCCGTCGTCAGTGACCGCGACGCAGCCGGCTTCGCGCAGTTCGGCGATGTCGGCCAGCTCCTCGCCCTTCTGCCCGCGCGACACGGCGCCGATCGGATACACGCGCGCCAGCCCCGCTTCGCGCGCCTTCTGCAGGATCAACTGCGTGACGCCGGCGTTGTCGTTCACCGGCTTGGTGTTCGGCATGCAGGCCACGGCGGTGAAGCCGCCGGTGACCGCCGACAGCGTGCCGGTGGCGACCGTTTCCTTGTGCTCCTGTCCCGGCTCGCGCAGGTGCACGTGCATGTCGATGAAGCCGGGACAGATGACGAAGCTGGATGGCAACGCGTCGATGCGGCCGCCGTTGGCGAGGCTCACCGGCAGGTCGCGGCCGACCTGCGCGATGCGATCGCCGTCGATGAGGATGTCGAACTGTCCGTCGATGCCGTTCGCCGGATCGATCACACGCGCGCCCTTAAGCAACCGCTTCATCGTCTGCTCCACCTGCCAACAGATACAGCACCGCCATGCGCACCGCGACGCCGTTGGCGACCTGGTCGAGAATCACCGAGTAGGGACCGTCGGCAACCTCGGAGGCGATCTCGACGCCGCGGTTGATCGGTCCCGGGTGCATCACCGTGACGTCGGGCCGCGCCAGCTTCAGCCGCGCTTCGGTCATGCCGAACGTCCGGAAGTATTCGCGCAGCGACGGGAAGAATCCGCCCTGCATGCGTTCGAGCTGAATGCGCAGCATCATCACGACATCCGCCTGATCGACGGCTTCGTCGATGCGTGTCGTCACGCGCACGCCCATGGCCGCCAGGCCGGGCGGCAGCAGCG
This sequence comes from Acidobacteriota bacterium, assembly GCA_020851325.1. Classification (GTDB taxonomy): domain Bacteria; phylum Acidobacteriota; class Vicinamibacteria; order Vicinamibacterales; family UBA2999; genus VFZN01. The sequence goes on along the minus strand of JADZCY010000145.1, from coordinate 8,620 downwards.
TGGCCGGGCCGCACACCCACACCTCGGCGCCGAGCTTGCGCAGCAGTATCAGGTTGGAGCGCAGCACGCGGCTGTGCAGCAGGTCGCCGAAGATGGCCACCTTGAGCCCGCCGATGCGGCCCTTGCGTTCGCGAATGGTGAACGCGTCGAGCAGCGCCTGCGTCGGATGCTCGTGCATGCCGTCGCCGGCGTTGATGATGGCCGCCTTGCAGATGCGCGACAGCAGGTGACAGGCGCCGGATGACGCATGACGCACCACCATCATGCTGGGCGCCATGGCCTCGAGGTTCATCGCGGTGTCGACGAGCGTTTCGCCCTTCACGACGCTGGACGAGGCAATGGCGACGTTCAGCGTGTCGGCGCTGAGGCGCTTCTCGGCAATCTCGAACGACGTGCGCGTGCGCGTGCTCGGCTCGAAGAACAGATTGACCACCGTGCGGCCGCGCAGCGTCGGCACTTTCTTGATGGCGCGCTTGCCGACTTCCTTCATCGCCTCGGCGGTGTCGAGGATGAGGACGATCTCCTCGGGGCTGAGGTCGGCGATGCCGAGCAGGTTCTTGTGACTGAGCGCGGTGGCGGCGATGGTATCCACGTGCTAGTCCCCCACCTCGACGACCACTTCGTCGATGCCATCGAGTTCCGCCAGGCGCACCTGCACGGCTTCCTTGCGCGAGGTCGGCACGTTCTTGCCGACGTAGTCCGCCTTGATCGGCAGCTCGCGATGGCCGCGATCGATCAGTACGACAAGTTGAATGGCGCGCGGCCGCCCGAAATCGATCAGCGCATCGAGCGCCGCTCTCGTTGTTCGCCCCGTATACAGCACGTCGTCCACGAGGACGATGGTGCGGTTGTCGATGGAGAACGGGATCTCGGTCTTGCGGACGAGCGGCTGCGGACCGACGGCGGTGCGCATCAGGTCGTCGCGATAGAGCGTGATGTCGAGCGCGCCGGTGGGCATCTCGGTGCCCGACACGCTGGTGAGGATGGTGGCGATGCGGCGTGCGAGCGGCACCCCGCGTGAACGGACGCCGACGAGGCTGACGCCGTCGACACCGTGATTGCGTTCGATGATCTCGTGGGCGATGCGCGTGAGGGCGCGGGACATGCGGTCCGCGTCCATGACTACCGGCATGGCGGGACCTCCGGGCGGGAATCGTTCATCAGGTTCCTCTTTGCGGACTCTCGGTCCGCGTTAAAGAAGCAGTTGAGTGTAACACGTCGGTGCTCCACGAAGGTGCTCACGATCGTGCGGCACGAAGGTGCGGCACGCAGGTGCGATGCCGGGCTACCGGCCGTAGCTGGGGATGTAGGTCACGGGCCGCTCCGCCGTGAACGATTCGCGGAACAGTTCCGTGCGCGCGAAGCCGTCCATGTCGCGGCCGACGGGGAGGCCGAAGAAATAGAGAATCGTTGGCGCCAGGTCGAGGACAGAGGCGCGCGGGAGGCGGCCGGGTTGAATATCGGCGCCATAGGCGAGCAGGAAGCCGTCCGGCGCGCGTTCGTGGGTGCCGCTGATGCGCGCGTTGCCGACGAGACGTTCGAGCAAACGCTTGCCGGGACTGAGCGGCTCCATGCCGTAGCCGGAGACGACGAGCAGCACGTCGGACGGGCCGAGCGATTCGAGGACGTGGCCGATCTGTCCGTCGAGAAACGCGTAGTACTGCTCGAGGATCCGTCCGTAGCGACGACGTTCTTCGTCCGAGACGTCGCCGAAGGCCTGTGGCGAGGCGTAGCGCAGGAAGTAGTGGCCCACCGCATCGATGCCGGGGAATCGCACCGCGAGAAACCGCGCGCGTGTGGACTCCATGGCCGACAGCAGCGACGCATGCACGCGATCGGCAATGACCGGATCGGGATCGCTGGCCATGTCGTAATCGCCCGCCGGTGGTCCGCCGAGCACCGACACGATCGCCACCGGATCCGGATCGGGCCGCGCCGCGAGGCTCGCGCGCGCCTGCTCGAGGATCGACGGCGGCCACACGGTGGCGGGGCCATCCATGTCGAACGCCGCCGGTTGCAGGCGATGGAACGCATCGCTCACCAGGAACCCTTCGACGGTCGCCGCCGGCTGCGTCAGCGGCCAGCCGACGATGCCGACGTCGACGCCCTGCTCGCCAAGAATCGTCCACAGCGGCCGCGCCGCGAGATCTTCAGCCGTATGCGGCTCTTCCCACAGGAAGCCGAAGCGCACCAGCGCCTGCGCGAAGCAGTAGTCGGGCAAGAGTGTGATCGGCGGCGTGATGCCGAGGACGCGATACAGCGCCGACGACCGCACGCCGTTGTGGATCGGCCCGCGCCCGGTGGCAACGGCGCTCCACACCGTTTCGGCCTGCGTCGGCCGGAGCGTCGCCAGATGCATCACCGAGCCGCGATCGAAGATGCGGCCGAAGTTGCCGAGCCGTCCCTCGGCCACCGCCGGCGAAATCACGTCGAGTGAGGCGCCGTCGAGCATCAGCATCACCAGCCGCCCGCCGTTCGCCACCGGCGACGGTGTCGCCGTGATGCTGCCGGGCAGCAACGTGCGCGCCGGCATCGGCGCAACGCGGGCCGGCCCGCGCAGCACCGTCGGCATCACCACCGACATCAGCGCCGTCAGCACCAGGATCGTCGCGCTCGGCCGCCCGCCGCGGCGATTGAGGTGCGCGACGCCGATCATCAGGAACACCACGCCCGCCGCGGTGACGACAATCGCACCGGCGGCCATGCGGCGAGAGGTTTCGACATCGAGCACACCCGCGAAGTTGCTCAGGTTCAGCCACATCACCGTCGCCCCGCCCGCCGCCGCCATCGTCAACAGCCACGAGAGCAGACGCACACTGACCCAGCCAGGCGACAGCACCTCCACCGCGAGGATCTGCCGCAGCACGATGAGCGCGTAGAAAAAGACAGTGATGTTGACGCCGTAGGCCGCCGCCATCATCAGCCCCAGCGGGGCAACGGTGCCGGCGTCGACGGGATACTGCGGATTCAGTTGCAGCACCAGCACGGCGAGATACGCCGAGGCGAGGCTGCCGGCGATCACCGAGTTGGAGAGCATCCGCAGGTAACGCACGCGGAGATCTTAACTGGCTTGAAGGGCTTGAAGGGCTTGGAGGGCTTGAAGGGCTTGGGAACGGCGGCTTGGAGGGCTTGGGGCTTGGAGGGCTTGGGGGGCATCAGGGCCCAATCGCCAATCATCCTTCGCCGAACGAATCGCCAATTGCCAATCGTCCCTCACCCGACAATCACCAATCACCCGCTCGGACAATCACTCAATGCTTTTCCACCCCTCTGTCGTGCGCCGCACGAGCCCGTCGGTTTCGAGCTTGACGAGGTGCGCGAGGACGTTTTCCTGCGCCAGCGGCGCCAGCGTGTCGATCAGTCCGATATAGATGCGCGCGGTGATCGTCTCCACCGTCGCGGCGCCGGCTTCGAGCGCGGTCAGCACCTGCGTCTCACGCTGCTGGCGATGCGACAGGTAGTGATCGATCAGCCCGACCGGATCCTCGATGGCCGGCCCATGCGCCGGCAGCACGCGGAGCGGCGACAGCGCGCGCACGCGCTTCAGCGAGCGCAGGTAGGCGGCAAGGTCGCCACCGTGCGCGGCGGGGATGAAGACGGTGTTGCCAAGCTGCATCAGGTCCGCGCCGAAGATGGTGCGCGACGCGGCGTGCCACAGCACCACGTGATCCGGCGCGTGGCCCGGGGTGTGAATCACTTCGAGCGGTCCTTCAGCCGTCTCGATGACGTCACCATCGGCCAGCGCCTGCCACGGCACGGCCGAGACGTCTCGCTCGGGCCAGGCGATCTTGCGGAAGACGGCCGCGGGCCAGCGTTCGAGCAGCGCCGGCGCGCCCGAGGCGTGATCCGAATGCGCGTGCGTGACGATCACCACCGCCGGCCCGTTCGGCATCGCCTCGGCCAGCGCCGACAGATGCTCCGGCTTGCCGACACCGGCGTCGATCAGGACGGGCGCAGCGCCAGGGATCACGTAGGTCCAATTGCCGGTGCCGGTGAACGGACCGGGGTTGGCAGCGTGGACAGGGACAGAAAACATACTGTCTGGAGGACTGGAGGGCTGGAGGGCTGGGGGGCTGGAGGCGGCTACACGCGCCGCAACGACGCGAGCGCGACGCCGACGGCGCCGAACATGATCCCGGCGGCGGCGAAATACGGCATCGCCATGCCGAAGTGATCGAACAGGAAACCGCCCGAGGCCGGACCGACGACGCGGCCGAGGCTCGAGAGCGATGACGCCAGGCCAAGCATGCCGCCCTGATCGTCGCGATGCGTCAGCTTCGACACCGTGGCGCCGAGCGCCGGGCTGTTGAAGCCCATCCCCAGCGCCAGCGTGCCGACGGCGACGAGCAACGTCGGAATGCTCCACGCAAACGGCACCATGCCGATGCCGACACCGATGGTGGCGATCGCGATCGGGATGAGCCGCGCTTCGCCAATACGCTTCACGACGCGCCCCACCAGCAGCCCCTGCACGATCGCCAGCGTCAGGCCGATGAACGCGAACAGGTATCCGATGGTGGCGACGGTGAAGCCGAACCGCCGCTCGCTGAACAGCGCGAACGTCGTCTCGAAGCCGGAGAAGGCGGCGGTGACGATGAAGTAGAGCGCGAGGACGAGGATGAGTCGTCGATCGGCAAAGGCGCGGCGGAGCGCTTCCATCCGGCCCAGCGTCGGCCGCATCTCGTCGGCGTGGCGTGACTCGGGCAGCAGGAAGTAGGCGGCGATCAGGTTCGCGGTGCACAACACCGACGCGCACCACATCGGCACCGACGGGCCGAACGCGCTCAGCGTGCCACCGATGGCCGGACCGAAGATGAAACCAAGGCCGAACGCCGCGCCCACCATGCCCATGCCTTTGGCGCGATTCTCCGGCGTCGTCACATCGGCGATGTACGCCTGCGCGGTCGGGATGTTCGCGCCGGCAATGCCGCCGAGGATGCGGGCGACGAACACCAGCGTCAACGTGTCGGCCAGCGCCAGCGCCATGTACGACAGCGCCGATCCCGCGAGGCCGATCAGGATCACCGGCCGGCGGCCGACGCGGTCCGACCAGCGGCCCCATACCGGCGAGAACAGGAACTGCATCAGCGAGAAGCTGGTGCCGAGCAGACCAACCACGAACGCCGTGGCGCCGAACGACTCGGCGTAGAACGGCAGCAGCGGAATGATGATGCCGAAGCCGAGCAGGTCGATGAAGACGGTGACGAAGATGATGGCTAGGGGGGACACGAGAGGTCTGGAGGTCTGGGGGTCTGGAGGTCTGGGGGCTCGGGGTCTGGAGGGGCTCTGAATTTTAGCGCGGCTCGCGGCCGGCCAGCCACAGCGAGATCGCCACGTAGTACGCCGGCGCCGCCAGCGAGATCCACACCAGCCCGCGGTTGACCTCCGGCAGGCGCCACAGCATCCAGAACATCGCCGCGCCCCACAGCGCCGACAGCGCCAGCGTCGTGCGGCGAAGCGCGCGTGTGCGCGAGGGGTAGATGTAGCGCATCGGCGCAAAGACCAGCGCGGCCAGGGTGACGAGCACGGCGGCGTTGACCGCGGCGGGGAGGCCTAGCAGGAACAGATACAGCACGACGATGTTCCAGTACGACGGAAAGCCGGTGAAAAAGAAATCCGTAGTCTCCACCTTGGCGTCGGTGCGTGAGAACCCGTAGGCGCTGCTCAGTAGCACCACGGTCCCCACCGGCATCGCCCACGCCTCCGGCAACAGCGGCACGCGGATGGCGATCACCACCGGTACGACGACGTAGGTGAGGTAGTCGATGATGTCGTCGAGTCGCGCGCCGTCGAAGTAAGGCAGGCGTTCCTTCACCCGCAGCCATCGCGCCAGCCACCCGTCGGTCGCGTCGATCAGGACGGTGACGGCAAGTAGCAGGAACGATGTCCGGAAGTCTCTGTCGATCGCCGCCAGCAGCGCCCACAACGCCAGCGGCGCTCCGAGCGCCGTATAACAGTGTGCCAGCCAGGGTGACGGTGGCATTGCTGCCGCTACAGGCGCCGTTCTGCTTTCGGAAACGACTGCCACACGGGCACGCCGCAGAAGTGCGTGCCTTCGGTGCAGCGCGGCGAGACGATGCGGTTGCGGAGCACGCACGGCGGACCGAGGAACTTCGCGAGCTGTGGGTGGACGGCCTGCACTTGCGCGATCTCGTCCATCGACGCGAGGTAGATCTCTTCCTGCGCGTTGAAACAGGTGCGCAGCGTCCACTTGTGCTGCAGCGCGAGGAACGATCCGGACTCCACCATGCGCAGCGCCTTGGCGTTGGGGAGGATGTAGAGCGCGAACTCGAGCGGCACGCCGAGCGCCAGCAGCTTGTTCTTCGCCGTCCACGCGTCCTGGATGGCGCGCGCGTACACGGCGGACGCGGCGGCGTTCTGGCGAATCAGCCGCGGCGTCACGATGTCGGGTTCGATCGTGTCGGCGAAGGTCATCATCGGCCGCGACGCCGGGACCATGCGGTGACGCTGATCCTGCGAGTCCGCGGTGTGGCTCAGGCGCTTCTCGAACACGTAGCCGGGATGATTGAGCGCGCGCATCAGCGGCGAGTGATGCGACACGTTCAACATGTCGATGCGATAGGGATTCCGCGCCGGGTTCATCACCCGATCGATCGCCTCCGCATCGTCGAGCTCCGCGGTGGTGAGGCCGAAGGTCGCCCGCACCGAGTCGGCGACGACGCGCTCGGCGCCGGCCGACCAGTCGCGCAGGCGCGAGACGCGGCTGCCGAGTCGGCGATCGAACTCGCGCGCGAAGGCGTCACCGGAAGCGCGCGGTTTCGGAATGGCGGATTCGGGCAGGCGTTCGGCTTCGAGCGTGTTCAAGCCGACCTTGTCGAAGAAGAGCGGATCGACTTCCTTGACGAGATCGACCATCGCGCCGATCACCATCTGCGCTTCGTACGGCGTATCGCCGGCGTTGACCATGCGGTGCAGGCGGTGCAGCACCAGGCCGGACACCGTGTGCACCATCGAGGTGAACGCGGCAATCGGGATGACATAGCGCGCCGTTTCGATCGCCTTCTTCTCGGCCTCGCGCTCCACCGCTTTCAGACGCGCCGGCGTATTCGTCGGGCGCACGTAGCGCAGCTCCTTCAGAATCGCCCACGCATCGTCCTTGAGCAGCGCCGAGAGTTCGGCGTAGGCGTCCCAGGCGCGGAGCACGGCCCGCTCGAAGACGTCGCGCGCTTCACCGTCGAGCGGCGGCATGAACGCGCGCGGCTCGTTCAGCTTGACGTAGCGCTGGCTGGACTGCTCGGAGTTGTAGAACGGATAGGCGTGCAGGAAGCTCCAGACGAACTGGCGCGAGACGTTCTCGAGTCCGAACTCGAAGTGCGCGTGCTGGAAGACGGTGTGATGACCGCCTTCGAAGGTCAGCGGCCCAATCGAGTCGCGCTGCTTGTCGGTGATCTCGTCGCGCGTGATGACGCGCGGCGAATAGCACGTCCGTGCCGCCGCGATGGCGCCGTCATACGGAGCCTTCGGCGCGCCCAGCAGCGTGACACGAGGTGGAGCGGTGGCAAGCGCGAGGGCGGGCATGGGAGCGAAAATTATAGTCTGGAGGGCTGGGGGGCTGGAGGGCTGGAAGATTCGCGTTTTACTCTTCTTCTTCTTCCTCCTCCCTCCTTCCGTGATACCGCGAGAATTCGTCCATGAACGTGAGCGACTCGAACGTGCGCATGCGGTCGAAGAAGAGCACGCCGTCGAGGTGATCGGTTTCGTGCTGGATGACGCGGGCCGGAAAGTCGCGGGCTTCGATCTCGATGCGCTTGCCTTCACGGTTGAGCGCGCTGACGCTGATGTGCGGCGCCCGCGGCACGCGGCCGCGGATGTCGGGGATGCTGAGGCAGCCTTCCCAGCCGTCGATCAGCGCGCCTGACAGCACGGTGATCTCGGGGTTGATGAGCGCAATCGGTTCACCCTCGCCCTGGCCCTCGGCGTCGAGCACGGCGACGAACAGGCGCTTGCTCTCGTGCACCTGCGGCGCCGCCAGGCCGATGCCCGAATACTCCTCCATCGTCTCGATCATGTCGTCGATGAGCTTCTGGAACGCGTCGGTCCGAATCTCGTGCTTGTCCACCGGACGCGTGCGCTGACGAAGAACAGGGTGCCCCATGCGGGCCACTTTCAGGATGGACATGACTCGAGAATCTTATACTGGCCCCCATGACCGCGACGTTCCGCTTCTGCCCGGTGTGCGGCACGGCCCTCGAGCCTCGCGTCCTGCGCGGCGGCGAGCCGGCGCGGCTGGTGTGCACGAGCCGCACCTGCGGCTTCGTCTTCTATCTCGATCCGAAGGTCGCCGCCGGCACGATCATCCGCGACGCCGACGGCAGCATCCTGCTGCTGCGTCGCGCCATCGAACCCGGCTACGGCCTGTGGGTGTTTCCCGGCGGCTACGTCGATCGCGGCGAAGACGTGCGCCTCGCCGCCCGCCGCGAAGCGCGTGAAGAAGCCGGCCTCGACGTGCGCCTCGACGATCTCGTCGGCGTGTTCTCGTACGCCGGCACCATCACGATCATCATCGTCTGGACCGCCACCGCCCTCAGCCACGACGTCGTCATCGACGATGAGAGTCTCGAGTACCGCTGGTTCACGCCGGCGGCGGTGCCGTGGGATC
>JADZCY010000144.1 GCA_020851325.1 Acidobacteriota bacterium | reverse complement strand
TCGATCACCTCGGTGCAGGCCATCTACGTGCCCGCCGACGACTACACCGACCCGGCGCCGGCGACGACGTTCGCCCACCTCGACGCGACGACCAACCTGTCGCGTCAGATCGCCGAACTCGGCATCTACCCCGCGGTGGATCCGCTGGCCTCGAGCTCGCGCATTCTCGACCCGCGCATCCTCGGCGCCGAGCACTACAACGTCGCTCGTCAGGTGAAGCAGATCCTCCAGCGCTACAAGGACCTGCAGGACATCATCGCCATTCTCGGCATCGACGAACTGTCGGAAGAAGATCGCCGCACGGTGGCGCGCGCCCGCAAGGTGCAGCGCTTCCTGTCGCAGCCGTTCTTCGTCGCGTCGCAGTTCACGGGCCGCGAAGGCAAGTACGTGCCGATTGCGGAAACCATCCGTGGCTTCAAGGAGATTGCCGAAGGCAAGCACGACGCCGTGCCGGAACAGGCCTTCTATCTCCAGGGCACCATCGACGACGTGCTCGAGAACGCCCGGCAGATGAAGCAGTAGGGACTCATGGCCCTTCCGACCAAGCTGACGCTCAACATCGTCACGCCGGACCACTCGTATGTCTACGAGGTGGACGAGGTGTCGCTGCCGGGCTCCGAAGGCGACTTCGGCGTGCTGCCCGGCCACACCCCGCTCTTCGCGTCGCTCCGCACGGGGACGATGAGTTACCGCCAGGGCACCGAGCGGCAGATTCTCGTGGTGTCGATCGGCTTTGCCGAGGTGCTGCCGGATCGCGTCACCGTGATCGCGCAGGTCGCCGAAAGCGCCGCCGAACTCGACGAAGCGCGCGCGCAGGCCGGCATGACCCGCGCCGAAGAGATGATGGGTCCGATGCCGCACGACATCGACTTCGAGCGCGCCCGTCTCGCCCTGCTGCGCACGCTGCAGGAACTGCAGTCCGAGACCCGTCGCGGGGTCGGTCACTAGTCGCAGGTCGCGGAGCGGGGCGCCCTCGCGGGCCGTCTCCGCTCCGGCGTTTTCCAGCCGCCAGCGATGTTTCACAGCCTCGCCGCCCTTCTCCGTTATCGCGGACTCATCCAGACGCTGGTCGTCCGCGACCTGAAGGCGCGCTATCGCGGCTCGGTGCTCGGCTTCTTCTGGTCGTTCATCAACCCGCTGCTGCTGCTGCTGATCTATTCGTTCGTCTTCACGACCGTGCTGCCAGGCATCCACCCGCCGGAGATGGAGCCGTACGCGCTCTTCATGTTCTGCGGCATCCTGCCGTGGACGTGGTTCTCATCGTCGTTGCTCGAGTCCTCGAACACGCTGATCGCCGGCGGCAACCTGATCAAGAAGGTGCTGTTCCCGGCGGAAGTGCTGCCCATCGTCACCGTGCTGGCGAACATGGTGCACTTCATGCTCGGGCTGCCGATTCTGGCGGCGTTCCTGATCTACTATCAGCGCCCGATCGATCCGCTGGAGCTGTTGTGGTTCCCGGTGATCGTGCTCGTGCAGCTCGTGCTGACCGTCGGCCTGGCGCTGATGGTGTCGGCGCTCACCGTGCACTTCCGCGACCTGAAGGATCTGCTCGGCAACCTGCTGACGCTGTGGTTTTTCGCGACGCCGATCATCTACCCGATGCAGCAGGCGCCGGAGTCGATGCGCTGGTGGCTCAACCTGAACCCGATGACGCACCTTGCCATCTCGTATCAGGAAGTGCTCTTCCACATCGGCCCGCACGGCCACTGGCGCTGGCTGATGGCGCTCGGCGTCATGGCGATCGTCGTCTTTCTTGCCGGCTACTTCATCTTCGATCGCCTGCGCGACAGCTTCGCGGAGGAGGTGTAGTGCCTCGGGAAACCACGAAGGCACGAAGGGACACGAAGGGCGCGAAGGACACAAAGGCGGTCAAGACCGGGTGCAGGCCGTCCGGCTATCCTGTGACGAATCCCCTTGGAGCCCTTCGCGCCCTTCGTGGACAACAAGGCGTCTTCGTGCCTTCGTGGTTTCCTGTTGAGCCCGCATCATGACGCCCGCTATTGACGTCGTCAACGTCTCGAAGGTCTACCGGCGCTTTGCCCGGCAGAAGCAGTTTGCGACGCTGAAGTCGGCGCTGTTGAACGGCAGCCTCATCCGCGATCTGCAGCCGGACGAAACATTTCCGGCGCTGCGTGGCGTGTCGTTCCAGGTGCCGAAGGGCTGCACCTACGGCGTCATCGGACGGAACGGCTCGGGCAAGTCGACGCTGCTGAAGTGCGTGGCCGGCATCTCGCGGCCGAACACGGGCACCATCACGGTGGACGGGCGTATCTCGGCGCTGATCGAACTCGGCGCCGGCTTCCATCCCGAAATCTCCGGCCGCGAGAACATCTTCATCAACGGCATCATGCTCGGCCTGTCGAAGAAGGAAGTGCAGCGCCGCTTCGACGAGATCGTCGAGTTCGCCGAGCTGCAGGACTTCATCGACGCGCCGGTGAAGACCTACTCGTCGGGGATGTACATGCGGCTCGGCTTTGCCGTTGCCATCCACGTCGATCCCGAAGTGCTGCTGATCGACGAAGTGCTGGCGGTTGGCGATCAGGGCTTCACGCTGAAGTGCCTCGACAAGTTCTCGGAGTTCCGCCGCCGCAACAAGTCGATCCTGCTGGTGACGCACTCGCTGGACCTGGTCGAGAAGTTCTGCGATCAGGCGCTGTGGCTCGACAAGGGACAGACAAAGGCCGAAGGCGAACCGAAGCGCGTCGTCGCGTCGTACATCATCGACGTCGAGAAGACGGAAGAACAGGAACTGTCGAAGGCCGAGTCGGCACGACTGGCGGCGACCGCATCGACGTCGGTGAATGCCGAGGCGCTGCCCTCCGATCCTGCGGAGGCCGGTGACGCACCGGCCGACATGTTCAAGGCGACCGAAGGGCGCTGGGGCACGCGCGAGATCGAGATCAGGAACGTCTCCATCCTCGGCGAGGATGGCCGCCCCGGTCACGTGTTCCAGTACGGCGAAGCGATCAAGGTGCAGATGGAAGTCCGCGCCCACCAGCCGAACCGCGACTTCGTGTTCGGCTTCGGCATCTTCAACGCCGACGGCGTGTGCTGCTACGGCACCAACACCAACCTCGAGGAACTGCAGCCGGACGAAATGTCCGGCGACGGCATCGTCACCTTCGAGGTGGACAGCTTGAAGCTCGTCGAGGGCACCTACCGGCTCGATCTCGCGGTCCACAAGCTGGACGGCTACCCGTACGACTACCACCGGCTGCTCTATTCGTTCCGCGTGAAGTCGCGGACGAAGGACGTCGGCATCGACCGTCCGGACCATCGCTGGCTCTTCACGCCGACGATCCGCTTCAAGTCCGGGACGGGTTCGACGGGATCTTGATTCGAGGCGACGCCGTGAGTCGCATCCTTTCGCGCGCCGAGGCCGCCGCCATGGCCGCGGAGCGTCAACGCCAGGGACACACCGTCGTGTTCACCAACGGCGTCTTCGATCTGCTGCACCCGGGGCACGTGCGCTACCTTGCGGATGCGCGCGCGCTCGGTGATTTCCTGATCGTCGGCGTCAACACCGACGCCTCGGTGCGCCGGCTCGAGAAAGGACCCGAGCGTCCGCTCAACAGCGAGGCGGACCGCGCCGAGGTTCTTGCCGCGCTGGCCTCGGTGAACGCGGTCGTGCTGTTCGACGAGGACACGCCGCACGCGATCATCTCGGCCATCCAGCCGGATGTGCTCGTCAAGGGCGCCGACTGGGCCGCCGATGCGGTGGTCGGCCGTGACGTCGTGGAAGCGCGCGGCGGACGTGTCGTCCGGATTCCGCTCGCGCCCGGCTACTCCACCTCCGCCATCGTCGAACGCTTGCGCGGCCGTTAGATCGCCGCATCGTCAGTCATCTGAATGAGTACGACCAGCACGTCCCTGGCGCTCCAGTCGCTTCTCCTCGACACGGTGAACCGCACCGGCCTGGCGAAGCCGTGGAAGCGCATCACCGGCCTCGGTGGCAGCGCACGCGCACTCGCGGTGGCGGCCATCGCGCATCGCCTGCGCACGCGGCCCGTGCTTTTCGTCGTCGCGGCCGACAACATGCTCGACGAAGCCGTGGACGACGTGCGTCTGCTGCTGCGCGGGCTGGAAGGCCTCGCTGACGCCGTCGTCGAGCGGGCGGTGCTGCCGGTCCCCTCGCTTCAGGTGGATCCGTATCGCGGACTCGAACCGCACTTCCAGACCACCTCGGCGCGTGCGGCGGCGCTGCACGCGCTCGAGTCGGGTCAGGTGCGCGTGCTCGTGGCGTCGATGCCGGCGCTGCTGCCGCGTCTGGCGTCGCCGGCGTCGGTCCGCTCGCTCGCGACGGTGTTGAAGCCGGGCCAGGACATCGCGCCCGACGATCTCGTCGCGATGCTTGGTGAAGGCGGCTACGAGCGCCAGGACCCCGTGGATGAGCACGGTGAGTTCTGCCTGCGCGGCGGCATTCTCGACGTGTTTGCCGCCGGTGACGAGTTACCGGTGCGCCTCGAATTCGTCGGCGACACCATCGAGTCGATCCGCCGCTTCGATGCCTCCACGCAGCGTTCCGTCGAATCACTCGATCAGTTCGCCATCGTCCCCGTGCGTGACTTCACGCGACAGGCAGCGCGCGACAACGACACCGGCGAAACCGGTTCGATTCTGGACTACCTCACCGGCGCGCACGTCGTCGCCAGTGAACCCGTGGACCTGCAGGCTCAGCTCGAACAGGTGTGGGCGACGCTGTCGGCGTCGTTCGAGGAGCGCGTGCCGGAAGACGATCGCGATCGCTACGCCGAGCCGTCCGAGCTGCTCCTTTCATGGGCCGATCTCGCGCCGATCTTCGATGCCGGCACGACCATCGAGGAACTGCCGATAGACGAAGCGCCGGTGGCCGGATCGCATCACGTCGCCTATCAGCCGCCGCAGGAGTTCAAGGGCCGCATCCCCGGTTGGGTCGCCGAGATTCGCGAAGCGCTGGGGCGCAACGACGCCGTGATGTTCGTCGCCGGTACGAAAGGCCGCGCCGAACGCGCCGTCGAGTTGCTGCGCGACTACGACGTGCGGGCAACGTGGGCGGGCTCTGGCAGCGAGCAGCACGGCGCCGCGTCGGTGATGGTGCTCGACGGCCATCTGTCGCGCGGGTTCCGCCTGCCCGACGCGGGTCTGCTGATTCACGCCTCCGCTGACGTCTTCGAGGAAGAACGCGCCGCTGGCCGCCGTGGTCAGCAGCGCTCGGCAAGCGCTGCTTTCCTTTCCGACCTGCGCGATCTCAAGGTCGGCGATCTGATCGTCCACGTCGATCACGGCATCGGACAATTCGTCGGCCTCAAACAGATCACCGTCGGCGACGACGTGAAGGAGTTCCTGGAACTTCGCTATCACGGCGAAGACAAGCTGTTCGTGCCGGTCGAGCGGCTCGATCTGATCCAGAAGTACAGCGGCGGCGCCAAGCCTCCGCTCGATCGTCTGGGCGGCACCACCTGGGACCGCGCGAAGACGAAGGTGAAGAAGGCCATGCGAGACATGGCCGAAGAGCTGCTGAAGCTCTACGCCGCCCGCCGCGCCGTGCCAGGCCACGCCTTCAACGCCGATACGCACTGGCAGGAGGAGTTCGAGGGCGCATTCCCCTACGAGCTGACCGTCGATCAGGCGACGGCCATCGGCGACATCAAGCGCGACATGGAATCGTCGATGCCGATGGACCGCCTGCTCTGTGGCGACGTCGGCTACGGCAAGACGGAAGTGGCGATGCGCGCCGCGTTCAAGGCGGTGATGGA
>JADZCY010000143.1 GCA_020851325.1 Acidobacteriota bacterium | reverse complement strand
TGCGGCCCCACCTCGCGCACATCGACGCCGCGGATCTCCACCCAGTCGCACATCTCGTGCAGCCGCGAGCGCGTCCGCGCCCCCAACTGGAAGATGAACGAGTTTGGATCGGTGCTGTCGGACAGATCCTTGAGGTTGCTGGTGAAGATCGTCGGCCGCCGCTCGTTGTAGCGCGTGTTGACGACCAGGCCGAGCGTTTCCTGCACCCAGTCGGAGGTGCGCTCGGCACCGAGGTCGTCGAGCACCAGCAGGTCCGCCTTCAGCACCGGGCCGAGGACGTCCATTTCGGTTTCATCCACCGAGCTGTTGTAGGTGTCGCGGACCAGCCGCAGCAATTCGCGCGTCTCGAAGAAGTAGCCGCGGGCGCCCTTCTGGCGGATGGCCGCCTTGAGGATGCCGACGGCCAGGTGCGTCTTGCCGACCCCGTGCGGGCCGAACAGCAGTAACCCCCGGTCGACCACCGGGAACGCCTCGACGAAGGCGGTGGCGCGGCGATAGGCCTCGCGCTGCGAGTCCATGTCGTGTTCGAAGGTCGTCAGCTCGCAGCGGTGATAGCGCTGCGGGATGCGGGCCTCGCGCATCAGCTTCGACGACACCGAGGCACGCCAGCAGTCGCAGCGTTCGAGACGTTCGACGCCGTTGACCACCACGCTCTTCCATCGCGTGTCGTTGCAGATCGCGCAGGCCATGATGCTCTCAGTTCAGCGAACTGCGGATCGACCGCTGCCGGCGGAGCTTGCGCACGGCCCGGGCCGACAGGCGTTCGGCCAGCGCCGCCGAGACGCGCAGCCGTGCACCCACCTGCTCGAGATTGCGCGGTTCGCCATCGGCGAGACCCAGCCGCAGCTCCAGCACACGCCGTTCCTTCGGATCGAGCTCCAGCAACGCCGACTCGAGGTCGGACACCAGTGCCGAGCGCACCGCGTCCTCCTGCTCGTCGATCACCGCCGGCACCAGATCGTCGATGTCCAGTTCGTCCTCATCCGCCAGCCAGTCCATGTGCGGGCTGCGGCGCCAGTGATCGTGCAGGCTGCGCACCTCGTCGGCGGTCAGCTCCTCGCGGCGCTCGTCGAGCGGCGCGCACGCATGTTCCATTTCGGCGCGCAGCGCCGGCACCATGTGGTTGGCGCGCGCGTCGGCATCGAGCACGGCCGGAGCCGTGCCCGGCGCCAGCGACATGCGGTGCAGGAAACCCTGACGCACCCACCAGCGCGCGTAGACGGCAAAGCGTCCGTGCGTCGCCGGATCGAAGCGTCGAGCGGCGTCGATCAACGCGAGGTTGCCGTCGTGCACGAGATCCAGCAGCGACACGCCGAGGTGCCGATAGCGCCGCGCATACTGGATGACGAGGCCGAGGTGCGATCCGACGAGGCTGTGCAGCGCGTCTTCGTCGCGCGCCTGCACGCGCGCCGCCATCGCGTGCTCTTCGTCGGCGGTGAGTGAGGGGAAGCGTGCAATCGCCTCGAGATACGCGTCGAGCGTCGCGGATTCTTCAGCGAGTGACTCCAGCCTGCGCACGCCCCGGATTGTAATGGATCCCGATGAAGGGCCGAACGCCCTATTCACGTACCTTGGCTGGCGCGGTGTCCGCCTCCGCTTTCGCGGCGCGTGCGGCGCGCGCTTGACTTGCGCGCACGAGATCCGTTGGCGACGATTTCACCAGCGCCGTCCCCAGGCGCTGTTCCCAGTCGTCGAGACCGCGCGCCAGTTCGTGCTTGACGTACTCCATGAATTCGTTCACCTCACCCTGCATCTGCTCCATCTTGCGGCGCATGTTCAGGATGATCTCGACACCGGCGAGATTGACGCCGAGATCGCGCGTCAGCGCGAGGATCGTCTCGAGCTGCTCGAGATCCTCTTCCGAATAGAGACGCGTGTTGCCCTCGGTCCGCGACGGCTTGAGCAATCCTTCGCGCTCGTACAGCCGCAGCGTCTGCGGGTGGATGTCGTAGCGCTGCGCCACGACGCTGATCATGAAGTAGGCCTTGCCGGTGTTCTTCGCCATCACCGTACGCTTTCGTCGTTGAGGCGTCCGAACTCGCGCAGCAGGTCCTTCGACCGCTCGTCGAGCACGCGCGGTAGTGTCAACCGCACTTCCACCACGAGGTCGCCGCGGCGGCCGGGACGCGTCTGGACGCCGCGCTCACGCAGCCGGAATCGCTGTCCGGACTGCGTGCCGGGCGGCACCCGCACGCGCGCCGGACCGTCCGGCGTCGTGATGTCGATCTTCGCGCCCAGTCCCGCCTCGTGAATCGCAATCGGCAACACCATGTGCACATCGTCGCCGTCGCGGCGATAGACCGGGTGCGGCAGCACGTGCACGTCGAAATAGAGGTCGCCGGGCGGACCGCCGCGCACGCCGGCGTGTCCCTGTCCACCCACGCGCACGCGGGCGCCGTCGGCCACGCCGGGCGGAATGCGCACCAGCACCGCCTCGGACCGCGGCGCCACGCCCTGGCCCAGACACGCCTCGCAGCGCTCCTGACGCAGAACCCCGCTGCCGGTGCACCGCGGGCAGTTCTTGCTGAACACCATGTGGCCGCGCACCGACCGCACCGCGCCGGTCCCTTCGCAGGCGAAGCAGCGTGATTCGGCGACACGATGGAAACCGGTACCGGCACAGCCCTGACACGCGTGCTGACGCGTCAGCGTGATCTGGCGCTCGGCGCCGTGCCACGCGTCTTCGAAGGTCAGGTCGCCGCGCGCGTGAATGTCGGCACCGTGCTCGGAGGTGACACGGGGATCCGGCCGGCGCGCGAACACCTCCTCGAACAACTCGCCGAAGGTCGTGGTCCGTTCGGCATGCACACGCGGCGAAAAGTCGAAGCCGGCGAAACCGAACGTCGGCGCTTCCGGCACGCTCACGGGTCGTCCCTGCCCGGCATCGTAGCGTCGCCGCCGATCCGGATCGATCAGCGTTTCGTACGCCTCCGCGACCTGGCGGAAGCGCACCGCGGCGTCGTGGTCGCCCGGATTGATGTCGGGATGCCAGCGCCGCGCCAGGCGACGGTAGGCGCGCTTGATGTCGCCATCCGATGCCTCGCGCTGCACGCCGAGGACGATGTAAAGGTCCATGACTACTTCTTGTCGTCCACCACCTCGGCGTCGATGACGTCACCGTCGCCACCCGCCTTGCCGTTGCCGCCGGCGTCAGCTCCAGGACCGGCACCGGCATCACCCGGCGGCGGCGGGGCGCCCGCCGCGGCCTGATTGCGGTAGAGCGCCTCGGCCGCCTTGTGCTGCGCCGCTGTCAGCTTTTCCAGGCTGCTGTTCATCGCCGCGACGTCGTTGGCCTCGATCGCCTTCTTCACCTCGGCGACCGCCGCTTCGACGTCGGCGCGTTCCGCTGCACTCAGCTTCTCGCCGGCGTCCTTCAGCATGCGTTCGGTGCCATACACCGTCTGGTCCGCACGGTTGCGCGTCTCGATCTCCTCGCGCCGCTGCTTGTCTTCGGCGGCGTGCGATTCGGCTTCCTTCATCATCTGGTTCACTTCGTCCTTGCTGAGGCCCGAGGACGCGGTGATCGTGATCTTCTGTTCCTTGCCGGTCGCCTGATCGCGCGCCGACACGTTGACGATGCCGTTGGCGTCGATGTCGAAGGTGACTTCGATCTGCGGGACGCCGCGCGGCGCCGGCGGCAGGCCATCGAGATGGAAACGGCCCAGCGTGCGGTTGTCGCGCGCCAGCGGACGTTCGCCCTGCAGCACGTGCACTTCCACGCTCGTCTGGCTGTCGGCCGCCGTCGAGAACACCTCGCTCTTGCGGCTCGGAATCGTCGTGTTCCTCGAGATCAACGTCGTCATCACGCCGCCCAGCGTTTCGATACCGAGCGACAGTGGCGTGACGTCGAGCAGCAGCAGGTCCTTCACTTCGCCGGTGAGCACGCCGGCCTGAATGGCGGCGCCGATCGCCACCACTTCGTCCGGGTTCACGCCCTTGTGCGGTTCCTTGCCGAACAGTTCCTTGACGATCGCCTGCACGCGCGGGATGCGCGTCGAGCCGCCGACCAGCACCACTTCGTCGATCTTCGAGGCGTCGAGCCCGGCGTCCTTCAACGCCTGGCGCGTCGGCGCCACGGTCTTCTGCAGCAGTTCCTCGACGAGCGATTCGAACTTCGCCCGCGACAGCTTGCGCGTCAAATGCTTCGGTCCCGTCGCATCCGCGGTGATGAACGGCAGGTTGATCTCCGTCTCCATCACCGACGACAGTTCCATCTTCGCCTTCTCGGCCGCCTCACGCAGGCGCTGGAGCGCCATGCGGTCCTTGCCGAGGTCGATGCCCTCTTCCTTCCTGAACTCGTCGATGATCCACTCGATCAGGCGCTGATCGAGGTTGTCGCCGCCAAGATGCGTGTCGCCGTTGGTCGACTTCACTTCGACGATGCCCTCACCCACTTCGAGGATCGAGATGTCGAAGGTGCCGCCGCCGAAGTCGTAGACGGCAATGGTCTCGTTGTTCTTCTTGTCGAGCCCGTACGCCAGCGCCGCGGCGGTCGGTTCGTTGACGATGCGCATCACCTCGAGGCCGGCGATCTGGCCGGCTTCCTTGGTGGCCTGCCGCTGCGCGTCGTTGAAGTAGGCGGGCACGGTGATGACGGCTTTGGTCACCGGCTGTCCCAGGTAGTCCTCGGCGGCCTGCTTCAACTTCTGCAGGATCATCGCCGAGATCTGCGGCGGCGCCAGTTCCTGCGCGCCGGCCTTGATGCGGACATCGCCGTTGGACGCGCCGGAGACCACGTAGGGCACCATGCGCATCTCGTCGCTGACTTCGCTGAAGCGACGGCCCATGAAGCGCTTGATGGAGAAGATGGTGTTCTCGGGGTTGGTGACGGCCTGTCGCTTGGCCACCTGGCCGACCAGGCGTTCTCCGGTCTTGCTGAAGGCGACGATCGACGGCGTCAGCCGGCTGCCCTCGGCGTTCTGGATGACGGTGGGCTGATCGCCCTCCATGACCGCCACCACGGAGTTGGTCGTGCCCAGGTCGATGCCGATGATTTTGCTCATGCTCGTAGAATAAAATGTGAGTGCATTGATGTCAATCACGGCCATGGCTCTGAGCCTGCCGGTCGTGCGCTAAGTGTGTTGCTATACTGACGTTTACCACCGCCGCCCTTGAGGTCACCATGACCGGGTTTACTTTGCCGCTCGTGTTGCTCGTCGCTCTCCAGGCGCCCCAGATCGCTCGTGTCGTTCATCTGGAAGGCAGCGTGGCGGTGGACCCGTCGGGCGTTCGCACCGGGGGCGGGCGGGCCGAAGCCAGGCTGGGCGGCGGTGCCCTGGTCCACATCGACGCCGCCACCGCGGTCGTCTGGAACGCCGCCGATGCCCTGACGCTGCAACAGGGCCGCGTGCTGCTGCGCACCGCCGGCGCCTCCGCCGTCACCATCGCCACGCCAGGCGCCACCATCCGCGTCGTCCCGTCGGGGATCTACAGCGTGATGGTTGAAACCGACGGCCGGCTCCTCGTCACCGCGCTGGCCGGCGAAGCCTTGATCACCAACCGATACGGCGCCACCACGCTGATTCGCGAGCGCCAGCAGGCCCTGATGGCCTCGGCCACCAGTCCGCCGTGGGCGACGGGATTCGTGCAGGTGGCCGTCGACAGCTTCGCGCTGTGGTCCGACGCGCGCGTGTGGGCGTCGGCAGGCGCCGCCGGTGTCGAGATGCCCGGCGCGGCCGGCGTCGCGGCAGGCACGCCGATTGGCCCGGCGTATTCGCCATGCCCGTGGCCTGGGTGGGGCAACTGCGGCCCCATGGTGTCGCCCTACCCCGTCGCACCGGCGTTCCCCGCCTGGCCGGCATATGGCTATGGCTACGGCGTCGGCGTGGGCGTCGGACGTCCCGGCGCCGGATACGGTCCGGGGGACGGATACGGTCCCGGAGACGGTTACGGATATGGGTATGGCTACGGCTCTGGCCGCCCCGGGTTCGGTCGGCCACCCTATGAGCGACCCGGTCGCGGTCCGCACGGCACACCCGGGGCCGGGCCTTACACGCCCAACTACGCGCCGCGCTACACGCCGCACTTCCAGGTGATGCCGCCGGAGCTGCCGGCGATGGTGCCACCGCCGCCACCCGCCGCCACGCCGCCGCCCGCGGTACGACCCGCGCCGCGCGGCCGTTCCTCCGCGGTTCCGGCGCCGCGCCCGCCTGGCCCATCATGACCGTTGTCGTCCGTATTGCCCGTCACGCCGGCTTGGTGGCGCTGTTCATCGGCGCCGCGCTCGCCGGCACGCTGAGCGG
>JADZCY010000142.1 GCA_020851325.1 Acidobacteriota bacterium | reverse complement strand
TGGCGCCTCGAGTGGCACCGGAATTGGATTGTCAGGCAGCGGCGTGATGCCGATGCCTGCGCGCGGGCGACGGCCATCTCCGCCGTCTCCGTCGCGCACGCGACGACGACGCTCAACATGGCGCGGCAACAGCGCCGTGCGATCGAGCGGTTGAAGGAGCGCGCGAAGCGGCGTTACGACCTCGCGGCCAGGCGCCACGAGAACACGGAGATGGATGCACTGGCCGGCATCCGCTTTACCACCGGCCTTCAGGAAGGGGAATGAACGTGACGGTCAACGGAGTCAGCAGCAGCAGCGACGCGGCGTCCACTTCGTCGCCAGCCACCGACAACACGCTTGGTCAGGACGCGTTCATGAAGCTCCTGATCACTCAGCTCCAGAACCAGGACCCGACGCAGCCGCAGGCGGACGGCGAGTTCCTGGCCCAACTTGCCACCTTCAGTCAGCTCGAACAACTGCAGTCGATGAACGAGAAGCTCGACCGGCTGACCGAAATCTTCACCACCCTCGACTCGTCCACCAGCTCCACGGAGGCATAGGAAATGTCGTTCTCAGCCAGCCTGTCGGGTCTTGCCGCGAATCAGCAGAAGCTGAACGTCATCGGCAACAACCTGGCCAACATCAACACCGTCGGCTTCAAGGCCAGCACCGTCCAGTTCATGGACCTCGTCAGCCAGAACGGCAGCGGCTCCAGCGTCAACCCGCTGCAGGTCGGCCTTGGCGTCACCACCGGTTCGATCTCGCCGACCTTCTCGCAGGGCGGCGTCGAAGGCTCCGGCGTCCCCACTCACGTCGCCATTCAGGGGAACGGCTTCTTTGTAATCGGCGGCGAAACGCAAACCTACACTCGCGCCGGCGATTTCACGTTCGACTCGCAGGGCATGCTGGTGAACTCGCAGGGCCGGCCGGTGCTCGGCTACACCACCACCGACCCGGTCACCGGCAACGTCATCACCAACGGCGAACCCGGCCCCATCGTCATTCCGCCGGGCGTGCTGCACCCGCCGGTGGCGACGACGCAGTTCTCGACCAACACGAACCTCGACGCCAACGCCGCCGTCGGCGCCACATGGTCGGTGCCGGTGCAGGTGTACGACACGCTCGGCGTGTCGCACACGGCCACCATCACCTACACGAAGACCGGCAACGGCGCGTGGGATTACGAAGTGACGGTGCCGGGCGAAGACGTCACCGGCGGCACGGCGGGCACGCCGTCGCCGATCGGCAACGGCACCATCACGTTCGACGCCAACGGCAACCTGTCGCAGGTGAACGGCGGCGCCCTGGCCGATGTCGTCATCACCGGTCCGACGTGGTCCAACGGTGCGGCGGCCAACAACATCACCTGGGATCTGGTCAACGCCAACAACGTCGGCTCGCTCACTGGCTACCGCTCGGCGTCGGGCACGGCGTCGACCTCGCAGAACGGCGCACCGGCGTCGACGGTCGAAGCGATCAGCATCAGCCCCGAGGGCGCGATCATCGCCTCGATGGGATCGTCGACGATCACCGTCGGCGTCGTCGCGCTCGCCACCTTCAACAACCCGCAGGGTCTGCTGAAGCTGGGCAACAACCAGTACGGCGAGACGATGGCGACCGGGTCGGCCAACATCGGCGCGCCGGGATCGAGTGGCCGCGGCACGCTGGTCGGCAGCGCGCTCGAAGGCTCCAACGTCGACATCGCGCGCGAGTTCACGCAGATGATCCTCGCGCAGCGCGGCTACCAGGCGAACTCGAAGGGCATTACCGTGGCCGACGAGTTGTTCCTGGAAGCCATCAACCTGAAGCGGTAACGCCATGAACGCCGTCTCCCTGGTCAGTACTCCCACTTCGGCGTCGTCTTCGAAGGCGCTGCCCTTCGGCGACGCGCCCGGTGCGGACGCCGTACCTGGTGCGCCGGCGTTTGCCGACGCACTCGGAGCGGCGGTCGGTCGTGGTGGCAGCCACACCGCCGCCGCCGCCTTCGACGCGGAGGACGAAGACACGCCGGATCACGTTGCCGAAGACGAGGCAACGAGCGTCGAGATTGCCGCGCCCGTGCTGCCGCCCATCGCCAACTGGTGGGCGGGACCGTCCAGCGTCGGCATCAACGACACGGCGGCAGTGGCGCCTGGCGCGGTGACGAAGATCGAGGGTGCGGCGGGTGCCGTGCCCGTGGACATCGACGCGTCGGCGCTGCCGCCGGTGCCGACGATCGCGCCGTTGGCCTCCGCGTCGCCCGCGCTGGCTCTGTCGGAGCCGCGCGATGACGCGGCGTCACTCGAGCGCACGCCGCCGTCGGCCGTGCCCGCTTCCGCATCCGTGGCCGCCGACATGTCGATGAACAGCACACCTGCTGAGGACACCAACGCAACTGCCGTAACAGCGGCAGTCGATGCATCCGCGTCTGCCATGGCCGATGAACTCGCCGCGTCGGTTGTGGGACGCGTGGCGACGAATGTTCAGTCCGTTGCCGATGCGGCGTCCGTGAACGCCTCAGGCATCACCACTTCGCACGCGGACTCGGTGACGACCACGTTGCCCGCGACGGCGGCGGAGATCGTCGCGGCGCTCGCGCACGCGGCCACGGGCAAGACGCCGGAGGCGACGGCCACGGCCGCATCGGTCGCGCCATCCGTGGCAACGGACGCGAGTGCGGGTGAGACAACCGCGCGCTCGGTGCCTGTCGCCGCGTCACCTGACGCCGCGACGCCGTCGCCGGCGTCAGCGACTGCTCACACGGCCGCTGCACCGGCCGATACGACACCCGCGCCCGCGACAACGGAAACGCCTGCCGCCGCGACGGCTCCGGCACCCGCTGTCGCCGGCGAGACGTCGACGCCGCATCCGGCGATCGACGCGACGGCCGCGCACGCGACGCCGACCGGGCACACCGCGACATCGTCTGCCGCGATCGACGATTCAACCGTCGCCGCTGTCGTGACGAAGTCCGTGCCCGCGACGGCGGATGCGCCGCCAACCGCCAGCACCTCTCAGCACTCTTCAGCACCCATCAGCACCGTTCAGCACCCGTCCGCACCGTTCAGCACCGTTCAGCACCCGTCCGCACCGTTCAGCACCCTTCAGCACCCTTCAGCACCCGCCTCCGCGCTCTCGCGCTTCCAAGCCGGCGCGGCAGGCCCTGTCAGCACCGTTCAGCACCCGTCAGCACCCTTCGGCACCGTTCAGCACCCGTCAGCACCTTTCAGCACCGTTCAGCACCTTTCAGCACCTGGCGAAGACACCATCGTGTCCGTCGCCAACGCCTGGCTGGGCACGCCGGCGATGACGGACGCGGCAACGGCGCGAGAAGTGGCAACGGCGAAGAACGAAGCGACGGCGCGTGCCGCGGCCGGCGACATGGAACTGGCCGACGCTCCCGCGACGGCGCACCAGGCGTCGGTCGAACGCGGCCCGGTGCGTCCCGCGATGATGCCGCTGCTGTCGTTCGACGACGTCGCGGCTGCCGAGCGCAAGCCGGCGCCACGCGCGGCGGCATTGTTGTCCGCGGTGCTCGCGCAGTCGCAACAGAACACGCCGGTGGCGTTCACGCCTCCGGCGACCGCGAGCGCCTCGCTCACCGATGCGCGCGCGCTGCAGGAGACGCTCGATCAGGCACTGCCGTCGCAGTTGATCGAATCCATCCGCGTGCAGGGGCAGCAGGGCGCCGGATCGGCCACCGTGCGGCTGCGCCCGGATCATCTCGGCGAGGTCACCGTCGCCATTGCCGTCGTCAACGGCCGGGTGAGCGCGTCGGTCGACGCCAGTTCGCCCGCCGTGCGTCAGTGGGTCGAGACCAACGAAGGCCTGCTGCGCGATCGACTCGCCGAGCAGGGTCTGCAGCTCGATCGCCTTGTCGTCACCAGCGAGGAAACGCCGTCCGACTCGCGTGATCGTGAACGCCGCCAGTCGCGCGAAGAGGAGGCGCCGGCGCCGCCGGCCCGCCGCCCGCGCGCCGATGCCGACGCACCCCGCTTCGAAATCGTTCTGTAACCGGAGGAAGAGAGACGAACCATGGTCATCAACAACAGCAACAGCTCGTCGACCGACGCGGTGAGCCAGCTCATCAACCAGGTGATGAACCGCTTCGACACCAACGCGGACGGTCAACTGTCGGGCACCGAGTTCCGCTCGTTCCTGTCCGGTCTCATGGGACAGGCCGCCGGTGCATCACAGAGCGGCACGGCGCTGACCACGACGACGACGCCGGGCGCTTACCGCGACTACATGTCCGGGTTCAACTTCTACAAGCTCGATAACCCCGGCATGGCCGATCACGACGAGATCAAGTACAAGGCCGCCCGCGTGTTCCAGAACTACAAGCCGATGCCGGAGAGCCTGCCGCAGGTGGTCGCCGACCTCCAGGCCCAGGGCATCAACGCCAAGCAGGTGTCGTTCGACAAGATCGACTTCAACGACGGCTGGGGCCCGATCGACGTCATCCAGGGCGCCTACCCGGGCGGCGGCGTCGCCTGGTGCTGGCTGCCGGACCACCAGATGTTTGGAACAACCTAGGTCCTAGGTCTTAGGTCCTAAGTCTTAGGACGTACGTGCGGTACGGCTTCCGCGCACTCTGCCCAGGACCTAAGACTTGGGTCTCAGGACGTACGTGCGGTACGGCTTCCGCGCACTCTGCCCAGGACCTAGGACTTGGGTCTCAGGACGTACCTGCGGTACGGCTTGCGCACCTCCGGCCTAGGACCTAGGACCTAAGACCTAGGTCCTAAGTCCTGAGTCCTAGGCAAGAACCCCTGCCCGCGAGGCGTGGATCGTGACAGGGGCCTTTGCCTAAGACCTAGGACCTAGGACCTAGGACCTAAGACCTGGGCCGTTCCGCCCTCGCCCGGTGTGGCGAATCGCCCCGCGCCTTGCCGGCGTGGGCCCGCCACGCCCGGGCAGTCCCTTGAAATCCCGCGAAAATCCGGTGTCGCCACGTGCCGACGTGGTGGCACCTGCTTTGCGATGTGGGGGGCATGAGCCAAGCACCCGCTGCCGCGCCCGATGCCGCGGCGAAGAAGAAGGGCCCCAGCAAGATGATTCTCGGCCTGGCGGCCGTGGTCGTCCTGGCCGGCGTCGCCGGCGGCGCCTACTGGTTTGCCAAACAGGGCCAGCCCGTCGAAGCCGCCGAGAAGCCCGCCCCGCCGCCACCCAAGCGCGGCGTCGTCCCCTTCGAACCGTTCACCGTCAACCTCGCCGATCCCGGTGCGCGCCGTTTCCTCCGCGCCACCGTGCAGGTGCTCGTCGGCAGCCCCGAGATGGCCAAGGAGATGGAGGAGTCGGCCGCCGAAGTCGCGCAGGCCCGCGCCATCATCCTCGACCTGTTGACGCAGCAGAAAGCCGACGCGCTCGTCACGCCCGAGGGCAAGGCCGAACTCCGCAAGGCGCTCACCGAGCATCTCGCGCACGACCTCCACGGAATCGAGGTGATCGATGTCCTCTTCTCCGACTTCGTTGTCCAGTTCTGACGTGCTGCTGCCGGCCGCCGTGCCGGCAGCGCTCGCCGACGTCACCTGTCACGTGGACTTCGTCATCGGCAGCGGCCGCATCTCGGTCCGCGAGTGCATCGCGCTGCAACCGAACAGCGTCGTCCGGCTGGCGCAGGTGGCCGGAACCGATGTGGAGATGCGCGTGCAGGGCGTCACGCTGGCGCAGGGCGAAGTGGCCATCGTCGATGACGTCACGGCGCTTCGCGTCAGCCACATCACGCCGGCGCCCGGCATCGAAGGCTGATCATGATTTCCGTGTTTGCGCAGACGGCGCCGCTCATCGCGCCGCCGCCGATGTCCGGACGCGCGCTGCTCGCGATGCTGCTCGTCATCGGCCTGCTGGCCCTGGCGGCCTGGGCGCTGCGCCGCGGCACCGGCCTCGCGCGTTCGCGCGCGTCGCTCAGCGTCGAAACCGCCGTCTCGCTCGGCGAGCGACGCTCGCTGGTGATCGTCGAAGTGGAAAACCGTCGTCTGCTGATCGGCCTCACGCCGTCGCAGATCTCCGTCGTCACCGAACTGGCGCCGTCCTTCAAGGGGTCGCTGACGACGGCCCTCGAGGAGTCGCCGCAGTCATGATCCCGCGCGTCGGGCGGGCCCTCGCGCTGGGCCTGCTGCTCGTTCTCACTCTCGCGGCGCCGGCGTTCGCGCAGGGCACACCGCCGTCCAGCCTGGATGTGAACGTCCAGGGCGTGGGCACGGTGTCCGCGCCGCTGCAAGTCGTCATGCTCCTGACGCTGCTGACCTTCGTGCCAGCCGCGCTCGTGATCATGACCTCCTTCACAAGAATCGCCATCGTCTTCCATTTCTTGAGGCAGGCGCTCGGCACGCAGGAGATGCCGTCGAACCAGATCCTGATCGGTCTGACGCTCTTCCTGACGGCGTTCATCATGGCGCCGGTCGCCGAACGCATCAACGAACTCGCGGTGCAGCCGGCCATCAACGGGCAGATCACCATCACCGAAGCGCTCGATCGCGGCGCGCCGCCGCTGCGCTCGTTCATGCTGCGGCAGACGCACGAAACCGATCTCGCGCTGTTCGTCGAACTGAGCCGCCTGCCGCAGCCGTCGACGCCGGATGACCTGCCGATGCGCGTCGTCATCCCGGCGTTTGCCATCTCGGAACTGAAGACCGGGTTCCAGATGGGCTTCTTCCTCTTCGTGCCGTTCCTCATCATCGACCTCATCGTCTCGACGACGCTGCTGTCGATGGGCATGCTGCAGCTGCCGCCGGCGATGATCTCGCTGCCGTTCAAGGTGCTGCTGTTCGTGCTGATCGACGGCTGGAACCTGCTGGTGGCATCCCTCGTACGGAGTTTCGTCTGATGTCGGAGGCCCTTGTCGTCAGCGTCGTCCGCCAGGCGATCGAGATTGCCGTGATGGTGACGCTGCCGATGCTCATCGCCGGGTTGCTGGCCGGTGTGCTGGTCAGCATCTTCCAGACCGTGACGTCGATCCAGGACAGCGTGCTCGGTTTCATCCCGCGCGCGATGGCCATCTTCGTCGTCTTCGCGTTCACGTTCCCGTGGATGCTGCAGGTGGTGAGCGGCTTTGCCGCCGGCTTGATCCGCCGCCTGCCGGAGTTGATCCGGTGACCGAGCTCGACGTGCTCGAGCGGATCGGCCTGCTGCTGGCCCGTCCCGGCGCGCTGATCATGGCGGCGCCGGTGATGGGTGGGCAGTTCGCGCCGGCGCCCGTGCGCATCGGGCTGGCGGTGATCCTCTCGTTCACCATGCTCGGCGTCGTGCAGGTACCGGCGCCACCGCCGCTGCCGGCATTGACGCTCATCCTCCTTCGCGAGGTGGCGATCGGCACGGCGATCGCCATGGCGCTGCGCGCCCTGATTGCCGCGGCCGAGTTCGGCGGGCACCTGAGCGGCGCGCAGATGATGCTCTCTTACGGTTCGACGATCGACCCGCAGGGCGGCGTCCGCAACAACATCATCGCCAGCATCTACAGCAACCTCGCCATCTTCACCTTCTTCATGATCGACGGCCATCACGCGCTGATGCGCGCGCTGGCCGAGTCGTACGTGTCGATGCCAATCGGCACCGGTGGCGTGGACGGATCGATCGTCGAGGTGGTGATGCGCCTGCTCGGCGTGGTCTTCGTGCTTGGCTTCCGCCTCGCCGCGCCGCTGATCGTCGTGCTGCTGATCGTGGAAGTGGCGGCGGGGCTGCTGACACGCGCCACGCCCGGTCTCGATCTCATGGCCCTGACGACGCCGGTGCGCGTCGTCGTCGGGCTGCTGGCGGTGTCGGCGGTGGTGCCGCTGGTGCCCGGTCTCGTCCAGCGCTTCGTCAGCGTCGCGATGGAACTCGGCATGGCGGCGGCCGCGGCGTTCCGGTAGGGAGAAGGACATGGCCGACTCCAGCGAACGCACAGAGAAACCCACACCCAAACGCATCAAGGACGCGCGCGAAAAAGGGCAGGTCGCGCGCAGCCAGTCGCTCGTCGCGGCGGCGGGTCTGGTTGCCGCCAGCCTGGCGCTCGGCCGCATCGGGCAGGCCGGTATCGAACGCATCGAAGGCCGGTTGGCCACCGCGCTCAACAGCCTCGGCGAGATCGGCCGCGAGCGGCTGGACGTCAACACCCTCGGCACGCTGGCCGTCAACGACATGGTGCTGCTGACGCTGATCGCCGGCCCGCTGCTGCTGGTGGCGGCCTTCGTGGCGGTGGGCGCCAGCGTCGGGCAGACGGGCTTTCTGCTCGCCAGCGAGAAGCTGACCATCGACTTCTCGCACATGAACCCGACCAACGGCCTGCAGCGGCTGTCGCCGTCGCGATCGCTGCCGGAACTGGCCAAGGCGCTGATCGGCGGCGTGGTCATCGGCTGGCTGGCGTATCTCGCCATCAAGGGCATCCTGGCCGACAGCCCGCGCCTGGCGTGGATGACGCCGGCCGCGGCGGCGATTGAAGCGTGGGATCAGATGAGCGGGCTGCTGTGGCGTGCCGGCCTGGCGCTGGTGGCGCTCGGCGCCGCCGACTACGGCGTGCAGCGCTATCACCTGATGCAGCAGCTCAAGATGAGCCGCCAGGAACTGCGCGACGAAGCGCGGTCGAGCGAAGGCAGCCCCGAAGTGAAGGCGCGCATCCGCCGCATCCAGCGCGAGATGAATCGCCGCCGCATGATGAGCGCCGTCAAGACCGCGACCGTCGTCATCACCAACCCGACGCACTATGCCGTCGCCCTCGAGTATCGCCGCGAGAAGATGGCGGCGCCGGTCGTGGTGGCCATGGGCAAGGACGCCATGGCGCAGAAGATCAAGTCCGTCGCCCGCGAAGCCGGCGTGCCGCAGATCGAGAACGTGCCGCTCGCGCAGGCGCTCTACAAGACCTCGAAGATCGGCGACGTCATTCCCGCGGATCTGTTCGGCGCCGTGGCCGAAGTGCTGGCCTATCTCGTGCGCATCAAGCAACTGACCCTGTAGACCATGAGCACCCTCACCGCCCTGCGCGCCCAGCGCGCCACGCCGCTTCTCGTGCCCGCCGCCGTCATGTCGGTGGTGCTGCTGATGATTCTGCCGCTGCCGCCGCTGGTGCTCGACCTGCTGCTGTCGGTGGACATCGGCCTCGCCGTCGTGCTGCTGCTCACGGTCATCTACATCAAGCAGCCGGTGGAGTTCAGCGTCTTCCCGTCGCTGCTGCTGATCCTGACGCTGGTGCGCCTGTCGCTCAACGTTGCCTCGACGCGCATCATCCTGATGCACGGCCACGAGGGCGTGGACGCCGCCGGCCACGTCATCATGGCGTTCGGCCAGTTCGTCGTCGGCGGCAACTTCGTCGTCGGCGTCGTCGTGTTCCTGGTGTTGATCGCCATTCAGTTCCTGGTCATCAACCACGGCGCGGTACGCATCTCGGAAGTGACCGCCCGCTTCACGTTGGACGCGTTGCCCGGCCGGCAGATGGCCATCGACGCGGACCTGAACGCCGGCGTCATCGACGACAAGGAAGCGCGGCACCGCCGCGAGCGGGTGCGCCGCGAAGCGGATTTCTACGGCTCGATGGACGGTGCGATCCGCTTCACGCAGCGCGACGCGCTGGCCGCGGTGCTGATCACCGCCGTCAACATCATCGCCGGCCTGATCATCGGCGTCTTCCAGCACGAGCTGGACCTCGCCACGGCGGCGCACACCTACACCATCCTGACGATCGGTGAAGGCCTGGTCACCGCCGTGCCGGCGCTGCTCGTCTCGATGTCGGGCGCGCTGATCACCACGCGCGCGGCGTCGGAATCGCACCTCGGCGAAGACGTCGCCGATCAGCTGCTCGTGCAGTCGCGGCCGCTGGCCGTGGCCGCCGGCTCACTGGCGGCGCTGGCGTTGATTCCCGGTCTGCCGAAAGTGGCGTTCCTCACCGTTGCCGCCATTCTCGGCGCGGCCGCTTACGTGAATCGCGACAACGACACGGAAACGACGGCCGACGCCGGCACGCCCGCGGCGACGCCGCAGGCGGAATCGCTCGAAGCCGCCGTCACGGTCGACCCGCTGAGCGTCGAGGTCGGCTACGCCATCGTCTCGCTCGTGGACGAAAGCCAGGGCGGGACGCTGCTCAGCCGCGTCCGCGCCATCCGCCGGCAGATCGCCACCGAAACCGGCGTCGTCGTGCCGCCGGTGCACGTGACGGACAACCTGCAACTGTCGCCGCGCGCCTACTCGATCCTCGTCAAGGGCATCGAAGTCGCCCGCGGCGAACTCTTCGCCGATCGTTGGCTGGCCATCAACCCCGGCACCGCCGACATCTCGCTCGAGGGCACGCCGACGCGCGAACCGGCATTCGGCCTGCCGGCCACCTGGATCACCGCCGCGCAGCGCGACCGCGCCGCCGCCGCCGGCTTCACCGTCGTCGATCCGACGACGGCGCTGTCGACGCATCTGTCGGAGACGATCCGCACGTTCCTGCCGGACCTGCTGACGCGGCAGCACACCAAGGATCTCGTCGATCGCGTCGGCCAGCACTCGCCGAAGCTCGTGGAGGATTTGGTGCCGAAGATCGCCTCGATCGGCGACATCCAGCGCGTGCTGCGGCAACTGTTGCGCGAGCGCGTCTCCATCCGCGATCTCGCCAGCATCCTCGAAGCCGTCGCCGACGTCATGCCGGCGACGAAGGATCAGGATCAGATTGCCGAAGCCGTACGCGCGCAGATCGGCCGTGCGATCTGCCGGCCGTATCAGACCGACAAGGGCGACCTGCCGGCCATCCTGCTCGCGTCGTCGCTCGAGGAACGGCTGCTGGCGTCGGTGGTGAAGACCGACAGCGGTGCCGTGCTCGCGCTCGATCCCACGCAGGCGCAGCGGCTGGCCAGCCGCCTCGCCGAAGTGTTCGCCACGGCGGTGGCACAGCCTGTGCTCATCTGTTCGCCGATGCTGCGTCCGCACATGTGGCGGCTCTTCGCGCGCGTGCTGCCGCAGATGGGCGTGCTGTCGCACAACGAGGTGCCGCCGCAGATTCACGTCGCGGCGGTGGCGACATTGGATTAGCAGGTCGCAGGTAGCAGATAGCAGATAGCAGCGCGGGAGTCAGGTGATGCAGGTTCGGAGATTTCGCGAGACGACGGTTCGAGAGGCGCTGAACGCCGTGCATGCGGCGCTGGGGCCGGACGCGCTGGTGCTGGCCACTGAACACGTGGCGGCGCGCGGGTTGCGCGGCTGGTTCGGCCAGCGCGACGTGCAGGTGACGGCCGTGGTGCCCTCGCCATCGCTTCGTCCCATGCCGGCGCCCGAAGCGCGGCGAAATGACACGCCCGCGGCGCCGCCGGCGGCGGCGTCGACGGCGACGTCGACCTCGGGTGTCGTGTCGAGGCTGGTGGCCGCCGGGTTGCCGCAGAGCCTCGCCGAGCAGGCGGCGGCGCAGTTGCCGCCGGGTGCGCACCGGCAGCCGTCGATGCAGGAACTGCGCAAGGCCCTGGCGACGCAGGTGGCCGACTACTGCGCCGGTGACGAACCGTACGCGCGGCTCGAGGTGTTCGTCGGGCCGCCGGGCGTGGGCAAGACGACCACGGTGGCCAAGCTCGCCGCACAGCAGCGCGCGCGCGGCGGCGCACAGTTGGGCATCGTCGCCGCCGACGGCTTCCGTGCCGGCGCCGTCGAACAACTCCGCGCCTACGCCAGCATCATCGGGACGACGTTCCGCACCGCGCGCAGTCTCGACGAACTGCAGGAGGCGCTGGGCGGCACGCGGCAGACGCTGCTCGTCGACACCGCCGGCCGATCGCCGCGCGACGGCGGCATGCGCGATCTGCGCAAGGTGCTGCAGCGGCGTAAATCCGTGCGCACGCACCTGGTGCTCGCCGCCGACACCAGTGCCGGCACGGCGCGCCGCATCATCGAGGCCTTCAGCGAGGTGCAGCCGGATCGGTTGCTCATCACCAAGGCCGACGAGGCGGAATCACTCATGCCACTGCTCGATGTGGCGAATCGCCACGGCCTCAAGGTCTCGTATGTCGGCAACGGCCAGCGTGTGCCCGAGGATCTGGCGCGCGCGACGCCGCTGGTGCTGGCAAGCGCTTTGCTAAACGAGGAGCCGGGCGGGTGGGAATCGGCCTCGTAGGCCGTTGACCGCACACCCCGATCCGATCGCGAAGGGCACGCCGATGACAAGGACGCACATGGAACCCGTGGAAGACCTGACGACCCGCGACAAGCTCGTGATGGAGCACGTTGGCCTCGTCAAGGCGCTGGCCAACCGCCTCGCGCACCGTCTGCCGTCGCAGGTCGAAGTGTCGGAACTGATCAGCGTCGGCGTGCTCGGCCTCATCGACGCCGCCGGCCGCTTCAAGCCGTCGCTCGGCGTGCCGTTCGACGCCTTCGCGCGCCGTCGCATCCAGGGCGCCATGCTCGACATGCTGCGCGATCTCGACTGGGCGTCGCGCTCGGTGCGCAAGCAGCGCCGTGACGTCGACAGCGCGATGGCGCGGCTTCGCGCCGAACTTGGCCGCGAACCCGAGAGCGTCGAACTCGCGCAGGCGATGGGCGTCAGCGAAGCGGAGTACGACCGCATGCTCGATCAGCTGCGGAGCGCCGAACTGGCGTCGATTCGCCAGGCCTCGACCGACGAGGAAGGGCAGTCGCTCATCGACATCGCCGTCGACCTGTCCGAAGGGCCGCACCAGCGACTCGAGCGCCGCGAACTCCGCGAGCTGCTGGCCAAGGCCATCATGCAGCTCCCCGAGCGCGAGCGGCAGATCCTCGCCTTCTATTACGAACAGGAACTCACGCTGGCGGAGATCGGCCAGGTGATTGGGGTGGGCGAGTCCCGCGTGTCGCAGCTGCGCACGCAGGCCATCGCCCGCCTCCGCTCGATCATGCAGACGGCGCTGACGCGCCGGACGGCGCACTGACGAGTCGTCATGGGCAAGATTCTCTCGCAGGACGAGATCGACGCGTTGCTCTCGGTGCCCGACAAGCCGGGCGCCGCCGCTGCGGGATCGGGCGATGCCGCGGCCACGCGCAAGGCGCCGGCCGGCGTCAGCCAGTACAACTTCCGCCGCCCCGATCGCATCACGCGCGACCAGATCCATTCGCTGCACATGCTGCACGATCGGTTCGCGCGCAACATCTCGACGTCGCTCTCCGCTTACTTCCGCACGATGACGGAAGTCGCCGTCGTTTCGGTGGAGCAGATCTCCTACTCCGAGTACCTGATGGCGCTGTCGGATCCGACGGCGTTCTACGCGCTCGCCGTGCCGCCGTTCGACGATCTCGGCGCCCTGGAGATCAGTCCGCCGATCGCCTTTGCCATGGTCGATCGCATGCTCGGCGGCGTCGGCGCCGCGGCTTCGATCAACCGTGCGCTCACCGAGATCGAACAGCACGTCGTCGATGCCGTGGTGCGGCTGCTGCTCGAGTCGCTCACCGAGACCTGGCGCCCGATGGCCGACATGGCCTTCGGCATCCGGGGCCGCGAAACCCGCCCGCAGATGCTGCAGGTGGCGGCGCCGAGCGAAACCATCGTCATGGTTGCGTTCGATATGAGAATCGGCGACGCCCGCGGCATCTTGAATCTCTGCCTGCCGGCCGCCATCGTCGAGACGACGAGCAGCCAGTTCTCGCAGGCGTGGGCGCGGCCGCAGCGTGAACCGACGCTGGCCGAGCGTTTGTGGCTGCGCGAGAACCTGTCGCGCGTGCCGCTGCCGGTATCGGCCGTGCTCGAGTCGCGCTTCACCGCGCGCGATCTCATGAGCCTGCAGGTCGGCGATGTCGTGTCGCTCGGCATGGCCGTGTCCGAACCGATCGATGTGCAGATTGGCGCGGTGCTCAAGTTCAAGGGCCGGCTGACCGCCGACGCCGGCTGGACCGCAGTGACCATCGAACGCGCCGTTGCCGGCGCGATGGCGGAGCTCTAGATGACGACCGTTCCCGAACTTCTCCAGGCGTTGGTCGCCGCGCTGAGCCAGGCGCTCGGTGGCCTCACCAACGCGCCCGCCAGCGCGCCCGCCGCGGCCAGCGTTGATGGCACCGGCTGGTGTCTGGCCATCACCACCTCCGGCAACCTCGAAGGCGAACTGGCGGTGTGGATCGCCGATGCCGATGCGCTGGCGCTTGCCCGCGTGCTGCGCGGCGCCACGCCCGAACCCGACGCGGCGGCGATTGGCGATGTGGTGCGCGACCTGTGTCAGCGCGCGATCGGCCAGGTGGCGTCGGTTCCGGCCTTCGCGTCGGTGACGCTGCGGCCCGGCGCGCTGCAGCCCGGTCAGCCGGCCGCGGATGCCAGCGGCTTTGCGCTGCAGGCCGGTGAGGTGCGTCTCACCGTGAACCTCAGCGGCTCCGGCGTGTCGCGCCAGCCGGCCGCGCCGGCCGCCTCGCGATCCGCGGCGCCGTCGCACGACCGCCTCGACATGGTGCTCGACATCGAGCTGCCGCTCACCGTGCGCTTCGCGCGCACGTCGATGCCGCTCAAGGCGCTGGCCGCGCTCGGTCCCGGCGCCATCGTCAACATGGGCCGCACGCCGGACGATCCGGTGCAGATGCTGGTGGGCGATCGCGTGATCGCCCGTGGAGAAGTGGTGGTCGTCGCCGGCAATTACGGCATTCGCATCACCGATCTGGTCAGTCCCGCCGATCGCGTGCGGGCGTTGGAGGGGTAAGTCGTGTCGATCGAACTGATGATCATGGCGTCGGCCGTCGCCACCGTGGCGCTGGTGCAGCTGTTCGTCTCGGTGCGCCTGTCGCGCGCGGTGGTGCGCGTCGATGAGGTGCAGCAGCGCGTCGACGAGCGCCTGCAGCAGTTGTCGGGCGCCATGGAACTGCTCACCGACACGGCCGAGACCGGCTTCTCGCAGATGGCCACCGCACTCGAACGTCCGGCCCGCCGGCCGGCCAGCCGCACGTCGCGTCAGGCGGTGGTCCGCCGCATCACGTCAGCGGTGAAACAGGGCCAGTCGTTTGCCGACATTGCCGCCCGTGAAGGATTGTCCGAAGGCGAGGTGCGTCTGCACCTGCAGATGACGCCGCCACCAGCGGCATCGTCGCGCGCCGCCGCCGCGGCCCGCTGAACCGGTTCGCGCAAGAGGGAGATGCATCATGCCCGGTAGTCACTACGTCGCGTTGAGCGGTATGCGCGCCCGTCTCGATCAGCTCGATCGACTGGCCGCGGATCTGGCCAACAGCGCCACCGCCGGCTACAAGGGCGAACGCCTGGCGCACAGCCAGGAGCCGCGGCCGACCTTCGTCGATACGCTCGACACGGCCATCGATGTGTCCATCTCCGGCCGTCGTCTCGACACCGCATCCGGCGCCATCGAGAACACCGGCCGCGATCTCGACGTGGCCATCGAAGGCGACGCCTTCTTCGAGATGCAGACGCCCGGAGGCGCGCGCTACTCGCGCAACGGCCACTTCACCCGCGCCACTGACGGCACGCTCACCACCGACGATGGCATGCCGGTGATGGGCGAGAACGGTCCGATCAAGCTGGGCGACGGTCAGGTGGCCGTCGGGGAAGACGGCACGGTACGTTCGGGTGAAGGCGTTGTCGGCAAGTTGAAGCTGGTGCGGTTCGAGAACCCCGCCGAGCTCATGCAGGACGGCGGTGCGCGTCTGCGCGCCGATGGTCAGGAGCCGGTGGCCGCCACCACCGCCGTGATTCGCACCGGCGCGCTCGAGCGGTCCAACGTCTCCGTCGTCACGCACGTGGCGGAGTTGACGACGGTCACGCGCGCGTTCGAAGCGCTGCAGAAATCCATGTCGGTGCTGATGAACGACATCGATGGCCGGGCCATCGACAGCTTCGGCCGGCGGTAGTTCCGAGGAGCCACGATCATGATTCGCGCACTCTACACGGCGGCCAGCGGCATGCGGGCCCAGCAGGCCAACATCGACAACGTCGCGCACAACCTGGCGAACGTCAACACCGCCGGCTTCAAGAAGGCGCACCTCGAATTCGAGGACCTCGTCTATCAGGAGACGCGCACGCCCGGTTCGCCGACGCCCACCGGCAGCGGCACGCCGGTTGGTCTCGAAACCGGCCTCGGCACGCGCGCCATTGCGTCGTCTCGCGACTTCGGTTCGGGCAGCATGCGCGCCACCGGCAGTTCGCTCGACATCGCCATCGAAGGCGACGGCTTCTTCCAGGTGACGATGCCCGACGGCACGACGGCGTATACGCGCGCCGGCGCGCTGCACCGCGATGGTCAGGGCCTGGTCGTGACCTCGGAAGGCTATCCGGTGCAGCCGCAGATCTCGATCCCCGCCAACGCCACGTCGGTGTCGATCTCGAAGGGCGGCATCGTCTCGGTGGCCGTGCCCGGGCAGTCGGCGGCGCAGCAACTCGGCACCATCGAACTGGCGACGTTCCAGAACGCCGCGGGTCTTCGTCCGCTCGGCGGCAACCTGTTTGCCGTCACCACGGCCTCGGGCGAACCGCAGGCCGGCGTGCCCGGCACCGACGCCCGCGGCACGCTCGCGCAGGGCTTCCTCGAAGACTCGAACGTCGTCGTCGTCGAGGAGATGGTCAACATGATCCTCGGCCAGCGCGCGTATGAAGCGAGCTCGAAGGTAATCAAAGCCGCCGACGAAATGCTGGCGCAGGTCAACAACCTGGTGCGGTGATGCGTCTGCTCCTGGTCTTCGCCGCGTTACTCTCGTCGTCCTCGCCGGCCGTCGCGCAGGCGATCGACGACGTGCGTCTGGGCGAAGCCGTCGTGGCGGCGGTGCGCGCCCGCATGGGCGCCGACGTCGACGTGCGGATCGAGTCGATGACGCCGGCGTTGCTGCGCGACAGCGGTGCGGTCACGGCCGTGCCGGATCCCGGCGCGCTCCTTGGCCGGCCGATCCGCTTTGCGCTCACCACCACCGAACCCGGCGCCAACGGACCGCGTGTCGTTCCGGCCGGGTCGCTCGTCGCCGTGCTGGCGGTGAGCGCCGCACACCTGCACACCGTGCGCGGCGTGCGCCCGGGCGACACGCTCGCCGCGGCGGACGTCGACGCGCGCACGCATGTCATCACCGGCGTGCCGCTCAAGCCGCTGCCGCAGCACACCGCGGCCGCCGACGCTCGGGTCATCCGAACGCTGGCCGCCGATGCCTGCCTCGTCGCCGGCGCCATTGCCCCGACGACGGCGGTGCGCACTGGTCAGCAGGTGACCGCGATCAGCCGCTTCGCCGGCGGCGAAGTGACGGCGACGCTCGTTGCCTCCGAAGCCGGCGATCCCGGCCGTGTCATCCGCGTCGTGAACCCGCAGAGCCGTCGAGCCCTGCGCGCCCGCGTCGTCTCGCCGGGCGTCGTCGAGATCCTGCCATGACGAACCGCATCTGCCTCACCGTGTTCCTCCTGGCCGCGCTTGCGGCCGCACCGGCGCCGGCCGCCGCCGATCAGAAGGCCGCCAAGGGCGACGCCTACGACGAGCAGGTGGCGCGCTATCTCGCCTCGGCCCGTCAGGGCGTGCAACTGCCGCCGACGCAGGCGACGTGGATGTTCGGCCTCACGGCGGATCCGCGCGCGCGTCAGGTGAACGACATGATCACTGTTCGCGTCGTCGAGAGCATGTCGGCGATTGGATCCGCCGACGCGCGGCTCAACAAGGACAGCGGCGGCCAGGCTGGCATCAGCGGGCTCTTCGGCATCGAGGACAAGCTGCCCGGCTTCATCGATCCGGGCAACCTGTTCGGCGCCGGTGCGTCCTCGGAGTTCAAGGGTGCCGGCACGACGACGCGCGCCGGCGAACTGACCGCGGTGCTGACGGCGCGTGTCGCCGAAGTGCTGCCCAACGGCGATCTGTTCATCGAAGGCGTGCGCGAACTGGAGATCAACGGCGACCGGCAGATCGTCGTGCTCACCGGTGTCATCCGCACGGTCGACGTGCGCCCCGGCAACTTCGTCATGTCGCCGTCGATCGGCCAGATGCGCATCCGCTACTTCGGCCGCGGGTTGATCAAGGACAGCCTCACGCCAGGCTGGTTGATTCGCGTCCTCAACAAGATCTTCTAGGAAGCCGACATGTCCATCCGCCGCCCGCCTCCTGCTTGCGCTGAACGAATCGGTCCCGCGACCATGCCGGGGGAGACCGCGAGTCGCGGGCGTTTCCGCCTCCCGCCTCCCGCCTCCCGTCTCCCGATCTGCACCGTGCTGCTCGCCTGCACTTTGCTGTGTGCGCTCAGCACGCCGGCGTCGGCTGATCCGGTGCTGCGCGTCAAGGACGTCGCCGCACTCGAAGGCGCCGCATCGATTCCGCTCGTCGGCTACGGCCTCGTCGTCGGTCTCGCCAAGACCGGTGACCGGCGCCAGACGATCTTCTCGACGCAGACGCTGTCGAACATGCTCGAGAAGTTCGGCATCCAGGTGCCGGCGGCGCAGATGAACGTCGAGAACATCGCCGCGGTGCTCGTCATCGCCGACCTGCCGGTGTATGCGCGGGCCGGCGCCCGCATCGACGTCACCGCGTCGTCGGTCGGCGACGCGCGCAGCCTCCAGGGCGGCACGCTGCTGGCGACGGCGCTCAAGGGACCAAACGGCCAGATCTACGCGCTCGCGCAGGGGCCGCTTTCCATCGGCGGCTTCGGCGGCGGCGGTGGCGGCGCCTCGGTCACCGTCAATCACCTCACGGTCGGTCGCGTGCCCTCGGGCGCGCTCGTGCAGCAGGGCACCGGTGTGACGATGCCGGACAGCGACCGGGTGTCGCTGGCGCTGCGCGAACCGGACTTCCTGAGCGCGTCGCGGCTGGCGCAGACGGTCAACACCGCACTCGGCAGCGACGTGGCGCGCGTCATCGATCCCGGCACGGTGTCGATCGAAGTGCCCGAGACGTATCGCGGCTCGATCCCGAGCCTGATGGCGCGTCTCGAACTGCTGCCGATCGAAACCGATCAGGTCGCGCGCGTGGTCATCAACGAACGCACGGGAACGGTGGTGGTCGGCGGCGCGGTGCGCCTCGGCTCCGCCGCGGTCGCGCACGGCAACCTGTCGGTCACCATCCGCACCACGTTTGCGGCGTCGCAGCCGGCGCCGTTCAGCCAGGGCCAGACGACGATCGTCCCGAACACCGACGTGAACGTGCGCGAGGAAGCGCGGCGCCTGGTGACGCTCGAGGAAGGGACGACGCTGGACGAAGTGGTGCGCGCGCTCAACCTGCTCGGGTCGACGCCGCGCGACATCATCGCCATCATGCAGGCGCTGAAGGCATCTGGCGCGCTGCGCGCCGACATCGTCGTGCTGTAAGAGGCCGCGCATGAGCACCACGCCCACTGCTGTTTCAGGACTGTCGCTCGCCACGCCGGCGGCGGCGGAGCCGTCGGAGGCCGAGCGAGCCGCGGTGAAGCAGCTCGCCCAGCAGTTCGAGGCGACGCTGATGATGCAGATGATGTCGGCCTTCCGCGACACCATGATGGGCGACGAGGACGCGCAGGGACTGGGCGCCTCGGCGATGTCCGACCAGATCCACATGGAACTGGCGATGGCGCTCAGCAAGGCCGGCGGTGTCGGCCTTGCCGAGTCGCTGCTGGCGGCGCTCGACAAGTCGGGCCCGCAGACGAGCGACGGTGCGTCACTCGCGTCGATGGGTCTGTCCGTGCCGCCGATCGGGACGTCGGGCGCCACGATTGCGGGCATTTCGCCCCAGGCGATCGTGGCGGCCGCCACCCGCTCCACCGCGGCCACCGCGGCCATCTCGCCCGCCGCGCTCACCTCGCCCGTCGTATCCGGCGAGGTGGGCATCACCGACACGCCGGTGCTGCCGTCGGCGAAGTTCGTCAGCTCGCACTTCGGCTGGCGTCAGGATCCGTTCACGCAGCAGGCCCGTTTCCACCACGGCACGGATTTGCGCGTCGCCTACGGCCGCGAAGTGCGCGCGGCCAGCGGCGGCATCGTGACCTTTGCCGGCGAGAAGGCGGGGTATGGCCTCACCGTGGTGGTCGATCACGGCGGCGGACTCGAGACGCGCTACGCGCATCTGTCGTCGACCGCCGTGCAGACCGGCATGCAGGTGCAGGCTGGCGAGGTCCTTGCAAGGTCTGGCAACAGCGGCCGGTCGACGGGCGCGCACCTGCACTTCGAGGTGCGGCAGGACGGGCAGGCGGTGGACCCCCGCCAGTTCGACCAGCGACTCGGGCCGGTGGTGGATCTGGAATAGGCTGAGGCCGCATCCCGCGTTGGGGTGCCCGACGGCGCACACTGTGCGGGTTAAAGCTCGCACACTGGTTGCCGATTCGGGGAGGAGAGGCTTCTCACGGCCGCAGTCAGACCCGGAGTGACACACATGAAGATCGAAAACCAGCGCGCGGATCTCGAACGGACATCCGCGTCCCGCACCGAGGCACCGGCCAACGCACCGAAGGCCGGACCGCCGCGTCCTGGCGCCGTGGATGGCGCCGACCAGGTCCGGGTGTCGTCAGGCGCGCAACTGGCGTCGACGGCGGCCACCGCGGCCGAGCAGACCTCGGACGTGCGCCCCGAAGTCGTCGAACGTGCGAAAGCGGCACTGGCCCGCGGTGAGGTCGGCAACGACCCGCTGCGCCTGGCCGATGCCCTGATCGACCGCGCGCTCGGCGGAGATTAACCGCTTTCTTCCTTGCCCCGCGGGGGCCCCAATGCAGGACGTTCCGGCCTTTGGCCCCCTCACTTACGCGCGCGACGCCGCGGCCGGTTCGCCGGCCCCGTCCCTCGCGCCCGTATCGGCGACCGGCCAGCCCGAGAGCCGCGCCATCGACCTCGTCGCGCGGCTGCGCTCGTCGCTCGACGCCGTCGCCGCGGCGCTGGCCACGGCCGATACCGACGCCCTGTTGAGCGCCGAGCCGCACCTGGCGTCGGCGCTGGCCGCCCTCACGCGCGTCCGCACCGTGTCGCCCGAGGCGCGACAGGACCTGCAGCAGGAAATCCTCAAAACCCAACTCGTCCTCAATCGCTGCCGCCAGATGGGCGCCGCGGCGCTCGAGGTGTCGCGCGCGACGCTCGCCGCCGAAGGCTGGTCGAACGACTACGGGCGCGGCGGTCAGACCACGGAGCCGACGCTGCGCGGCGTCAGCGTGCGGGAGCGGCGCTGAACATGGGCAATCTCTTCACGAGCCTCGGCATTGCCGCCCGTGCGATGGACGCCCATCGCTTCGGCATGG
Organism: Acidobacteriota bacterium; assembly: GCA_020851325.1. GTDB lineage: Bacteria > Acidobacteriota > Vicinamibacteria > Vicinamibacterales > UBA2999 > VFZN01. The sequence goes on along the minus strand of JADZCY010000142.1, from coordinate 8,266 downwards.
AAGTGACCGGGCACAACCTCGCCAATCTCAATACGCCGGGTTACGCCCGCCGGCGCGCCGAACTCGTCGAGGCGCCGACGGGTCTGTACGGCGTCGACATCGCCGGCGTCCGCGCCATTCGCGATGCGTTGCTCGATACGCGTCTGCGCCGCGAACTGCCGGCCGAGGCCAGGGAGCAGGCGAAGGCGGAGCAGTTGGCCGCCACGGAAGTGTCGCTCGGCGCCGCCGGCGCCTCGATCGACGCGCGACTCACGGCCTTTTTCGACGCCTACGAGAGCCTCGCCGAGAACCCGACATCGGCCAGCGCGCGCCAGAGCGCGGTGATGCAGTCGCAGCAACTGGCGACGGCGTTCAACGACATGAGCGTGCGGCTCGAGCAGTCGCGGCGTGCCGCCGACTCGCAGATCCGCGGCGGCGTCGAACAGATCAACGCGCTGGCGCAGGAACTCGCCACCGTCAACGGCGCCATTGCCGGCGGGCAGGGCAACCTCCCCAGCCTGCGCGATCGTCAGGCGCTGGCCCTCGATCAACTCGCGGCCATCGCCAACGTCAGCTTCACGCAGCGCTCCGACGGCGCCGTCGACGTCACCATCGGCAACGGTCAGGCGATCGTGATGGGCGTCGAAGTGCAGAAGGTGGAAGCGCTCAGCGGACCGCCCGATGGCCTGGCCACCGTGTCGGTGAAGGGTGTCGACGTCACCAGTTCGATCACCGGCGGCCGCATGGGCGGCTGGCTCGAAGTGCGCGACACGCTGGTGCCCGGCTACACCGCGCGTCTCGACGAACTGGCGAGTGCGGTGGTCACCGAGATCAACACGCGTCACTCCGCCGGCTACACCGCGTCCGGTGCGGCGGCCGGCAATCTCTTCACGCCGCTCGGCGGCGTCGCCGGCGCGGCCGCCGCGATGGCCGTGGACCCGGCTGTTGCGGCCGATCCGTCACTGCTGGCCGCGTCGGGCACCGGCGCGCCGGGCGACAACGGCGCCGCCACCTCCATTGCCGCGCTGCGCACCGACCGCGTCATGAACGGCGGCACCACGTCGATGATCGGCGCCTGGGGACAACTGGTCTACAACGTCGGCGCCGACATGCAGATGGCGGTGTCGCAGCAGGCGACGCGCCAGGCCGTCGTCGAACAGGTGACGCGCCTGCGTGATTCGGTGGAAGGCGTCTCGCTCGACGAGGAAGCGGCGATGCTCATCAAGTATCAGCGCGCCTACGAGGCCAACGCGCAGTTCTTCTCCACCGTCGATCAGACACTCCAGACTCTTCTGGCCATGGTAGGAACCCGCTGATGCGTATCACCTTCGATCGGATCAACGCGAACCTCTCGGCGATCAACACCTCGCTCGAGCAGTTCGCCCGCGCCAAGCAGCAGGTCGAGACGGGCCGCCGTCTCTCGGTGCCGAGCGACGACCCGGCGGCGATGCGCCGCACGGTGGAAGGCCACGCGGATGTCGCGCGTCTCGACGCCTACGGCCGCACGTCGTCTGCCGTCGCGGCCCGACAGTCGGTGATGGATTCAGTGCTCACCGACGTCGTCGATCAGTTGACGGAAGGGTTGACGACCGCAACCGGTGCGCGCGGATCAACGGTCGCACAGCCGACACGCGACGCCGCCGCCTTGAAGCTGGCCGGCATCCGCGACGCCATTGCCGCCGATCTCAACACCTCGTTCCAGGGCGCGCGCCTGTTCAGCGGCACCGAAACCAACACCGCCGCCTACACGCGCGTCGGCGGCGTCTGGACCTACGGCGGTAACGCCTCGGTGGCGACGATGGAAGTGGCGCCGGGCCGCACGTCGGCGACCACGGTGGACGGTCGTGTCATCGCGCAGGGCGCTGACGCCACCGACATCCTCACCGAGATCGACACGCTCATCGCCTCGATCCAGAGCGCGGACGATGTCGGCGTGGGCAACGGGATTGCCGCGCTCGAGCGCGCGTTCACGCGCGCGACCACGGCGCAGACGCGCCTCGGTAACGACATCCAGGCGCTGGAAGAAGGTCAGCTGCAGGTGGTCGCCGATCGCCTGGCGACCTCGAAGCGGTTGTCGGCCGACGAAGACACCAACATGGCCGCGGCCATCTCCGAGATGAGCCAGGCCGATACCGCCTACAAGGCGGCGCTCCAGGCGACGAGCCTCAGCGCCCGCGTTTCGCTGCTGGACTACCTGCGATGACGACCGCGACTCCCGACCAGGTGATCGACACGCGCTTCGGCCCGCTCAACGCCGAACCGGGCAACGCCGTCACCTTCATCACGCCCATGCCCGGCTTCGAGTCGTGCCGACGGTTCGTCCTGGCCTCGGCGCCGGGGATCGAGCCGTTTGCCGCGCTCGGCGGCCTCGAAGGCGATCGTCCGGCGTTTCTCGCCATCGATCCGCGCCTGGTCATGCCGGACTACGACGTGCCGCAGGACGCGGCGCTGCGGCGTCAGCTTGGCGTCGACGCCGGCGACCCGCTGTTGTGGCTCGCGCTCGTCGCCTTCCGCGGTGACGAGGCGTTCGTCAACCTGCGCGCGCCCATCGTCATCGCGCCGACGTCGATGCGCGGCGTGCAATGCATTCCGCACGAATCGGTGTATCCCACCGACTATCGGCTTCCCCTGGATTGACGCCGTGCTGGTCATCACCCGCAAGAAGGACGAGGCGATCGTCATCGGCGACGCCATTCAGATCCGCGTACTGAGGGTCGGCGCCGAAGGCGTGCGCCTCGGCGTGTCGGCGCCGCACGACGTGCCGGTGCATCGCGAGGAAGTCTACGACCTCGTCGTCGACGCCAATCAGTCCGCGGCGATCAGCGAAGCGGCGGCGGTGACGCGGCTGGCTGAACGTCTTCGCCTCCACGTGGCCGCGCCGGCGACCGCACCACGGCCGTGATCGTCAGCGACTGGCGCGAGGCTGGCGACGGCCTCGCCGAAGCGTATCGCGTCGAGGCGCGCCGCGCCCGTTCGCTCCTGCACTGGAACACCGACGCCAACTGGCGCATCGTCGAGACGGCACGCGCGCACGGACACCTGCCGGGCCGTGTCGTTCGCGACATCGATGGCCACTGGCACGGCTGGACGTTCTTCCTGCTGCACGACGGCGCGCTGCAGATTGGCGCGTTCTCCACGGATTCGGAAGCCGCCACCGACGCGCTCGTGCGCGACTTGCTGCGATCGCCGGAAGCGTCGCGGGCGTCCCGCGTTACGCTGTTCGGCTTCGTGTCGGCGCCAGGGCTCGCAGGACGTCTGCGGACGGAAGGCTTCACCGTCGAACCACACCTCTATCTCACGACGCGGCTCGATCAAGCGGGCGGCAGCGTGCAGGGTCTCGACGCCTGGACGCCCGAGACCACCGCCGACGTGGCGGAGTTACTGTCCGCCGCGTATCCGGGATCCGATCCGATGCGGCCGTTCGCGTCCGAAGGCCGGATGGAAGAGTGGCGCGACTACGTGCGCGCGCTGATCGAGGCCGGCGGCTGCGGCACCTTCATGCCCGAGGCCAGCCTGGCCATCAGCAGTGCCGTTGGCCAACTGGATGGCGTCGCCATCATCACGCGCCTCGATGCCGACACCGCGCACCTGGCGCAGATGGCGATTCGCCCCTCCGCGCAGCGGCGGGGCGTGGGGCAGCGGTTGCTGGCGGCGGCGATGGGTCTGGCGCGGGCACGTCAGTGCGAGCGCATGACGCTGCTGGTGAACGCGGGGAACTGCCCGGCGCGCGCGCTCTACGATCGGATGGGATTCACCAGCCGGGCCGAGTTCCTGTCGGCCGCGCGCATCAACCGAGTTGCGTGAAGCGCGGCGCGTCGCCCTGGGACGGCGCCAGCGCACGACGATACGCCGCCAGCGTGTGGCCACCCTGATCGAGATCGGCCAACGCGGCGCGATGCGCCAGGCCGACTTCCGTCAGCATGTTCAGCGAATCGCCATCCACTTCCAGGATGCGGCCGACGAGATCGGCCGCGGCGGCGCGCAGGCGACGAATCTGCGCGAACGCCGGATCGTGGTCCGTGTAGCCGGTGTCGGTCGTGACGAGCTGGCGGACCGGTGCCAGGCGCGCGTCCAGATCGACGAGATCGGCCGTCAGCCGATCGCGATCCTCGCTTTCGAAGGCGAACTGTTCGAACGCGCGATCCGTCGCCGCCAGCTGCTGGCGCAGCGCCGTGGTTTCGATCGCGCCCAGCAGATCGACGGTGGCTTCGAGGCCGGCGTCGTACTGACGAATGGCTTCGCGCAGCGCGGTCGTCATGCCGCCCCCTGCATCGAGGCCGTCGTCGTCGCTGGCGTGGTCGGGTAGGGCGGCACCGGCTGTGCGGTCGCCGGGTCGTGCGGCCCGGCCGGCGCGGTGGCCAGCGTGCGCCACGCGTCGCGGATGGTTTCGAGCAACCCGCGCACCTCGTCGAGCGGTTCGACGCTGTTCTGGATGGCGGCGTCGAGCAGGCGCCGCGACATGAAGTCGTAGAGGCCCGCCAGGTTGGCAGCCACCTCGCCGCCTTCTTCCAGGTTCAGCGTGCTCTGCAGCTCGGTGATGATGGCCAGCGTGCGATCGAGCTTGTCGCGCCGGGCCGCGATGTCGCCGCGTTCGATCGCCTCCCGTGCCTCGCCGGCGAAGCGCAGCGCGCCGTCATACAGCATGACGACGAGCTCGAGTGGCGATCGCGATTGAACCTGCTGCTGCTTGTAGGCGTTCAGCCCACGGTTGGCATACGACATGTGCGAGGGGTCCCGGTTATGCGCTCAGATTGGCGAGCGCGCCGCTCTGGTTGGTCAACTGCGACATCGCGGTTTCCGCCGCGAGGTATTCCTTCTGCAAGGCCGCCCTCCGCACCGCCAGGCGATCCTGGAGGTTGAGGATCTGCGTGTCCATGCGCGCGATGCGCTCCTTCAGCTTGTCCTGCGCCGACCCGAGCAGCCCGTCGACGGTGGTGAAGCTGGTCAGCGTCGCCTTGATGGCGCCGAAGGCGCCGACGTCGGTGCCGTTGCCGGCGAAGAGCCGCGTCAATCCTTCCGGGTTGTCCTGGAAGGCATCGTCGAACTTGGTGCTGTCGAGCAGCAACTTGCCGGTGCGCGTGAACTCGAGGCCGACCTGCGACAGATACGGAAAGTCGGTCGAGCCGGCCACCGCGCCGGTCATGCCGCTGCGGAGTGCGTTGCGGGCCTGACGCAGCACGGGGTCGTGACCGATGCTCGTCGCGTCGCCCTTGGCCGCCGCGGTCGTCTGCGCGCTCATGAAGTCGACGACGGCGTTGTAGGCCGTCACGTAGTCTTCGACCTTCTTCTTGAGCGCGCTCGTGTCGGTGGCCACGTCGACGACGACCGTCTTCGTGGGATCCTGGCGATACAGCGTCAGTGTCGTGCCGGGCACGGCCTCGGTCAGCGTGTTCGACGCGCTGGTCACCGCGATGTTGTTGACCAGCAGGTCCGCGTCCATCGCCGCGACGGCGTTGTCTTCCACCGAGTCGCCGATGACGCCGTTGCCATCCGTGTCGGTGAAGGCGAGGCCGGCACCGCCGGTCATGCCGTTGGTGATGGTGAAGCCGTTGGCCGCGCCGGTGTCGCGCGCGGTCAGCACGAGGCGGAACGCGCCCGGGCCCGACTGCACGACGGCGGCCCGCGCCGGACTGTCGGTGGCGGCATTGATCTGCTCGGCAAGACCGCGCAGCGTCGTGTCGCCGGCGAGCGTGATGGTCGCGCCGCCAATGGTGAACGTGCCGCCCGAGGCGATCACCGTGGTGTCGGCGTCGGCGGTGGTCGCCGAGGCGGTGACCTGCGCCCGCGCCAGTTGATTGACGACGATTTCGTAGCGCCCTTCCATCGCGCCCGAACCGGACGCGACGCCGACGGCGGCGGTGTCGCTGGAGGTGGCGGCGAAGGTGTTGATGCGCGCGCTGTTCGACAGCACGGACGCGGCGCTTTCGAGCGTGCCGAGCTTCGTCGTCAGCGACGTGAGATTGGTCTGCTTGCTCTTGAGGCTGGTCTGCTGGCTTTGCAGCGAATAGAGCGGCTGACTCTCCTGCGTCATGACCGCATTGAGAATCATCGACCAGTCGATGTTGTTGAAGCCGCTGAAGGTGATGCCGGAACTCACGGTGGACTCCTCGTCCTGGGTGGATCGTCCGACGGCCAGGAATGCCAGATACGTGCCAGAAAGGGCGGGCAGGCGCCGTATGCCGGCCCGGCCCGCCCTTCAGGGTCGTGTGCTGTCCCCGCGGATTAGCGGAGGAGCGAGAGAACCGCCGAAGCCTGCTGGTTCGCCTGCGCCATCGCGGCGACGCCGCTCTGGGTCAGGATGGAGAACTTCGTCATGTTCGCCGATTCCTCGGCGATGTTGGCGTCACGGATGCGGCTCTCGGCCGCCTTCGTGTTGACGACCTGGCTCTGCGCCAGACCGATGGCGAACTGCAGACGGTTCTGCAGAGTACCGATGGTGGCCTGCACTTCACCGAGCGTGCCCACTGCCGTCGCGATGGTGCTCACCGCGGTGGCCGCACCGGCCGCCGTGCTGATGTCCAGCGCGTTGACGCCCAGGTCGGTCGCGTCAGCCGCGTCGATCGCGCCCGACACCACGCCGTCGGCGCCGTTGTTGCTGACGAACACGCTGAACGCCTGCGCCGCCGACACGCCGGCCACGTTGGCTTCGCGGTTGATTTCGCTGATGACGTCCGCGAATTCCAGCTGCAGGGTGTCGCGGTTCACGAACGAGGACGACGACGCCGACTGCGTCGCCAGCGTCGACATACGATCGAGCAGCGTCGCGATGTTGTTCAGCGCGCCGTCCTGGATCTGGAGGGTCGAGAGACCGTCGTTGGCGTTGCGGATGCCCTGGGTCAGGACCGCCTGCGCGGAACGGTGCGAGTTGGCCACGGCGAGGCCGGCCGCGTCGTCACCCGACGAGTTGATGCGGAGACCGCTCGACAGCCGCGTGATGGTGCGCTGCAGGCTGACGTTGGTGTTGACCAGGTTGGCCTGGGCGTTGGCGGACGAGATGTTGGAAACGACTGAGAACGAAGCCATGGTGTGAATCCTCCGTGAGTGTCAAGCTGGCGTCCTTGCCAGCCGGCCGGCGGTGCATGTGACCGTCGAACAGGGAGGTAATCGGAGACCCCTCGCGCTTCTTGAGGGGAATTTTTTTCGAGGTGGCAGGCTTTCTGCTATCCAGAAGCGCCAGAAGACGCCGATGTCTCTGGTTCCTCTGACACACGCTGCGGCCGCGCCCGCGACTGTGGCACCGTGCTGCCTCAGTCGTGGCGATTTGCCCCGGCGCGGAGGACCTCGATGAGCCCGGCTGGCCGCCAGCGCCGCGACCTCGTCGCCATCCTCAGCATCCCGTTCATTGCCGCCGTTGTCGTCCTGGCGCAGCTCGCGGAAGGCGGCGCCCTGGGCGCGCTCGTGCAGCCGACCGCCGCCCTCGTGGTCTTCGGCGGCACGCTCGGCGCGCTGCTGCTGTCCTTTCCCTTTCCGCTGCTCCGCCGCACCATGGGCGCCCTGCGGACGGTATTCGTGATCGGCACGCTGCCTGACCAGGCGCTGGTAACGCGCTTCGAGAACCTGGCGCTGCTCGCCAGAAAGCGCGGCGTGCTGGCGCTCGAGCCCGAGATCAAGCCGCACGACGATCCGTTCTTCGCGCGCGCGATGACGCTGGTCGTGGACGGCGTCGCCGCCCCCGAGGCGCGCCGCGCGCTCGAGTCCTACAGCCAGTCGCGCGAAGCCGCTGATGAAGAATGCGCGGAAGTGCTCGAAGCTGCCGCCGGTTACACACCGACGCTCGGCATCCTCGGCACCGTGCTTGGCCTGATTCACGTGATGGAGAACCTGGCCGCGCCCTCGAGCATGGGCTCGGGCCTGGCCGTCGCCTTTGTCGCCACCATCTACGGCGTCGGCGCCGCCAACCTGATCCTGATGCCGATGGCCACGCGCCTGCGTGCACTGGCGCGCAACTCGGCGATCACGCGTGAGCTGATCATCGAAGCCGCCGTCGCCATCAAGAACGGCGTCCACCCGCGACTCGTCGCCACGCAACTGGGCGGCTTCATCCGCACCGATCCCTCATCCACGCGGCGGAGCGCCTGATGCGGCGACCCCGCCCACTCGGCAAGCGCCCGTCGCACGAACGCTGGCTCGTGTCCTACGCCGACTTCACGACGCTGCTCTTCGCGTTCTTCACCGCCGTGTATGCGGTGACGGCGCAGGATGTCAGCAAGCTGCCGCAGCTCGCCGGGCAGATCGTCACGCACGACGGCGTCCTCGCGCAGACGCCCCCGGCTGAATCGACCCAGCC
>JADZCY010000141.1 GCA_020851325.1 Acidobacteriota bacterium | reverse complement strand
GCTGTTCGCCATCACCCAGACGCGGCCGGCCCGCCGGCTTCATCGTCGGGACGTTGGGGTCGGCGCCGTACGAGACAAGGAGCTTCATCGCATCGACGTCCGCCGCGTAGGCGGCGCGCCAGAACGGCGTCGCGCCGATCTCGTCCACGCCCGACAGGTCGAAGCTGTAGCCCGAGTACCACACCTTCTTGCGCAGGCGCTGGTTGACGTCGGCGCCCTTGTCGAGCAGCACCTTCATCATGTCGAGGTAGCCGAGCTTCTGCTGGCGGTAAGCCTGCGGCTGCGGATAGAGCGCCTTCGGCGCCCACTGCACGTTCAGCACGGCGTAGAGCGGGGCCACGCCGTTGTCGGCAGACCAGTTCACGTCGGCGCCGCGGTCGACCAGCATCTTCGCGAGGTCGAAGTGGCCGTTGACCAGCGCCGCGAGCAGCGGGCTGTTCTTGTCGCTCGGCGTCACCTGGTTGACGTCAGCGCCGGCTTCGATCAGCGCGGTCGCCGATTCGATGTGGCCGTCGCGCGCGGCAAACAGCAGCGGCGTGAAGCCGCCCTGGCCGGCCACCAGTTCGTTGAGCTGGAACTGGCGATCGACGCCGGGCACCTGAGGCGGGCGGCCCGCTGGCGCGGCCGGACGACCGCCTGCGGCGGTACCGGCGGCCGGTGCGGCAGCGGGCGCGGCAGGGGCGCCGCCCTGACCTTCACGCGGCGGCTGACCGGGCACCGGTGGATTGCCGCCGTTGAAGCCAACCCCGCCACCGCGCGTCAGCCCGTTCAGGTCGATGATCTTCGTCCCCTTGCCGACATCGGCGCCGTTCTTCGCGAGAAGGCGGATGACCTCGGCGCGATTGGCCGACGCCGCGAACATCAGCGCGTTCAACCCGCGCACGTTCTCGGTCGCATTGACGTCGACGCCGGCGTCGATGAGCGCCTGCACCGTTTCGACGCTGCCCGACGCGGCCGCCACCATCAGCGGCGTGGTGCCGGTGCCGGTGGCCTGCTTCGGATCAGCGCCGGCCTTCACCAGCACCGGAAGCACCGCCGCCTTGCCCTGGCGCGCGGCCAGGAACAGCGGCGTGTAGTTGCCCAGACGGGTCGTCGCGTGAACGTTGGCGCCGGCATAGAGGAGCATCTGCGCCAGTTCGGCGTCGCCGTTCATCGCCGCCCAGTGCAGACCGGTCATACCGTCACCCTGCGCGGCATTGACGTCGGCGGCATCCTTCAGGAGCGTGCGGACGGCCTCCCGATCGCCGCGCTGGGCGGCGTCGGCCACCGCCCCACGAGACGTCTGCGGAGCGGCCTGCAGCAGCGCCGTCAGACAGACGGCGCCAGTGATGCCGGCCAGAGCCCCGGTTACCAACCGTGTGCGCTTCATGAAAGGCTCCTCACCCCTGCGTGATCGTGGTTTCCGGCGCCGTGTTGACGTCCATCGCGCCGGTGCTGTCGCCCAGGCTCCTCATGTCGTCCAGTCCGAGCGCGTGCGCCGCGGTCAGCAGCGCGTTGGCCATCGGCGTGCCGTCGGCACCCTTCACGTGCAGGCCGCCCTTGATGGCGCCACCGGCGTGGCCCGCGAAGATCAACGGGCAGCGCTTGTGGTTGTGCACGTTCGAGTTGCCCATCGGCGAGCCGTAGACGATGAGCGTGTTTTCGAGCAGGTTCGACTCGCCATCCGCCGTGTTCTTCAGCTTCTCCATGAAGTACGGCAGCATGCTCACGTGGTACTTGTTGATCTTCGCGTACTCGGTGATGCGGTCGTCGCGATCCTGGTGGTGTGAGGCCGAGTGGAACGCGGCCTTGTAGCCGCTCTCCGCGTAGACGCGGTTCGATGCGTCGCGACCGAGCTTGAACGCGAAGACGCGCGAGGTGTCCGAGGCGAAGGCGATGGCCTGCAGGTCGAACATCAGCTTGACGTGTTCCTCGAACGAGTCGGGGACGCCAATCGGGGCGCCCGGCAGTTCGCGCGGCTCGCCGGTGCGGTTCTGCGCTTCGACGCGCTCGATGCGGCGCTCGATCTCGCGGACGTCCTCGAGGTAGTCGGCCAGGCGCGCGCGGTCAGCGGCGCCGAGGTCCTTGTTGAGGCGCGCCACGGCGGTGCCGAGCCAGTCGAGGATGCTCTTGTCTTCGGCGCGGCGCTCGCGACGTTCACCCGGCGTGGCGCCCACCCCGAACAGCGTGTCGAAGACGACGCGCGGGTCGCGAATCATCGGCAGCGGGTCGGTGGGCGACGCCCAGCTGATCGAGTCGGTGTAGACGCAGGAGTAGCCATACGAGCAGCCACCCGCCTGGTCTACGTTCTCGATGCAGAGCTGCATCGACGGGATGGCGGTTTCCTGCCCGAACTTCTGCGCGTACATCTGGTCGAGCGACGTACCGACGAAGACGTCAGAGCCCTGCGTCTGCTTCGGGTGGCACTGGGTGAGGAACACCGCGCTCGAGCGGAAGTGGTCGCCGCCGATCTCCGGGGCCGTGAAGGCCTCGGCGTTACGGACATCGGTGTTGCTGACGATCGTCAGGTAGTCGCGGTACGGCTCGAGCGGCGCCAGGCTGCTCGGCGACAGGTCGAAGCCGCGGCCCACCTTTTCGGGTGCCCACATGAACTTCTTCTGGCCGAAGGCCGTGCTGCCGGCGGCGCCGTGCACGATCTCGATGGCGGCCAGGCGCACGCGCTTCGGCGCGGCCTTGGCGAGCGCGGTTCCGGCCGGCACCATGGCCTCGAGGAACGGCAGCGCCATCGTGACGCCCATGCCCTTCAGCACGTGGCGGCGGGAGAGGTGCTTCTTGGTGATGATCATCGGGTCGTCTCCTCGAGTCCTAACGAACGGCCTTGTCCATCTCGTTGGCGTTCTTGCCGGCCGGCGCTTCGGGCGCGGCCATCCGGAACGCCGGGCTGTTGGCGATGCCCTGCACGAACGCTGACATCTTGTAGTTCTGCTTCTTCGCGTCGCGGACGATGGCACGGACCATCGGCATGTCGCTCGCCTCGACGCGGCGGCCGAGCGCGTAGGTCAGCATGTTCTCCGTGAAGCTCAGGAGGAACACGTCCTGGTGCTTGATGAGCGCGTTGCGGAGACCGGCCGGGCCGTTCACCTTGGCGCCGTCATACAGTTCGCCTTCCGAGTCGACCGGAACCTCGTTGTCCTTGATGCGCCACGCGCCGGTGGCGTCGAAGTTGTCGAGCGCCAGGCCCAGCGGATCGATGACGCGGTGGCACGAGTTGCACGACGGGTTCTTGCGGTGCTCTTCCATGCGCTCACGCGTCGACAGCATCTTGCCGCCCGCCGTGGACGACACCGACTCGTCGAGCGACGGCACGTTCGGCGGCGGCGCCGGCGGCGGCGAGCCGAGCAGCACTTCCATCACCCACTTGCCGCGCTGCACCGGCGAGGTGCGATCGGCCACCGACGTCAGCGTCAGGATGCTGCCCTGGCCGAGCACGCCGCGGCGATAGTCCGGCACCGACACGCGGTGGAAGCCGGCGCCCGACACGTTCGGCAGGCCGTAGTGCTTGGCCAACCGTTCGTTGACGAACGTGTAGTCCGCGGTCAGCAAATCGAGCACGCTGCGATCCTCGCGGACGATGCTGTCGAAGAGCATCTTCGTTTCGGTGCTCATCGCTTCGGCCAGCGTGGCGTCGTACTGCGGGAACGTCAGATAGTCCGGAATGATCTTGTCGAGGTCCTGCAGGCGCAGCCACTGCGACGCGAAGCGCTCGGACAGCGCCTTGGCGCGCGAGTCGGCCAGCATGCGCTTCACCTGGCGGTCGAAGCCGGCGGCCGTGCGCAGGCCGCCCTGCCGGGCGACACGCACCAGTTCGGCGTCCGGCGCCGTGCCCCAGAGGAAGAACGACAGGCGCGACGCCATCTCGGTATCCGACACGCGGTAGGCGCGCAGCGGCGACGCCGTCGGCATCGGTTCGAGACGGAACAGGAAGCGCGGGCTCATGAGGACGGACTGCAGCGCCATGCGCACGCCACCCTCGAAGCCGCCGCGCTCGCGGCCCTGTTCGTAGAACTTCATCGCGTCCTGCAGGTCGGCCGCCGTCGGCTCGCCGCGGAACGCCTGCGCCGTCAGGTTCTTCACGATCGACAGCGCGCAGCCTTCTTCCTCGCCGGCGGTGGTCGGGCGGCAGGTGAACACGCGCGCCCGGCTCGGCGTCTCCGAGATGCCCGTCACCTTCGTCGGTCCGACGACGCTGAAGTCGCGCAGGTGCGGCAGCATCGTCACGCCGAAGGTGATGCTGACGTCGGCCAGCGTGTTCTCGAGCGGCGTCAGCAGATCGTCGATCGGGCCTTCGATGTTCTGGATGAAGGCGGCCGAGACGCGCTGCGGACCGGCGCTGACGTGAATCGGCGGCGTCGAGATATCCAGGCTGTTGGTCGAGTCGGTTTCGCTCATCCGCGTGTTGAGCGGCAGCAGCGCCACGCGTTCGCCGTTGATCGACACTTCGACGACTTCCTTCAGATCCAGCACCGTCATCGAGGTGCGCCCGGCCAGTCCACCGAGCGGCTCGTTGTGCAGGTTCATCTTGAAGACGTAGTCGCCGTCGGCCGGGAAGGTGTGGATGACCGAGATGCCGCCGCGCGTGCCGATGGGCGCGCCTTCCACCTGACGCATCTGCGAGGCGGTGCGGCCAATCTTGTAGGTGACCGAGGTGGCGCTGGCGCTGCGGTCGCCCACCGCCAGACGCGAGATCTGGCTGGCGGCGCGCAGGTAGCCGTCCATCAGTGCCGGTGAGAACGTCTGCACGTCGGCCACGTTGTCGAAGCCGGCGGAAATGGTGTCGGGCGGCAGATACGCCGTGACGTCGACGTCGACGTCGAGCAGGTCGCGCACCGCGGCGGCGTATTCGGCGCGGTTGAGGCGCTGGAACGGCCGGCGGCCCGGGTTCGGGTTGAGCGCCGCGGCCTGGTCGACGCGCGACTCGAGCGCCGTCGCCAGCCGCTCGAGGCCGTCGCCCTCGGGCCGGCGCGCGCCGAGCGGCGGCATCATACCGGCGCGCAGCTTGCGGATGATCTGTTCGGTGACCTCGACGTTGGTGGTCGCCGTGGCGGCGTCGAAGCTGGCCAGCGACAACCCGCCGGCCTTGCCGCGATCGCTGTGGCAGCCGCCGCAGTACTGGCCGACCATCTTGGTCTGTTCAGCCGCGCTGAAGGTACCGGCCGGAGCGGCCGGATGCGCCGCCGCAGGTTTCGGCGCAGTCGCCGCCTTGGGCGCAGCGGCCGTCTGGCGTGCCGCAGCCGGGGCCGGCGCAGCCGGCGCCGCCGCGGCGGGTGCCGCGGGACGAGGAGGCGTGCCCTGCGCGAGGAGGGCGGCACCGCAGAAAGCGACGGTCGCGCCCGCCATCAGAACCTTTTTCATGCTCGACTCCCTGTCGGGAACGCGCCCTGCGAGCGACGGCTGCGTAGGGCAATCCACCGTTCCAGCGGTCTTCATTATGAGACCGATTCGGCTGGAGCGTGGATCAATTGTTGTACCATTTTGTCACGCTCTGTCTTCCGTGGAAAGATCGGAGAAACCCCAGGCGCGCGACAGACACGCCGGGCGCGACGACACACAAGCGGGTTGCCGCTACCGTGGCTGCCGCGGCGGGCTGATCATGATGTGCGCGCCGCCCGTGCCGGCATCCATCAACCATGGCACGCCGGGCCCGGCCGGCCGGGCCGCCAGTCCCAGCCCTTCCGCCGTCGCAAACGGTACATAGACGACCCAGCGCGTGTACCCGTCCTCCACCTTGCCGGCGGCGTCCACGCCCTTGCCGGTGGTCACATACAGCATCCGCGGCTCCTTCGGCATCTTCAACGTGCCGGCCTTGATCTCGTCGTAGCGCGTCTGGTCGCGCACCTTGTCGTCGGTGATCCCCTTCGCCGTCAGTTCGCGGCCGCGGGCCATGAACGGATCGAGATCCTTGTGGTAGCAGGCAACGCTGAAGCCCTCGACCGACGGGTTGTCGGCCAGGCAGATGAGGTCGTTCGCGCCCGGGCGCAGCGACACCAGCGCGCCGTTCTCGTACCCCATCACGGCCGCGCCGGCACGGCGGTCCTCCGGAGCCGCCTGCACGGCCTGGGCAATCTGGGCCTCGCGGGTCACCGTCTGGGCCGTCGCCGGCAGCACACCGGCCATCAGCATCACCATGCAACACGCATATTTCATCGGTCGAGCCTCCGCCGCCATGATACGGCTGAATCGGAACGGGCATGATCATGATCTAATCGAGGCATGGCGACACTTCCCGCTCCCCTGCTCGATCTCGGCCCCGCCGACGATCCGTCCCCCGGGTCGATCGTCCTCGGCGGCGGCTGTTTCTGGTGCGTCGAAGCGGTCTTCCTGCCGCTGCACGGCGTCACCGGCGTCCGATCCGGCTATGCCGGCGGCACGGCCGACACCGCGAACTATCAGGCGGTGTGTGCAGGAGCCACCGACCACGCGGAGGTCGTGGAGGTGCAATACGATGCGTCCGAGATCTCCCTGGGCCGGCTGCTGCAGGTGTTCTTCGACGTCGCGCACGACCCGACACAGCTGAATCGTCAGGGGCACGATCGCGGCCGGCAGTACCGGTCGTCGGTGTTCTATCGCAGCGAGGCGCAGAAGCAGGTCGTCGAGGCCTACATCGCGCAACTGAACGCCGCGCACGTCTTCCCCTCCCCCATCGTCACCACGGTGGAGCCGCTCGAGGCGTTCTACGAGGCCGAGGCCTATCACCAGAACTACGCGGCGCGAAATCCCGCGCAGCCGTACGTGTTGTTCACGGCGCTGCCGAAGGTGGAGAAGCTCAAGGACAGCTTCGGATCGCTGCTCGATCCGCGGGTGAAGGAACGATAGGGACCGCGACGGCGCCGCGGTGGGGGCATCAGGACCGCCGCATCACAGGACCGCGCCTTCGGCGCGGTAGGGGCATCAGGACCGCCGCTTCACGGCGGTGGGGACATCAGGGCCGGGGCTGCGCCGCGGTAGGAATATCGGTGCGACCGATCAGGCGCGCGCGCAATTCCGGCGGTGGAATCTCACAGGCGTTCGATCGTCCCGCCAGACGATGGCGGATCGCCGCGACGATGCGGTAGGCGGCATCGCGGAGTGGCGTGGGAATCCAGAGAAGAGCGGCGGCCAGGCGCCATGGCCAGCCGAGACGCGCCGCAATACGTAGCGTCGCCGATGACCGCAGATACACGGCGCCGTTCTCGATCAGCACGAGGCTTCGCGTCGCCTCGCGCGTGAGGCCGTGCGCCGCCAGCACGCGTTCGGCCTCGGGCCACTGCGACGGCGCGAAACGGAAGTAGCCCGCCGCATCATGGCGCGCGATGAAGCGCACCCAGCCTTCGCAGAATCCGCAGGTGCCGTCGAAGAGCACGATGCCGTGGCGGGATGTTCCCATCGCTCCCACCGCGGCGCGGCCGCGGTCCCGATGCCCCCGAGCTCAGTGAATCGCCATGCGCAGGCCGATGCGCACGGTGCGGGGCCAACCGACGAGACGGATCGGTGTGCGGCCGGTGTCGTAGTCGCGATCGAACAGGTTCTCCACCGCGACGAAGCCAACGAACCCGCGCGTGACGGCGCGGCTCACCTGCACGTCCACGACGCCGTAGCCACCCAGCGTGAACTGGTTCAGGTCGTCGTCGTACTGCTGCCCCGAGAAGCGCATCTGCGCGGCGACCGTGGCGAGTCGCGGCTCGGTCCACGTCACTCCCATCGCGCCTTGCACGGCCGGCACCTGCGGCACCTGATTGCCTTCGATCGCCGGCGTCGCCACCGATCCGCGGAAGTGGCTCGAGGTGAGGACCAGCTGACCGTTCACCGACAGCGTCGGCGTCAACCGCGCGTCGGCTTCGAGTTCGAGACCGCCAGCCCGGATCTCGTCCGAGTTGCGGCGCTCGCGCGTAATCTGCGTCGGCGTCGTCAGCAGCGTGATGTTCGAGATGGCGCCGTCGAGCACGTTGTAGAACGCGGTGGCGCGGGCCGACAGCTTCGACCACGACCGCAGGACGCCGCCCTCGACGCCGGTGAGCGTTTCGGGATCGAGCAGCGGATTCGGGTTGGTCAGCACGTTGCCGACGCGGAAGCCGCGGTGCAGTTCGTTGAGCGTCGGCGGACGATTGGCGCGGTAGACAGCGCCCTGAAGGGAATACTCACCGCTGCGCCACGCCACCGAGGCGCGGGGGCTGAAGAACGTCACCGCCTTGTCGGGCAGCGCCGCATCCGTCGGCTCCGACTTCCACCAGTCGACACGGCCGCCGACGTCCACGGTGATGGCGTCCGATACCGGCACGCTTGCGCGCGAGAACAGCGCCGCCGTGCGTTCGGTGCCGCCGGCGAAGAACGGACCGGTCTGCACGTTGGTCACCGAATAGCGGAGCTCGGACACCGTGGACTCGGTGCGCTGGAACTCACCGCCCGCGATCAGCGTGACGCGACCGAGCGGACGCGTCCACTGCCCGCCGAGGGTCATGAAATCGGTGTCGGTGGTCTGCTCCGTGGTCAGGCGCTCGGTGGCGCGATCGGCGGCGACCGCGCTGAACGTCTGGTAGTAGTCCTGCGTGCTGCCGGCTACCTGCGCCTGGAACACGCCGCCGGCGACGGTGCCGCCGGTGGTGAAGGAGATCTGCCGCCAGTCGGTGTCATTCACCTGGGCCGGTGTGCCATTGCCGCGTTCCTCGCTGTAGAGCGCGCCCTTCAGCCAGGCGTTCCAGACGCCGGCCTGACGGCCGACGGTGACGAACCCGCTCTGATAGTCGCTGTCGGCGCGCGTGTCGATCGATCCGCGGGCTTCGGGCGCCACGGTGTAGGCCCCGTCAGTGGTGGTCGCTTCGAACGCGCCGGACGCCGCCCAGCCCTGGTGCTGATAGCCGCCGAACAGCGATCCGCGGAACGTGTCGAGCGAACCGCCTTCGAGCGTGGCACGGGCCCGCGTGCGATCCGGCGAGAAGGTCAGCACCTGCACGACACCGCCGAGCGCGTCGGCGCCATAGAGATCGCCGGTGGCGCCGCGCACCACTTCGACGCGATCCACCGCCGCCTGCGGCACGCGGTTCCAGTACACCCAGCTGCCGAACGGATCGTTCAGCGGCACGCCGTCGGACAACACCAGCGTGCGGCTCGCACCCGATCCCGAGACCCCGCGCAGCGTCACGCCCTGCGTGGTCGGGTTGGCGACGCGTGAGGATGACCGGCGGAACAGGCTGAAGCCCGGCGTCGACCGCAGTATGTCGTCGAGCGCGCCGGCGGCCGAGTTGTTCAGTTCGGCGGCAGTCACCACGGTGGCGCTGGCCGCGCTTGGCAGACGTTCGGCGCCGCGCGTCGCGGTGACCACCACCGAATCGGCAAAGCTGGCCGGCCGCAGCACGACGCGCATGCCGTCGGCGACGTCGGTCACCTCGGCTGGCGCAAACCCCGGGGCGGCCACGCGCACGGCCGCGGCGCCATCGTCGACGCGGAACGACCCGTCGAGCGCGGTCGTGGACGTGGCAGCACGACCGTCCGAGGTGCGCGACGTCACTTCGGCGCCGGGTACCGCAAGACCGGACACGTCGACGACGGTGCCGCTGAGGCCTTGGGCGATGGCAGGCCGAGCGAACGACAACAGGAGCGCAGCAGACAGAACGCAGTGCAGGACGGTCCGAGCCATAGTTGTAGACTCTACAACAGGCCCCTTCTCCTGTACCGTGACGCCCGCATCGCCTGAACCCAAGCACTCATCTCCTGCCGACATCGAAGCGGCCGCCGAAGCCGTCGCCGACGAGATCGTCTTTCTCGAAGGCCCGCAGTCGCGCCTGCGCGAACTGCAGATGCTGTTGCGGACGACCCGCGACTTCCTGCGCGGCTTCCGCATCCTGCACTTCGTCGGCCCGTGCGTCACCGTGTTCGGATCGGCGCGTTTCAAGGAAGGCCATCCCTACTACGAGATGTCACGCGAGGTCGGCGCGGCGCTGGCGCGCGTGGGCTTCACGGTGATGACCGGCGGCGGCCCGGGCGTAATGGAAGGCGCCAATCGCGGCGCCAAGGAAGCGGGAGGCCGGTCGGTCGGCTGCAACATCCGCCTGCCGCTCGAGCAGGACGCCAATCCGTATCTGGACGAATGGGTGGACTGCCACTACTTCTTCGTTCGCAAGGTCCTGCTGCTGAAATACTCGTATGCCTTCGTCGTCATGCCCGGCGGCTTCGGCACGCTCGACGAACTGAGTGAAGCGCTGACGTTGATCCAGACGAAGAAGATCGACGACTTCCCGGTCGTGCTGATGGGTCGCGACTACTGGGCGCCGTTTCTCGACATGTGCCAGCGCATGATCGAAGCGGGCACCATCTCGGTCGAGGACCTCGACCTGATGCTCGTCACCGACTCGGTCGAGGAAGCAATGGCGCACATCGAGAGCCGCGCCGTCGTCAAGTTCGGGCTGACGCGTCGCCGGCGTCCGAAGCCGAGCATCCTGCTGGGCGAACGGCCGCGCGAGCCGATGCCGACCGGACCTACTGCCGGATCGCGCCCCTGATTGACGCGCGTCACAGGGCGAGCAGTCGTTCGAGTCCCTCCAGTCCTCCAGTCCTCCAGCCCTCCAGTCCTCCAGCCCTCCAGATACTTGCCGCCACGCTGATATAGGCTTGAGCGGATGCGTCTCGTCCAGCTTGCCGTCGCCTGCACCAGTCCCACCGTGGGCGCCGTCCGGTCGAACCGGAGCGCCCTGGTCGACGCGGCCGTCGCGCTGGCGTCGCGCGACGTGACGGTGGCGGCGTTCCCCGAGCAGGCCGTTGGCGGTTATCCGCCGGAAGACCTCGTGCAGTGGCGCGGCTTTCTCGACGCGCAGCGCCAGGAACTCGACGCGTTTGCCGACGCCACCGCCGACCTTGCCACCGTGTTCGTGCTGGGCATCGCGGTGGGCGTCGGCGGGCAGGTGTTCAACTGCGCCGCGGTCGTCCACCGCGGCCGCATCCTCGCCTTCGTGCCGAAGGAGAAGCTGCCGACCTACAACGTGTTCTACGAAGGCCGCACGTTCTCGCGCGGCGGACCCGGCCTGACGCTCGATGCCGGCGGCGTGCCGCTCGGCGATTTCCTGTTCGCCTTCGATTTCGGCACGCTGGCCGTGGAGGTGTGCGAAGACGCGTGGTCGCCGGATGGCCCGATGCGGCGGCGCTCGTTCTCGGGCGCCGAGATCGTCGTCAATGTATCGGCGTCACCGTATCGGGTCGGCGTGGACTCGACGAGGCGCGAGATGCTGGCGACGCGCTCCGCCGACACGCAGACGGTGCTGGTCTACGCCAACGCCGTCGGCGGCCAGGACGGCCTGATCTACGATGGCGGCGGTTTCATCTTCCAGAATGGCCGGCGCGTGCTGGACGCGCCGCGCTTCATGCGCGGAGCGTGGACGGCCGTTGTCGATCTCGATCGCACGCAGCGGCTGCGCGTCGAGACGACGACGTGGCGGACCGATTGCGAAGCGTATCTGCTGCAAGCCGATCGTGTTCCGGTGATTCGCGTGAACGACGTCACGGCGTCGCGTGATGCGCTCGCGTATCCGGCGCCCGACGGCGGCAGCTTCTTCCTGCCCGCGCCGACTCACCCACCGCTCAACCCGCGCGAGCAGGCGCTCGATGATCTGTTCGAAGCGCTGGCGCTCGGGGTCGCCAGCTACTACGAGAAGACCGGGGCCTTCCGCTCACTGGGCATCGCCCTCTCGGGGGGGCGCGACTCGATGCTGACACTGCTGGTGGCCTGGCGCGCCGCGCAACTGCTGGAGCCGGCCGCGGTGCGCATCCACGCCTTCTACATGCCGAGCCGGCATTCGCAGTCCGCCACGCGCGACGCCGCCGAAGCGCTGGCGCGCGAAGTGGGCGCGACGCTGCAGACCGTGCCGATAGACGAGGCCACCGATCGTGAGATGAGCGTGGTGACGGACATGCTGGGCGGTGCCACGCCAACGGAGTTGACGCGGCAGAACGTCCAGGCGCGGCTGCGCGGGCAGCGCATGTGGAACTGGTCCAACACCTCGGGTGCGCTGTTTCTCCAGACCGGCGACATGAGCGAGAAGGCCGTCGGCTATACGACGATGGGCGGCGACCTCGAGGGCGCGTTGTCGGTGATCGCGAACGTGCCGAAGACGGTGGTGATTGCGCTGCTGGAACGCCTGCACGCGCGCTTCGGCTTCAGCGGCATCGCGCACACGCTGGCGACGGAACCGGGGCCCGAGCTCGCCGACGCGCAGGAAGCCGAGCAGGAACTGATGCCCTTCCCCGTCCTCGACGCCTGCCTGCACCTGTATGCGGGCGAGAAGATGTCGCGCGACGAGATGATCGCGGCGCTGGCGTCGCTGTTCCCCGACATCCCCGGCGATCGGCGCGCCG
The DNA here is from genome assembly GCA_020851325.1 of Acidobacteriota bacterium. GTDB lineage: Bacteria > Acidobacteriota > Vicinamibacteria > Vicinamibacterales > UBA2999 > VFZN01. The sequence continues at coordinate 1,224 of JADZCY010000141.1, read as the reverse complement.
GCTACGCCACCCGGTTCACGACGCTGTTCTCGCAGTCGATCTACAAGTGGGTGCAGGCGCCGCTGTCGCTCCACGTCGGATCGCTGGATCTCGATCGCGAACGCGCGCTGCAGATGCCGGTGGTGCAGAAGAACGAATGGCAACGATAGCGGCGGTGTCGTCGCTCGACGATCCGCGCATCGCCGCCTATCGCTGGACGGCCGAACCGGCGCGGCTCGAAGCCGAGGGTCTTTTCGTTGTCGAGGGACGTCTGGTCGTGCCGGTGCTGCTCGCGGCACACGCGTGCCATGGAGCGGTCATCAGCGACAGGGAGGGCGTGCCCGGGCCGTTCCACGGGCGCGCGCAATCGGTGCTCGTGTCGCCGGCGGCGCTGGAGCCGATGCGCGAGACGTTCGACGCGCACGACGTGCCGGTGTTCGTCGCGCCGCAGACGGTGCTCGACGATCTCGTCGGGTTCCGCATTCATCGGGGCTGCCTGGCGCTGGCCACGCGGCCACCGGTGACCACGCTCACCCCTGACCTGATCGGCAGCGCGCGCGTAGTGCTGGTGCTCGAAGGCGTCAACAATCCCGACAACATCGGCGGCATCTTCCGCTCCGCCGCCGCGCTCGGCGCCGATCTCGTCGTGCTCGATCCGGGGTGCGGCGATCCGCTGTATCGCAAGGCCATCCGCACGTCGATGGGCGCGACGCTGCAGGTGCCCTGGGCGCGGGCCACGTCCGCGATGGACGCACTCAGCCTGCTGCAGGCGCAGGGTGTCGTCTGCGCCGCACTGACGCCGTCGCCGTCTGCGGTCCCGCTCCCCGAATGGATGCCGTCGACCGGTCGCGACACAGCGGCGGCGGCGGCGCCGCGCGTGGCCCTTGTCGCCGGCGCCGAAGGCGGTGGCCTCAGCGCCGAGGTACTGACCGCGGCCGACGTGCACTTACGGATTCCGATGACGGACCGTGTCGATTCGCTGAATGTCGCGACGGCGACGGCCATCGCCCTGTACCATGTTCGCGTGAGCGTGCCGTCGTGAAGACCGATATCGAAGCCGGGGTCCTGAACTTCATCATCGATCGCCTCCAGATCGAGGACGAGTGGTTCGAGTGGCGGGGACGCGGGTTCACGTGGTGGGCCGGCCGCCTGGCGCAGCGCATCATGTTTGCGCCGCGCCGCGACCTGCACGGCGTGCAGGCGTCGACGCTGCACATCTCGACCGACGTCCTGTCGAACGTACCG